>SVKF01000025.1 GCA_015068605.1 Oscillospiraceae bacterium
GGTAAAAAAAATCACAAAGGGGGGTAAAAATGTATAGGGGGGATAAAAATATCGCAAAGGGGGGTAAAAAATGCATAGGGGGGTAAACTGTGCGTACCCCCCTATGTTTAGTTTTCAGAAAAAATAGAAGTTTTGACTTTAAAATATTAATGAAAAAGTTTATAAAAATCAAAAAATCCCTTGATATCAAGGGATTTTCATTGTATCAACCTTGCGGTTGTTTTATGGAGGAGAGGATGGGATTCGAACCCACGGTACGCTATTAACGTACACAGCATTTCCAATGCTGCGCCTTAAACCATCTCGACCACCTCTCCAAAGGGATGTTATGGTTTCACAACTCGTATATTATATCATGAAACACATCCAAAAGTCAAGCCTTTTTACAAAAATATTTTAAACTACTTATTTTTCAGCTTTGGGCGAAGATCATTTCCCAAAAGAGTTATCGCTTTGTAATCTCCCATAATTCTCGAAGCCACTCTCTGGCTGTATAAATTATTGATACCCTCCAAATTCAGGTTAGTTGAAATAAGGGTACTTTTCCCGCTGACAAGTCTTGAGTTAAGAATATCGAAAAATGCGGCGCTGGTGAATTGAGTCGTAAATTCCGTTCCTAAATCATCAATAATGAGCAAGTCAACTTCATATATATACTTGGATATGCTTTGAGCATCATCCACTGAATCTTTGCCGAATTTAAGAGATTCAAGAGTATCGAAAAGCTTGTATGCGCTTGTGTAATAAACCGTATTTCCTTTTTCAAGGGCACGGTTTGCTATGCAGCTGGAAAGATATGTTTTTCCGGTTCCTGCATTTCCGCTTAATATAATATTTCCGGTTTCGTGTTTAAGGTTATCGGCAAAGTCCATACAAATCTGAACTGCTTTCTGCATAATTTTAACAACAGGGACAGGTTTTCCGTCTCTTTGCGTATCCTCAAACAGCGAAAAATCAAAATTCTCGAAGGTCTGATTTTTCATATATTCGGAAAGATTGGCATTTGAGCCTATATGTTTTGCAATAAGAGTTTTGAGACAGTCACAGCGATGTCCCATAACAAAGCCCGTGTCGGAGCATTTTTTACAGCTTACAATATCATCAAGATAATCGGAGGGGAAGCCGTTTTTTTCCAAAAGGGCAATTTTCTCATCCTGAAGGGATTGAATTTTCGCCTTAACCTCGTCAAAGCTTGTCCCCTTCTTCAGAACTGTTTTAAGCAGCGCTGTTCCTGATTGCATAAGCTCTATATCAATTTCCGGAATTCTTGGAGCAATATCCGCCATTTCCCGTTTTCTGTATTCCAAAATCTGTCGATTTTCGTTTCTTAATTCCTCAAGCTCCTTCGAGGCTAAAACATAAGCTGATTCCATGATTTTCACTCCTATTCATCAAGCATATCCGCAAGAATTTGCTCAGCATACTTATCGTAATCAATTTTATTTGTGTCCTGATAATTACTGAATTTATTCGCACCTTTTTGAGGAGTCTTTGTTTTTTCTTCATTCTGTTTAATTTTAAAATGCTCCTGTGCGATTTCAAGCTCTTCCTGAGTCTTAATCCCCTCATCAAACCATGAGCAAAGCAGCTTATTCATATATGCCCAGCCCATTTTTCCGCCCGTTTTCATCATGGTTTTGTCATATGCGATAGGGATTAAATCAAGAGGAATATCCTTTTCGTATGCCCATATATTTATATATTTCTTTTCTGTAACGCTTAAGGCACGATCGTTTATTCCGAGAATTGTGCGTATTTTTCTCTCTTTTGAATAAGCTTCCTCAAGCTCAATTATATAAGCCTCCGCTTTTTCGTATGTATTTATCTCTCGGTCTGCCCAATCAATCGCCACTTTTTCGATATAGCGCATATTGTTTTTATTTTTTCCTGCCGCATAGGTGATTATCATAATAATAACCTCAACGGGAAGATTCAGCCAATCCACAAAGGAATAGAGAACTTCCATATCGTTGGTGCTGAGAAGCTTGCCGAGAATTTTTTCCGCTTGCTTAAAAAGGTAGGAAATATCCTGATTTTTAGTAGCGGCACTATCGATTTCCGTGTGAGTATAGGACGGTCTTGAGGAAACAACGGCTTTTAACTGATTTTCCGCCTTTTTCGGAGTGGTTTCCGTAAAAATATATCCGTTTTCAGAGAGTGCAATAAGCCCCTCAAGCGCCCAATATTCAAGGGCGGCACGAATTTTTGCAGTTTTAATATCCATAACCTCGGAAAGCTCCGAAATGGAATAAACTGTTTTATCTTTTTTGTATTTACTTAATATATAAATGTAGATTTTCAAATATTCGGGTTTTGCAAATCTACCCCATTTTTCAACAAATTCAAAGCTTAGCTGGAATCCGTCAGCCATATTCTCACCTCCTATTTACCAACACAAAACTTTTCAAACACCTGATTGACGATTTCTTCCTGAACTGTTTCGCCCGTAATCTCGCCAAGTCCCGTTGCGGCATCCTCTAAATCAATGTAAAGCAAGTCTTTGGGCATACCGGCAGTAAGCCCGTTTTCAAGATTTTTAAGTGCCTCTCTTGCGGAGACAAGGCAATCCCTGTGACGACGATTGGAAATTCTTATTTCCTCGCCGGAGGAGGGGGTGGAAACAAATTTATGACAAATTCTGTTTTCCAATTGGGAAATACCTATTTTTTCGCCATCCTTAGGGAGGGCGAGAGGAATAATGTCATCTGAACAAACCCCTGTTTTTTCGGATATTTCGGGAACGGTCAAAACAGTATTTTTATCCTGCTTATTTAAAACAATTAAAACATTTTTATCCTTCAAATTTTCAGCGATTTCCATATCCTCGGGCGAAAAAGCTTCGGAGGAATCAAGAACAAAAAGGACAAGGTCTGCCTCTTTTATGCTGTCCTTTGCGCGCTCAATGCCGATTTTTTCAACAACATCGGAGCTTTCACGAATTCCTGCCGTATCACGGAGAATGAGTGCAAGACCACCGATATTTATATATTCGGAAAGGGTATCTCGGGTTGTTCCGGGAATATCCGTAACTATCGCTCTGTCCTCTTTTAAAAGGGCATTAAGAAGGGAGGATTTCCCCACATTTGGACGCCCAACGATTGCGGTCAAAACTCCTTCTCGGACAAATCTGCCCTTTTCAAAGCTCTCGATAAGGGTGTTTGTCTCTTTTTTTATCCCGTTTATTTCAATTAAAAATTCTTCATCTTCAATTTCGTCGATTTCATCAGGGAAGTCTGCAGTTGCGGAAAGTCTCGCCGCAAGGGCTAAAACACGATTACGAAGAGAAGAAATTTTTTCGCCAAGCTTTCCCGAAAGAGAGGAAGCGGCATCATAAACCCCGAGACGGGATTTTGCATCAATCATATCCATAACCGCTTCAGCACCGGCAAGGTCGATTTTCCCGTTGATAAATGCACGACGGGTAAACTCCCCCGGCTCTGCCTGACGAATTCCCATATCGGACAGCTCGTCCATTATGAGTCTCGCCGCCATAGCGCCGCCATGACAATGAATTTCAACAATATTTTCGCCCGTGTAGGATTTCGGAGCAAGCATCGAAACCACCAACGCCTCGTCGATTAAATGATTATTTTTCCCTCTGATTTGGCAAAGGGTCATTTTGTGGCTCTCTACAGCAGAAAGAGCCTTTCCCGAAAGAGGAAAGGCGATTTTTTCGACAAAGCAAACAGACTCTTCACCGCTTATTCTTATGATTGCGATTCCGCCATTTCCCAAAGGGGTAGCAATGGCGGCGATTGTATCAAAAAATTTCATAATATTAGTCTCGTTTAATATTGGTTATAATTTCGTCAATGGCAGTACGAAGGTCAGGGTTATCCCCCAGTTCCTTTCTGATTCTGTCAACACCATGCATAGCCGTTGAATGGTCACGCTTAAAGCTTTCTCCAATCTTCGGGAACGACGGATTGTCCAGAATTTCACGACAGATATACATAGCCACCTGTCTTGGAAGAACAACATCGTTAGAACGCTTTTTTGAAATAAGCGAGCCACCGGGAAGCATATAATATTTCTCCACCTCGGAAATAATAACCTGCGGAGTTATGCGACGCTTCGGCTGGGTTTTCATAAGGTCAGCGATTGCCTCTGTTGCAAGCTCTAAGGTAATGCGATTTGTCCGCTTAAGACCTGCATATAAAACAATTCTCTTAACCGCACCTTCAAGCTCACGGACATTGGATTTAACATTTTCCGCAATAAATGCAACAATTTCGTCCCCCACTTCAAGATATTCGCTCTGAAGCTTACTCTTTAAAATCGCCATACGGGTTTCGTATTCAGGGGGCTGAACATCAGCCGGAAGTCCGCTTGAAAATCTCGTTCTTATTCTTTCCTCAATCTGAGGGATTTCCGCAGGCAAACGGTCACTGGTCAAAACTATCTGCTTGTCCTTCTCGTAAAGAGCGTTAAATGTGTGGAAAAGCTCCTCCTGGGCAAGCTCACGGCCTGCAAAAAACTGAACATCATCTATCAGAAGCAAATCAACCTTACGGTATTTATCACGAAAAGCCTGATTGGTCTTTTCACGGATTGCGCTGACAAGCTCGTATGTGAATTTTTCGCTGGTTGTATATAAAACCTTTCTGTCAGGATAATTTTCAAGATAATAATTTCCGATTGCGTGAAGCATATGAGTTTTCCCAAGTCCGCTTCCGCCGTAAAGAAAAAGTGGATTATAAGCCTTTGCAGGGCTGTCGGATTCAGCAACCGCAAGAGCCGCAACGTATGCAAGCTCATTGCTTTTCCCTTTAATAAAGTTATCAAATGTGTATCTGGGGTTAAGTGAAGATTCGTTGTTTACGGGTTTTTCCTCAACATCTTCGCTGACAATAACCTCTATGCTCCGTTTTTTTGATGTAACCGCTTCAAGACAGCTCTCGATAAGCGAAAAATATTTTGTCATAATCATATTTCTGTTAACACCATACGGAACACAAAGAACAATCTCGGAATCTGTTATGCTGACCGCTTTGACAGGCTTAATCCACGAATTGAATGAAACCTCGGAAATTTCCTCGGCAAGCATAGCAACAACATTTCCCCAAATTTGCTCAAGCTCCATTGTTCTTTTAGCTCCTTTCTGTTTCAGGGGGGATAACATCCCCATTTTATATTTTTATTTTTTAACATACTATATAATAGCAGATTTTTAAAATAATTTCAACAACAAAAAAGACCAAAAACTTGGTCTTTTTTTCTACATTTTTTACAATCTACAAAATATAAGCTTTTTTGCATTTTAAAACCACAATATCTTTGATTTTTTCGTAAAAAGAGCTAAAAAAATTTTTTTCAAAAGTAAAAAAAGCAGGAATAAAAACCTATTTTGTGTTCATTTGTCGTTTAAGGTATTTCTCTTTTGTGGCAAGACCTCCTCTGATGTGTCGTTCGTTGCGGTTTTCGTCCAGAACTGCTCTGACGGATTTAAATAAATCCTGCCTTATTCCGGGCAGTCTTTCTGTTAAATCCTTGTGCACTGTTGACTTCGATATACCAAAATGCTTGGCAGAGGTGCGGACGGTTGATTTATTTTCGATGATGTAATTGGCAAGAGCTATCGTCCGATCCTTGATTGACGAATGCATAAAATCACTCCCATATCTGTTATATACTAACAATATATGAGAGTGATTTTCGTTTTAGTATTTATATTAATTATTCTTTGTGACTTTTCTTGCAAGATAGACAATAGGAGTATCTAAAAATGTAGCAAAAACGTATATAATATAGGTAGACAAAATTATAGAAATAAGGGTTTGATTGTCATACACTCCGTAAAATGCCAGAAAATTGAAAAGAATGGCGTTTATAAGCTGTGATAAAAGGGTGGCGACATTGTTTCTTACCCATAATAGTTTTTTGCGGTTTCCGTACTTTTTTTCCGTAAATGCCCAGATTTTGTGATAAATCCACACATCGAACAGTTGGGCAATGACATAGACCGAAAACCCGGCAAGCATTACTCTTGGAGTATTTGAGAAAATAATTCTGAAGGCTTCGTTGGTGAAATCATTTTGCGAAGGGGTGAATGTCAGCCAGAATTTGGTCACAATTATAAGCATCAACGATACGGCAATCCCCAAGTAAACTGCTTTATTTGCGTCTTTTTTGCTATGATTTTCGCTTAATATGTCTGTAACCAAAAAGGTGGAGGCGAATAGGATATTTCCAAGGGTTTGTTCAATTCCGAAGGCATCAATAATAATTAAAACCTCAATATTTGCCGCAACGGTTGCAAAAACCGTCCATGCATAAAGACCGGCTTTGCCAAAGAGCCGGTAAAACAATAATGTTGCACCGTATACCACGATTAAGTTTAAAATAAGTAAAATTTCGTTATTCATTTTTTCCTCCTATAAACAGGAAAAAGGGCGCAATAATGCCACCCTTAAAAAAATCCCGTAGTTTTGTTTTGAGACAGGATGGTTTCGAACTGTCTGTTATTTAATTTTAAAACTATTCTTCTGTTTTGTCACTTTTAGCATAAGAAACAACAAGACGGCGGTTTGGCTCATCGCCAACGCTGTAGGTTTTGATTCTCTTATCATGCTGAAGTGTTGAATGAATTATTCTTCTTTCGTTTGGAGACATAGGCTCAAGAGTTATGTCTTCTCTTTCTTTTATAACCTTTCTCTGAAGGCTTCTTGCAAGACGAACCAATGTTTCTTCTCTCTTATAGCGATAGTTCTCGGTATCGACACTAACCTTTATGTATTGTCCCTTACCTTTGTTTACATAAAGACTCGTGAGATACTGAACAGCATCAAGAGTGTCACCTCTTTTGCCGATTAGAAGACCCATCTTATCACCGGCAACATCGAGATGAATTGTATTTCCGTCAAGCTTAACGGAAATGGTTGCATCAAGCCCGATTCTCTTTAAGGTTTCGGACAAGAACCATTTAGCATCATCAACGCTTTCCTTCGGAATGACAAAGTCAGCCCGATTTTCTCTTTCAGCCTTTCTTTCGTGCTTTTGGGATTCCTTCTTAACCGCAGGAGCTTCTTTAACTTCCTTAACAACGGCTTCCTCCTTTTTTGGCTCAACTTTCTTCTTTGCTTTAGCTTCCTCAGCCTCGGCCTCTTTTGTTACCCAAGCAACAATGTCAACCTCTGAACCAACCAAAAATTTTAATATACCTTTACCAACTTCACGGGTAACCTCGTATGAGAGCTCGTCAGGCGTAACTCCCAATTCCTCTGCCGCAAGAGCAAGAGCATCGTTAATGTTTTTTGCGCTTTTTTCTATTTTCCTTAACATCAATAAATTCTCCTTTAAATTCATTTTCGATTTTTGGAACAACAAGTTTATTTACCACACTAATCTGAATAATCTGATATACATTGCTTACAACCCAATAAAGACCGAGGGCTGCAGGGAAGGTAAACGTAAACCAAGCAGAAATTATCGGCATAATAATCGTCATACTCTGCATAGGATTTGCTTGCTCCGGAACTTTTTCGCTTTCGGGAAGGATGACATTTTTATCAACCTTTTGAGTGTTTTTCACCTGAGTCAACTTAGATGAGAACCATGAACTCAAACCGGAGCAGAGAGGGATAATGCAAAGAGCAACTTCGCTGATTTTCACATTTCCACCCGTAATGAACGACCAGAGCTTACCAATGCTCGGTGTTTCGGCAAGGTTAAGTCCAAGGAATGAAAAGTCAACAGTTGTCATTTCAAAGCTACTTCCTATAGCACCAAGCCCGTTAGCCTTTGCGGTTTCTCCGATAAAGTCTTTAAGAACATCTGCGTTATTGTGGATTACCTGTGCAATCTGGATTTCATACTGCGCATAGTTGTTACCTGTAACCCCGCTACCCTGACTAAAAAGCTCGGGCAATGTTCCCACTAACTTATCTGTATTAGCCCGTGCCCAATCGTTGAAGTTAATTATAAGAAGCGCCTGATCATTAATATTATCAATGCCCATCATATAAGTGATAGGCTGACGGATTACCCAATAAAGTGCGATAATAATCGGGAACTGGAGAAGCATAGGAAGACAGCCGCTTGTGGGACTTATCTTATATTCACGGTAAACCTTCATTATTTCCGCATTAAGCTTTTCCTTGTCGTTTGCGTATTTCTTCTGAAGCTGGTTTAAAACCGGCTGGATTTGCTGCATTCTCGCCGCAGATTTTCTCTGTTTCAAATCAAGCGGAGAAAGAGCAAGCTTGATTAAAAATGTAAGTAAAATTATTGATACACCATAATTCCCGACTATATTATAAAGGAAGCCGAGAATGGAACCAAAAAATATTTTAATATACTCCATTATTTTTCCTCTTTTTTCAATAGTATTTAAGGTTCATCGATGCCGCCTTTGCTGAAGGGGTTACACCGAAGAATTCTCCACAGACTTTTGAAGCCCCCTTTTAAAGGACCGTATTTCCGAACTGCAATAAGGGTATATTCCGAGCAGGTCGGAGTATATTTACAGCAAGGCTTTTTAAGTGGAGAAATAAACTTTCTGTAAAATCTGACAGGAAGAAGGATAACCTCTCCTAAAAAACGGGAAATTCTATTCATATAAAACACCCAGATTTTTCATCGCCGCCAAAAACGACGATAACAGCATGTTGTATGGGAAATCGGCAGTTCTTGTCCGGGCAACAATGACAAAATCATATCCTGTTTTAAGATTATGAAGGTTTGTCCGATAAAGCTCGCGGATTCGCCGTTTAGCACGATTTCTAACAACAGCCTTTCCGATTTTTTTGCTGGCAGTTATGCCAAGTCTGTTAAAGCTCTGTCCGTTTTTTCTGACATAAACAATTAAAGCAGGGGAGACAAAAGACTTCCCCTTTTTGTACAGTTTTTGAAACTGTCCGTCTCGGTCTAAACTGATAATAACACCCATAATTCTTCAAAAAAAGTCAAAAAGACGCCAAAAGGCGTCTTAGGCTGACAATCTCTTTCTGCCTTTTAATCTTCTTCTGGCTAAAACCTTACGGCCATTTTTTGTCGCCATTCTCTTTCTAAAGCCATGTTCCATTGAACGATGTCTTTTCTTGGGCTGAAATGTTCTAAGCATTGTTGAAAACCTCCTGTTCAATAATTTGGTATAAAGACTTTCGCTTCTGCAAAAGTTAATTATATACATAAGCAGTATTCCAATTTTACCACACTATTTATAATTTGTCAAGGGATTTCAAAATTTTTTATAATTTACTTTTGAAAAAATTTAAAATCGTTTCATCTGCCTTTTTATTAATTTGCACAATATTCGTAAATTCTTATCATACCCAAGGATGTGGAGTAGTCAACGGCTTTTTCGTCAAGCTCAATAATCCTTTTGTCTGATTTTTTATTTAATATTATTGCCATGGCTTTTTTAATTTGGGATTTTCCGCCAAGGACAATGCTTTCCGCTCCGTCTTTTAAGATATAGTAGATTTCATCGGATAAAACAGCTCCCATAAAAAAGCTGTATACCTCATCATTTGAGCATCCGAAAATATTTTTTAAAATCCTGACCTTAAACAAAGCTTTGTTTATGCCTGCCTCTTTTGCATAATCATAGCCTTTCAAGAGATACTCGTCATTGATTTTTGAATTACCTAAATCAACAGCATCCTTAAGAATTGTCCCTTGCGACAGAGATGCAATCATTTCACCCGTAAGCATTGTTGAAAATTCTGCAATCCGCCCATTTTCGTCAACCTTAATGATTTTCGAGTGTGAGCCGGGGAGAATATAAATACATTCGCCGTATTCCTCCTTGAGAATACCCATTATTTCTGTTTCCTCACCACGCATCATGTCGACTTTATCAAAATCGTCGCTGTTCACTCTGACCCCTCGCATAAACACAAAAGGAATGTCCGAAATTTCACTTATAACAGTTTCGTGCATACTTTCGTGAAGCTCATAAATCCCTGCAGGGGCTTCAAGGTGAGGAAGGTTACACAGCCCGAACTCACAGGTTATCATTCCGGAGGCTAAAATCCGTTTTGGCGTATCCTTTCTTATTGAAATTATTTCATCTATTGCAGCTTTGATTGCACCTGTATATTTTTCACGGTTTTCGATACTCGCCCTTGCGCCGATGTCGAGTTTAACGGTTTTGATAATTTCACAGTCGCAAACAAGGCTCGCTCTCGTGCTGCTCGTTCCTCCGTCGATGGTTATGTATGTGCTCATTATTCTACCACCCTTGTAAATTTTTTTGCAAGTTCTGTTATTGCTTCAAAGTCATTTGCATCAATAGCTTTTTATTGACAATATTTGA
>SVKF01000010.1 GCA_015068605.1 Oscillospiraceae bacterium
GTGTTGACGCCCTTTTATCAACTGTTATGATGCCTCCGGGTATCCCTGTTGCAACAGTTGGAATAAACGGTGCTGTTAATGCCGCTCTGCTTTGTATACAGATTCTTGCGGTGAGCGATGAAGAGCTTTCAAATAAGCTTGTTGCGGCAAGGAAGGCGGCATCTGATAAGGTGCTTGAAAAGAATAAGGCGATAGAAGAACAGTTTAACGGCTGATTAAAGAATTGACTATACGGAGGTAAAAACATGGGAGGATTTTTCGGAACAGTCAGTAAGCACGACGCAATTTCCGATGTTTTTTTCGGAACGGACTATCATTCTCATCTCGGAACAAAGAGAGCGGGAATGGCTGCTGTTGATGATGAAAAGGGTCTGCAAAGGGATATTCATAATATTGAAAATTCGCCTTTTCGGACAAAGTTTGAGAAAATTTTTGACGAGATGCATGGAAAGAGCGCAATCGGCTGTATAAGTGACGGTGACCCACAGCCCCTTCTTATTCGTTCAAGTATTGGTGCTTATGCCATCAGTATAATCGGGCGAATAAATAATGCGGAGGATCTTATAAATGAGTATATCTTAAATAACGGCGGACATTTCGGTGTTATGACGGGTGGAAAGGTAAACTCTGTTGAGCTTATTGCATCACTCATAAATCAGAAGGATAATTTTGCGGATGGGATAAGATTTGCGCAAAGCGTGATTGACGGAACGGCATCAATCCTTATCTTAAAAGAGGACGGAGCGATTATTGCCGCAAGAGATAAATACGGCAGAATTCCAATTCTGATTGGTAAAAATGATGATGGATATTCGGTTTCTTTTGAGGATTATGCTTATAAAAAGCTTGGCTACAAGAGCGAAAAAGAGCTTGGCCCGGGAGAAATTGTTGAGATTACGGCAAAAGAATTGACGGTGCTCTCACCGCCCCGGAAGGAAATGCGTATTTGTTCATTCCTTTGGTCGTATTACGGTTTCCCCACATCCAATTATGAAGGTGTCAATGTTGAAATTATGCGATACCGTAACGGTGAAATTATGGCGGAGGCTGACCGTGAGGCGGGACTTTTAGATGGAATTGACTATGCCTGCGGAGTGCCTGATTCGGGAACGCCTCACGCAATCGGATATGCAAACAAGAGCCATATTCCTTTTGCAAGACCGTTTATAAAATATACCCCGACCTGGCAGAAAAGTTTTACTCCTGCCAGCCAGAAAGAAAGAAACAAGGTTGCAAAAATGAAGCAAATCCCAGTTGAGGAGCTTATTCATGATAAAAATCTTCTTTTTGTTGATGACTCGATAGTAAGAGGAACACAGCTTAAAGGAACGGTTGATTTTCTTTATGAAAACGGAGCAAAATCCGTTCATATGAGGTCGGCTTGTCCACCTATTATGTATAGCTGTAAATATCTTAACTTCACCAGAGGCACAGATGATATGGAGCTTATTGCCCGTCGAATTATTATGGAGCTTGAGGGTGAGGAGGGAATTAAGTATATTGATGAATACAGTAATTCCAAAACGGAAAGAGGAAAGAAGCTCCGTCAGGCGATTTGTGAAAAGTTTAATTTTGCTTCTCTTGAATTTCAGTCTTTAGAAGGACTGATTGAGGCAATCGGGATTGAACCTTGTAAACTTTGCACATATTGCTGGAACGGAAAAGAATAAAGTATATTATTGGATTTAAGAAAGGATAAAATTTATGAAAAGTTACAGTGAAAGCTATGCGGCAGCAGGTGTTGACATCACAGCGGGATACAGAGCCGTTGAACTTATGAAACAGCATATTGCTAAAACTATGGTAGGCGGAAAAACAACAGATATTGGCGGTTTCGGTGGTCTTTTTGAATTGGATATGACAGGGCTTGAAAGACCTGTTTTGGTAAGCGGAACTGACGGTGTCGGAACAAAACTTAAGCTTGCATTTTTGTCGGACAAGCATAACACGGTTGGTATTGACTGCGTTGCTATGTGCGTAAACGATATTATTTGTTGCGGTGCAAAACCGCTCTTCTTCCTTGACTATATCGCTTGCGGAAAGAATGTTCCCGAGAAGATTGCAGACATCGTTTCAGGTATCGCTGAGGGCTGTGTTCAGTCGGGCTGTGCTTTAATCGGTGGTGAGACTGCTGAAATGCCGGGATTTTATCCCATCGATGAATATGACCTTGCAGGCTTCTCTGTTGGTGTTGTTGATAAGTCAAAGGTGCTTGACAACTCAACAATAGAAGAGGGGGATGTTATAATCGGTATCCCTTCATCGGGCGTTCATTCAAACGGCTTTTCTCTCGTTAGAAAAGTTTTTGATATTGAAAATGCGGATATTAAGTCCCCTTGCGAAGAGCTTGGCGGAAAGTCAATTTTAGAGACACTTTTAACACCAACAAAGATTTATGTTAAGCCAATGCTCGCCCTCTTTGAAAAGGTTACGGTTAAAGCTGTTTCCCATATAACGGGTGGCGGGTTCTATGAGAATATCCCAAGAAGTCTTCCTGACGGATTTGGTGCTAAAATTGACAGAAGTGCAGTTAAAGTTCTTCCGATTTTTGACCTTATTGCAAAGACAGGAAATATATCAGAGAGAGATATGTTCAACACATTTAATATGGGTGTTGGTATGAGCCTTGTTGTGTCAAAGGCAGAGGCAGATGAAGCGCTTAAGAGCCTTAAGGAAAGCGGAGAAGATGCTTATATCATCGGCGAAATAGTTAAATCGGAGGACAAGGTGACAATATGCTAAAGGCTAAAATAGCAGTTTTGGTTTCAGGTGGCGGAACAAATCTTCAGGCGCTTATTGATGCACAGAAAAGTGGAGTTATAAAGAGCGGTGAGATTTCATTGGTTGTTTCAAGCAACCCCGAAGCTTATGCTCTCACCCGTGCGGAGGAGAATAATATTCCTGCCGCTATCGTTTCAAAAAAGGCTTGTAAAAGTCAGCAGGAGTTTGAAGATAAAATCTTAAAACAGCTTGAGGAAAACGAAATTGACTTTATCGTTCTTGCAGGGTTCATGAGTATCTTGAGCAAGACTTTTATAAAAAAATACGAGAATAAAATTATTAATGTTCATCCGTCGTTGATTCCGTCTTTCTGCGGAGAAGGGTTTTACGGACTCCGTGTCCATGAGGCGGCACTTTCCTATGGAGTTAAGGTGACGGGGGCAACTGTTCATTATGTTAATGAAATTCCCGACGGTGGAGAAATAATTCTTCAGAAACCTGTTAAAATTCTTCAAAGCGACACTCCAAGCTCTCTCCAGATGAGAGTTATGCGCCATGCGGAATGGATAATTCTTCCCCAGGCGACGGAAATGGTTGCAAAGAAGATTATGAAAAGTAAAAGGAGATAGAAAATGAATATTTACGAAATAAATAAAATTGAAGATTTGCTTAAAAATAATTCTTATGCAGGCAGAGGCATAATCTGCGGTAAGAGTCAGGACGGAAAGAAAGCGGTTTTTGCATACTTCATTATGGGACGCTCTGAAAACAGCCGTAACAGAATTTTTGTTGAAAACGGAAGCGAGGTTATCATTCATCCTTTTGATGCTTCAAAGGTTGAGGACCCGTCTCTTATAATCTATTCGCCAATCAGAGTTTATGAAAATAAGCTTATAGTTACAAACGGCGACCAGACTGATACGATTTATGACTTCTTAAAGGAAGATAAAACATTCATAGAGGCGCTGACAACCCGTGAGTTTGAGCCTGATGCTCCAAACCTGACACCGAGAATAAGCGCAATGTTCACATTTGATAAGCCTGATTTCACCTATGAAATGAGCATCTTAAAGAGTGCTGATGCCGAAGGAACAGGCTGTAATCGTTATCACTATTCATATTCTCCGATTAATGGTCTCGGTCACTTCCTCCACACATATATCTGTGACGGAAACCCGATTCCCACATTCTGCGGTGAGCCTGAAAGAGTTGCAATTCCAAACGATATTGACGAGTTTACAAATGGTATCTGGGAAAACCTTAACGAACAGAACAAGATTTCTCTTTATGTTCGTTTTGTTGACCTTGAAACAGGCGAAGAAGTTAATCGTATGATAAACAAGAATAAATAAGTCAGAAAGGAAAATATACAAATGAAAGAATTTGAATTAAAATATGGCTGTAACCCAAATCAGAAGCCTGCGAAAATTTTTATGGCTGACGGTAGTGAGCTTCCTATTGAAATCCTCTCGGGAAGACCGGGGTATATAAATTTTCTCGATGCTTTTAACAGCTGGCAGTTAGTTAAGGAGCTGAGCACAGCCCTTGGCGGAATTGAAACTGCAACTTCTTTTAAGCATGTTAGCCCGACTTCTGCGGCAGTTGGTATCCCAATGAGCGAAACTCTTAAAAAAGCTTGCTGGGTTGACGATATTGAAGGTCTTGACGAATCCCCCCTTGCAACAGCTTATGCAAGAGCCAGAGGAACTGACAGAATGAGCTCTTTTGGTGACTGGATTGCCCTTTCACATAAGTGCGATGTGACAACCGCAAAGCTCATTAAGAGAGAGGTTAGTGACGGGGTTATCGCTCCTGACTATGACCCTGAAGCTCTTGAAATCTTAAAGGAAAAGAGAAAAGGTACATATAATATAGTAAAGATTGACCCGAACTTCGTTCCTGATGAGATTGAAAATAAACAGGTTTACGGAATAACATTCCAGCAGGGCAGAAATAATTTCAAAATTGACGAGGAACTTTTAAGCGAAATCGTTACTGATAATAAAGAGTTCCCGACAGAGGCAAAGCGTGACTTGATTATTGCACTTATAACTCTTAAATATACACAGTCAAACTCCGTTTGTTTTGCAAAAGACGGTCAGGCAATCGGTGTTGGCGCAGGTCAGCAGTCAAGAATCCACTGTACAAGACTTGCAGGAAACAAAGCAGACATCTGGCATCTCCGTCAGCACGAAAAAGTGCTTAACCTCCCGTTCCTTGACACGGTTGGCAGACCTGACAGAGATAATGCTATTGATATATATATTTCAGACGATGATGAAGATGTTTTGGCAGACGGAATCTGGGAGACAATCTTTAAAGAAAAACCGGAACCGTTCACAAAGGAAGAGCAAAAGGCATATCTTGCAACAATAAGCGGTGTGGCTCTTGGCTCTGACGCATTCTTCCCCTTTGGTGATAACATTGAAAGAGCGGCAAAGAGCGGTGTTTCTTATGTTGCTCAGCCGGGCGGTTCAATCCGTGATGATAATGTTATTGCGGCTTGTAATAAACACGGTATGGTTATGGCAATGACAAAAATGCGTCTTTTCCATCACTAATTGATAATAATTCCTTATCTTGCACAAGATAAGGACGAATATACGGAGGTAATCCAATGAAGGTTATGGTAGTCGGTGGCGGAGGCAGAGAACACGCCATCATCAAAAAGCTTAAGGAAAGCGAAAAGGTCAGCGAGATTTACGCTCTTCCTGGAAACGGCGGAATTGCAAATGATGCAATCTGTGTTCCTATCGGAGCTAAAGAGATTGATAAAATCGCTGAATTTGCAACAGAGAATAAGATTGATTTTGCAGTTGTTGCTCCTGATGACCCGCTTGTTTTGGGTGCGGTTGATGCTCTTAATGAGGTTGGAGTTAAAACATTCGGACCAAATAAGGCGGCGGCAATAATTGAGGGAAGTAAAGCATTTTCCAAGAATCTTATGAAGAAATATAATATCCCAACAGCAGAGTTTGAGATATTTGACGATGCGAAAAAGGCATATGAATATCTTGAAACTGCACCAATTCCAACAGTTATCAAGGCTGATGGGCTCGCTCTCGGGAAGGGTGTTATAATTGCCCAGACAAGAGAGGAAGCAAAGGATGCTGTTCGCTCTATAATGGAAGATAAGGTTTTTGGCGCAAGCGGTAACAATATCGTTATCGAGGAATTTTTGACAGGTCCTGAAGTTTCCGTTCTTTCGTTCACGGACGGAAAAACCCTTGTTCCAATGGTTTCCTCTATGGACCATAAACGAGCAAAGGACAATGACGAAGGCCTTAACACGGGCGGAATGGGAACAATCGCTCCAAATCCTTATTACACAGACGAAATCGCTAAAGTGTGTATGGACACAATTTTTATCCCAACAATGGAAGCTATGAACAAAGAGGGCAGAAGCTTTTCGGGTTGTCTTTATTTCGGTCTTATGCTGACGGAAAAAGGCCCGAAAGTTATAGAATATAACTGCCGTTTCGGAGACCCTGAAACTCAGGTTGTTCTTCCGCTTTTAAAGAGCGACTTAATGGATATTATGCTGAAAATCAGCGACAAGGAATTAAAGGAATCGGATGTTGAATTTATGGACGGCTGTGCGGCTTGTGTTGTTATGGCGTCAAACGGCTATCCTGAAAAGTATGACAGCGGTTTTGAGATAATAATGCCAAAGGATAAAAATATCTATGTTGCAGGCGCAAAGCTTGAAGATGGTAAGCTTTTAACTGCAGGCGGAAGAGTTTTGGGTGTTACGGAAACTGCACCAACTCTTAAGGAAGCTATTGATAAGGCTTACGAAACAGTTAAAACCGTATCCTTTGATAATGCGTATTACAGAAACGATATAGGACAAAGAGCACTCCGTGCTTAAAATAAGAAAGGCAGGGAATTAAATGGTATACAGAATTTATGTGGAGAAAAAGCCTCACCTTGCAAACGAGGCAAAGGCGGTTCTCTCGGATATCACATCACTTCTTCAGATTAAAGCTCTTGAAGAGGTAAGACTTTTTAACAGATACGATATTGAAGGTGTTGACAAGGAACTTTTTGATTACTGTGTTCAAACAGTTTTCTCCGAGCCACAGCTTGATATCGCATCAGAGGAGATAAGCCTTGACGGTTACACAGTTTTCGGTGTTGAATATCTCCCGGGGCAGTTCGACCAGAGAGCGGCATCTGCGGCTGAGTGTATTCAGCTTATCTCAAAAGGCGAAAGACCAACGGTTAAAACTGCAAGAATTTACGCTTTAAAGGGCAATCTTACTCAAGATAATATTGATGCAATCAAGAAATATGTAATTAACCCGGTTGAGGCAAGAGAGGCATCACTTGAAACAGCGGAAACTCTTAAGGTTGAATATGATATTCCAACAACAGTTAAGACTCTCGATGGCTTTACAAAGCTTTCAGATGATGAGCTTAAAGCATTTATTGACGAATATGGTCTCGCAATGGACTTTGACGATATTAAGTTCTGCCGGAGCTATTTCTTATCGGAAAAGCGTGACCCAACTATTACAGAAATCAAAATGATTGATACATATTGGTCAGACCATTGTCGTCACACAACATTCCTCACAACTATTGACAAAATTACATTTGAGGACGAGCTTTTACAGAAATCTTACACAAGATACCTCGAAACCCGTGAGAAGCTTGGCAGAACAAAGCCGATAAATCTTATGGATATTGCAACTTTGGCAACAAGATATTTAAAATCTGTCGGCAAGCTTGACGGTCTTGATGAATCGGAAGAAATCAATGCCTGCACAGTTAAGATTGATGTTGAGTGTGAAGGCAGAATTGAAAAGTGGCTTCTTTTATTCAAGAATGAAACACATAACCATCCGACAGAAATTGAGCCATTTGGTGGTGCGGCAACCTGTATCGGTGGTGCTATCCGTGACCCGCTCTCAGGAAGAAGCTATGTTTATGCGGCTATGCGTGTAACAGGTGCGGCTGACCCGACAGTTTCTGTTTCGGAAACATTAAAGGGTAAGCTTCCCCAGAGAAAAATTGTAACAACTGCGGCAAACGGTTACAGTTCTTATGGTAACCAGATTGGTCTTGCAACAGGTCAGGTTGACGAGCTTTACCACGACGGCTATGCGGCAAAGAGAATGGAAATCGGTGCAGTTATTGCGGCGGCTCCTGCTGAAAATGTTCGCCGTGAACGCCCGATAGCCGGGGATATTGTTATCCTCCTTGGCGGTAAGACAGGTAGAGACGGCTGTGGCGGTGCGACAGGTTCTTCCAAGTCACATAACCTTTCATCCCTTGAAAGCTGTGGTGCAGAGGTTCAGAAAGGTAACGCTCCTGAGGAGAGAAAGCTTCAGCGTCTTTTCAGAAATGCAGATGCTTCAAAGCTTATAAAGAGATGTAACGACTTTGGCGCAGGCGGTGTTTCTGTTGCAATCGGTGAGCTTGCAGACGGCCTTGAAATAAAGCTTGATGCAGTTCCTAAAAAATACGACGGTCTTGACGGAACAGAGCTTGCAATCTCCGAATCTCAGGAAAGAATGGCAGTTGTTGTAGCGAGTGAGGATGCAGAAAGATTCTGTGCCCTTGCTGAAATGGAAAACCTTGAAGCAACAGTTGTTGCAAAGGTAACTGAGAAGCCGTATCTCACAATGGAATGGAACGGCAATATGATTGTTAACCTTTCCCGTGAATTCTTAAATTCAAACGGTGCTGAAAAGCATACAGAGATTGCGCCTATGAAAGTCGAAAGCTATGAAAAGGAAATCGGCGAGAGCTTTACGGAGAATTATAAGGCGCTTGCAGGCGACCTCAATATCTGTTCAAAGCGTGGACTTTCCGAGAGATTTGACTCAACAATTGGCGCAGGCACAGTTTTGATGCCCTTTGGCGGAAAGTATCAGAGAACACCAATTCAGGCAATGGTTAATAAAATTTCCATGGAGAAAAAGGACAGCAAGACCTGTTCGCTTATGGCGTGGGGATATAACCCATTTATCGCTGAAAAGAGTCCATACCACAGTGCATATCTTGCAGTTGTTGAATCAGTATCAAAGCTGATTGCAACAGGCTCTGACTTTAATGAGGTTTATCTCACATTCCAGGAATACTTTGAAAAACCAAACGGCAAGAAAGAGCGTTGGGGTAAGCCGGCAGCAGCACTACTCGGTGCATTTGCGGCACAGATGGATCTTGAAATCGCATCTATCGGCGGTAAGGACTCCATGAGCGGAACTTTTGAAAACATTGATGTTCCTCCAACACTTGTTTCTTTCGCAGTTTCTAAGGACGAAATAAAGAACATTATCTCCCCTGAGTTCAAGGGTGCAAATCATAAAGTATACCTCTTAATGCCTGAGTATGACGAAAACGGTCTCCCTGTTGCTGAGTCTTTGGTTGCCCTTTATAATAAGGTTACAAAGTTTATGAGAGACGGTAAGGTCTATGCGGCTTATACCCCAACCTATGGCGGTGTTGCAGAAGCTATCCTCAAAATGGCAATGGGTAACGGCTACGGATTTAAGTATAGCGATAATCTTACACAAGATACAATCTTTGGTTATAACTACGGCGGATTTATTCTTGAAACAGACGAGCTTTCAGAGGGTGTTTTACTTGGTGAAACAACAGAGGAAGAAGTTATTTCTCTCGGAAACGAGAAAATTGAACTTTCTGACCTTTACGATATTTATGAAGGTAAGCTTGAGAAGATTTATAAGTGCAATATTGAGTCGAAGAAGGATGAAGTTCCTGCATTCTCATATGAGGCAAAAGACAGAGTTGCTCCTGCGATTAAGGTTTCAAAACCGAAAGTGTTAATTCCTGTATTCCCTGGAACTAACTGCGAATATGACTCTGCAAAAGCATTTGAAAGAGCAGGCGCCGAGGCGGAAATCTTCGTTATAAATAACCTTTCATCAAAGGCTATCGCTCAGTCAGCAAAGACATTTGCGGATAAAGCAAAACAGTCACAGATTATCTTTGTTCCCGGCGGTTTCTCCGGCGGTGATGAGCCTGACGGTTCCGGTAAGTTTATAACAGCGTTCTTCAGAAGTGCTGAAATCAAGGATGCGGTTTCTGATTTACTCGAAAATCGTGACGGACTTATGGCAGGTATCTGTAACGGATTCCAGGCACTCATTAAGCTTGGTCTTGTGCCATACGGAAAGATTATCGACACAGACGAAAATTGTCCTACTCTTACATTTAATACAATTTCAAGACACCAGAGCAAAATTGTTCATACAAGAATTGCCTCGAATAAATCTCCGTGGCTTGCGAAAACTAATGTGGGTGATGTTTATACTGTTCCGATTTCACATGGTGAAGGAAGATTCCTTGCGAGCGATGAGCTTATTAAGGAGCTTGCCGAAAACGGACAGATTATAACACAGTATACAGATTTAAGCGGTGCTCCGACTTACGATATTCAGTATAACCCGAACGGTTCAGCCTTTGCGATTGAGGGTATCTGCTCTCCTGACGGTAGGGTCTTGGGCAAGATGGGACACTCCGAACGAGTTGGCTCAGGTCTTTATAAGAATGTTGAAGGTCAGTATGAAATGGGTATGTTTGAATCGGCTGTTGAATACTTCAAATAATCGGAGGTACGGGAAATGAAAACCGATATTGAGATTGCACAAAGTGCAAAAATGGAAAATATAACCGAGATTGCAAAGACAGCAGGAATTGACAGTAAATATATCGAGCAATACGGAAACTATAAAGCTAAAATCGACCTTTCGTTGCTTAAAGAAAGCGACAGAAAAGACGGAAAACTTGTCTTGGTTACGGCGATTACTCCAACTCCTGCAGGAGAGGGAAAAACAACAACAACCATAGGTCTTGCTGACGGAATGAAGAAAATCGGCAAGAATGTTATGGTTGCTCTCCGTGAGCCGTCTCTTGGTCCCGTTTTCGGGATAAAAGGCGGTGCGGCAGGCGGCGGATATGCCCAGGTTGTTCCTATGGAGGACATTAATCTGCATTTTACGGGTGATTTTCATGCAATAGGTGCTGCAAATAATCTTCTCGCCGCCCTCCTTGATAACCATATTCACCAGGGTAATGCTCTCGGAATTGACCAGAGAAAGATAACCTGGAAGCGTTGTGTTGATATGAACGACAGACAGCTTCGTTTCGTTGTTGACGGTCTTGGCGGAAAGGTTAACGGTGTTCCCCGTGAGGACGGATACGACATAACCGTTGCGTCGGAAATTATGGCAATTCTCTGTCTTGCAGGTTCAATAAGTGACCTTAAAGATAGACTTTCGAGAGTTGTTGTGGGTTACACTTATGACGATAAGCCTGTTACGGCAGGTCAGCTTAATGCGGCAGGGGCAATGACGGCTCTTTTAAAGGATGCGCTCAAGCCTAATCTCGTTCAGACCCTTGAGGGAACACCTGCCCTTGTACACGGCGGACCTTTTGCTAATATTGCCCACGGCTGTAACTCGGTTTTAGCCACTAAAATGGCTCTCAAGCTTGGCGATTATGCGGTTACCGAGGCTGGGTTTGGTGCTGATTTGGGTGCTGAAAAGTTTTTGGATATTAAGTGCAGATACGCAGACCTTAAGCCGTCAGCGGTGGTGCTTGTTGCAACAATTCGTGCCCTTAAAATGCACGGCGGCGTTCCGAAAGCTGAACTTAATGGCGAAAACCTTGATGCTTTGGAAAAAGGTATGCCGAATTTGTTAAGACACCTTTCAAATATAACAGATGTGTATAATCTTCCTTGTGTTGTTGCGGTAAATAAGTTCCCGACAGACACGGAGGCAGAGGTTGACCTTGTTATTGAAAAGTGCAAAGCCCTTGGCGTTAATGTTGTTTTGTCGGATGTATGGGCAAAAGGCGGAGAGGGCGGAATTGACCTTGCGAATGAGGTTGTTCGTCTTTGCGAAAAGGATAATGATTTCACATTTGCCTATGAAGATGAAGCGACGATTGAAGAAAAAATTGATGCAATCGTTAAAAAGGTATATCGTGGTGCAGGGGTAAGTTTCACTCCTGCGGCACAGAAACAGATTGATTCTCTTGCGGCATTGGGTTATGGAAATCTCCCTGTTTGCATGGCGAAAACTCAGTACAGCTTCTCAGATGATTTGACGAAAATCGGTGCTCCTGACGGATTTACCGTAACAGTTAGAAATGTTAAGATTTCAGCCGGAGCAGGGTTTATAGTTGCCCTGACGGGTGAGATTATGACTATGCCGGGACTTCCTAAGGTTCCTGCGGCGGAGAAAATTGATGTTGACGAAAACGGAATTATAACCGGACTGTTTTAAAAATAAAAATGGTTGCCAATCGGCAATTAAAAAGGCGGCGTTTAAAAGTCTTTTGGCTTTTTAAACACCGCCTTTGTTTTAAAACTTATTTTTTAACAAATTCTTCGCCGTTTATCAAAAAATCAATAGAAACATTAAAATATCTTGATAATTTATTTAGCATATCAAGACTTGGTTCGCGTTTGCCGTTTTCATAATGAGACAGAGCCTCTCGAGATATATTTAAGTCCATTGCAACTTTTAGTTGATTTAAATTTCGTTCTTTTCTTATAATTTTTAGACCTTTCATAAAAACACCCCTTGACTTTATTGTAACATTATGTTACAATAAAAATGTTACAAAATGTAACATAATTAAGGATATCTATACAATGTTTGTCATTGAATTATACTTTAGAATTGAAAGAAGGGTTATAATGAATTGTTTTTATCATGGAGATAGAGCGGCAACTGTTACATGTCAATCTTGCGGAAGAGGTTTATGCACTGAATGTGCAAGTATAACTGATACACCTGTGTGTAAAGATTGCATACAGGACTATGTGAGAAGCGAAAAGGCTGAGATGTTGAAAACGATAGTAATAGGTTTAATTATAGGGATTGCATTAAGCGTATTTATCGGAGATATTAAAGGGCTATGTTTTGGATGGGTTCCGTTTGGCTGGAAATCCCTAAATGCAGTTACTCCACAGGTATTTTTATTTTTACCGTTAGTGGGATGGGTTATATATTTTATAATAAAATTTGTTATTGCTTTTTTTATAGGATGGGTAGCATTACCAATTAAAATATATAAATGGATTAATCTTTTTAGAAATGCAAATAATGTTTTAGGTTAATCATTGTTGTTAATAAACATACAAACAATGTGAGATATATTATCCTTGATTTAACAAACACGTATAGAAATTGTATGAGATGACATAGCTGAAATAACAAAAAGCAGATACATGGTTGTTTTTCCGTGTATCTGCTTTTCTCTGTGTGTCGATATATCAATGTTTTGTGGTGAAAGTCCGCCAAGGCAGAGTTACCAACAAACAAAAAGTATTATGCAAACAAGGTTGCAAGAAAATAGGTTGTGGCAAGAGCGATTCCTATGTTTAAGAAAACCGAAAATAAATTTTACATTTCAAATAAAGATATTTGACTTGTTTCGGGGAGACCGTCAAGGCATCCGTTCTCTGCAAGGGTTTCAAGAACGCTTTTGTTCACTTTTGCGCGGTTTTTAAGGTCTTCTCTTGACACGAAAGGACCGTCCTTCCGAGCCTCCATAATGCTTTCCGCCGCCGCAGTTCCAACACCTGCAAAGGCGTTAAGGGGCGGAAGAATTTTCCCGTCAACCTTTCTGAATTTGCTTGCGTGGGATTCGTAAATGTCAACGGGCAAGAACTCAATTCCTCTTTGATACATTTCGTGAACAAGCTCCATAATGGTGAACAAACTCTTTTCCGTTGCAGAGAGGTTTTGAGCGTGTTTCAGTTTTTGCATTTCCGCAACTAAAAGTGTGTCACCCTTTGCCATAATTGCCGCATCAAACAAATCGGCTCTTACGGTGAAATATGCAATATAGAACTCAATGGGGTAATGCACCTTAAAATACGCAACTCTGAATCCCATCATAACATACGCCGCCGCATGGGCTTTCGGGAACATATATTTAATTTTCTTACAGGACTCAATATACCAGGACGGAACATTATTCTCAATCATGGCATCTTCATATTCTTTGGGAAGCCCCTCTTTTGCGGCTCTTCCCTTTCTGACAAACTCCATTATGGTAAACGCCATTTTCGGCTGAAGACCGTGGAGAATGAGATATGTCATAATATCGTCACGAAGACCGATAACTTCTGAAAGAGATGCCGTTCCCTGTCTTACCAAATCCTGCGCATTATTGAGCCAAACATCTGTTCCGTGGGAAAGACCGGCAATGATTACAAGCTCATAAAAGGTTGTCGGCAGAGTGTCAAGGAGCATTTGTCTTGTGAAAGATGTCCCAAACTCGGGAATTCCGAAGGTTCCGACCTTACTGTCAATCTGTTCGGGAGTTACGCCGATTGCATCTGTGCTCGAGAAAATACTCATTGTCGTTTTATCGTCAAGAGGAATTTCAAGAGCATTAACCCCCGTCAAATCCTCCAGCATACGGATTGTTGACGGGTCATCATGTCCGAGAATATCAAGCTTTAAGAGGTTATCGTGGATTGAATGGAAGTCGAAATGCGTTGTTATAATCCCCGATTCCTTCTTATCCGCAGGGTGCTGAACGGGACAGAAATCGTGAATATCCATAGTTTTAGGACAAACAATAACGCCGCCGGGGTGCTGACCTGTTGTATTCTTAACATTTTCCATTCCTCTTGAAACACGCTTGATTTCCGCAAGAGGTGCATTAACACCCTTTTTCTCATAATATTTTTTCGCAAGACCAATGGCGGTTTTATCAGCAATAGTGCCGATTGTTCCTGCCTTGAATACGTAGCCCTCACCAAAAAGCTCTTCAACATATTTATGCGCCGTCGCCTGATATTCCCCCGAGAAGTTAAGGTCGATATCGGGGACTTTGTCTCCCTCAAAACCAAGGAAGGTTTCAAAGGGGATATTAAACCCGTCTTTTTTCATTTTCTGTCCACATTCCGGGCAGACTTTATCGGGCATATCAATACCGATTGTGTATTCACCGTTTTCAAAAAATTCACTGTGCTTACAGTTATTGCAGATATAGTGTGGGCAAAGAGCGTTAACCTCGGTTATTCCCGACAAAAATGCCGCAAAGGATGAGCCGACAGAGCCTCGGGAACCAACAAGATACCCTGCCTCGTTGGACTTTTTAACAAGCTTATGGGCAATCATATACATAACCGCATAACCATAGCCGAGGATACAGCCAAGCTCTCTGTCCATTCGAGCCTTAACGATTGGCGGAAGGGGATTTCCATAGACTTCATACGCCTTTTCACGACACATTCTGTCCAAATCCTCTTCACAGTTTTCAATGGACGGAGGATATGAGCCGCTTCGGAGCGGTTTGAGGTTTTCAATGGAATCCGCTATCTCGTTTGTATTCTTAACAACTATTTCATAGGCTTTTTCCTCGCCTAAATATTCAAATTCGGAAAGCATCTCCTCGGTAGTTCTCAAATATAAAGGTGCCTGCATATCCGCATCGGAATAGCCCTGCGCCCCTTGAAGCACCTGACGATAAAGAGCGTCATCAGGATCCATAAAGTGAACATCGCAGGTGGCAACAACCTTTTTTCCTAATTTCTCACCAAGAGCAACAATCCGTCTGTTTATGTCTTTAAGCTCTTCCTCGCTTGAAACAAGCCCTGACCTTAACATAAAGTCGTTGTTTCCGAGGGGCTGAATTTCAAGATAATCGTAAAAACTTGCGATTGCCTCAATTTCCGCCTCGGATTTTCCCTCACGAATTGCTCTGTATACCTCTCCCATTTCACAGGCAGAGCCGATAATAAGCCCATCTCTGTGCGCCATAAGTTCGCTTTTCGGGATTCTCGGTCTCTTATAAAAATATTCAAGATTTGACTTTGAAATGAGACGATAAAGGTTTTTTATTCCCGTCATATTTTTCGCTAAAATTATGATGTGATAATAAGGCTGTTTCAAAAATTCGGGCTTTGATTTTATATCAAAGTATTCCCCTTGATTTTCTTTTGTCTCTTTCATATCCATCATTTTTATGAAAGCCTCCGCTGTTGCGGTTGCGTCATCAACGGCTCTGTGGTGATTTTCAAGGCTTATGTTGAGTCTCTCACTCAAAACACCAAGATTGTGTTTTTTCTCTTCAGGGAACATTTCTTTTGAAAGCTCCACAGTGTCCATGGTTTGATTGTTAAACTCAAGATCTAATTTCTCACACTCCGCCTTAACGAAAGATGTGTCAAATTTTGCGTTATGTGCAACAGCAACGGCATTTCCGCAAAATTCAAGAAATTTGGGCATGGCATCGGAAATATCGGGGCAATCCTTAACCATATCGTCGGAAATCCCCGTCAGTTCCGTAATATTGGGCGGTATTGGTTTCATGGGATTAACCAAAGCGCTGAAGGTTTTGGTGATAACTCCGTTTTCTATTTTTACCGCACCAATCTCCGTTATTTTTTCGCATTTCGGGTCAAGCCCCGTGGTTTCCAAATCGAAAACCACATAAGTTCCGCCCTTATATGTACTGTTCTTCCAAATGGGAACATCGTTTACGAAATACCCCTCTGTTCCGTATAAAATCTTAATATTCTTGCCGGATTTGGCGAGTTTTCCTGCAGTGTTCTGTGCCTCGGGAAATGCCTGAGCAACACCATGGTCGGTTATTGCGATTGCGCTGTGTCCCCACGCCGCCGCACGGGAAATAAGGTCGCCTGCCGAGGTCATAGCGTCTTTTGCACTCATTTTCGTATGTAAATGAAGCTCAACTCGTTTAACCTCAGCCTCGTCAACTCTTGGGGCAGGCTTTTCAAGAAGCTCCATAGAAAGCACATTAAATTTGTATTCGTGGGCATAGTCGTCCATTTTGTATTCACCACGAACCTTTAAGAAATTACCTGCCTTTAAGTGGTCTCCTGCGTTTTTAAACTTGTCCGCCTTTGAGAATAAGTGACAGGGGACAGCCCAGTCCTTATCCCCCAAATCGAAGTCAGCAACAACATTTCCCGTGGGCTTTCCGCCTTTTTGAAGTTCCCTGACCTCAGCGTCAATAATTTCACCCTCGATTACGGTTATGCCCATATCGGGAAGCACATCAATAATCGGAGTGGCTTTCTTTTCTTTAATCGGAACACCGAAAATATGCCCTGATGATAAAGCCGGTCTTTTGGAAACAACCTCACTGCTTTTTGGTGCGATAAAGGTTTGAGCCGCCTTCGCTTTTTCTTCGGTGATTTTTTCCTGCTCTAAAATGTGCGCCTCTTTGTCAAATTCCGCACAGACGAATTTCCCCGTAAATTCCCCACGGAGTTCGCCATTTGCAATCTGGGCAATAATCCTTTCGCAGTCGCTGGACTTTAAAATTTCCGTTCCGCCGTGAACACCCTTTATTAAAATGGTATTTCCGTCAAGCTCCGCTTTTGCACCGTTTAAAAACATACGGCAAGTGGGAACGGCACGGCAAAGCTTTTTTATAAGATTTGCGCCGTATTCCTCGGTAAATCCCATATTTTCATAGACGATGTCGACTGTGCATTCGCTCAGGGAATACTTATTTTTCGCAATATCAATAAAGCTGAAAAGCTCGTCAGCATCAATAAGAGTCTGACTTTTCAGCTTAACCGAAACCTTGTTGCTTTTAACATTAAGGTTTGCATCGGTTATTTCCGCATTTTCAAGAACGGTTGCAAAGCTCTCAACAACGGGAACTTTATCAAATAAATCAAGCAAAGTTGCCAAAATAATCTATCCTTTTCTTTACATTTTTTCTATTTCGGAGAGCAAGGTTTTTGTAACCTGGTTTTCGTGGATTTTTCCAATAATTTCGCCCTTTTTAAAGAGCATGGCACAGCCGTCTCCGCCGGCAATTCCTATATCGGCATCCTTCGCCTCACCCGGACCGTTGACAACACAGCCCATAACCGCAACGGTTATGTCCTTTTTGATGTTTTTAACCGCCTCTGTAACCTCGTTGGCGATTTTTATAAGGTCAATTTTTGTTCTTCCGCAGGTGGGGCAGGAAACGACTTTAACGGTTTTTTCGCCCAAATCAAGAGCAGAGAGAATCATTTTCGCCGCCTCAACCTCTCGGATAGGGTCATCGGTTAATGACACTCTTATGGTTTCACCGATTCCGTCAGCCAAAAGCGAGCCGATTCCGATTGAGGATTTAACAAGACCGCCCGTGTATGTTCCGGCTTCCGTCACTCCCAAATGCAAAGGATAATCAAAAGTCTCTCTTGCAAGGCGGTATGCCGCAATGGTCTTTTTCACATCCGAAGATTTTATGGAAACAACTATATCCGTAAAATCGTATTTTTCCATAAGTCTTATATGAGTAAGGGCGGATTCAACCATACCTTCGGGGGTAATTCCGCCGTATTTTTTAAGGATTTCCTTTTCCAAAGAGCCACCGTTCACCCCGACCCGAACAGGAATCCCTTTTTCCTTTGCCGCAAGTAAAACTGCCTTTGCCCGATCTTCGCCGCCAATGTTACCGGGATTGATTCTGACCTTGTCAATTCCACGCTCGATACACATAAGAGCAAGACGATAGTCAAAATGAATGTCAGCAACAAGAGGAATATTCGTCTTTTCCTTGATTGTGGAAACAGCCTTTGCACACTCCTCGTCAGGAACGGCAAAACGGACAATGTCACAGCCTGCCGCCGCAAGCTCATTTATCTGTCTTATGGTTTTTTCCGTGTCCGAGGCAATAACATTTGTCATTGACTGAATGGCAATTTTCTCGCCCTGACCGATTTTTATATTTCCGATTGAAATTTTCATAACTTTAACCTCATAAAAAGTAATACTTATATTGTATCACATAAAAATGATTTTGTAAATTCAATTATTTATCTTGATAAAAAATTTTTTTGTGGTACAATATATTATAGAATATATTTAAAGGTGATTTAATTTGAAGCTAATCGGACATTTTTCAACAATAACAAGGCATAGGCACAAGGTCATAGTGCATTGCAAAAAGGCTGGGATTCTCTGGCAAGGACTTTTCCACGACCTTTCAAAATACACTCCAACCGAGTTTATAAGAGGGGTCAAAAACTATAATGACGGGGTCAAAAGCCCTAATGAGAAAGAGCGTGAGCAAAAGGGCTATTCTTTGGCGTGGATGCACCATAAAGGCAGAAACAAGCATCATTTTGAGTATTGGAACGACTATAACCCGAAAATCCGTCAGGTCGCAGGGGTTAAAATGCCGATTAAATATGTTAAGGAAATGTTTTGCGATAGGGTTGCCGCAAGCAAGATTTATCAGGGCGAAAAATATACCGATAAGCACCCCTATGACTATTTTATGAGGGGAAAGGAAAACAGAATCCTGTTTCATCCCGAAACCTCGGATTTGCTTGAGGGGTGGCTTAAAATCCTTGCTGATGAGGGCGAGGATAAGGTCTTTGAGGTTATAAGAAACACAAAAGAATATTAGGAGGGAGATTATTATGGCGGATTTTAAATGCAAAATTTGTGGCGGTGAGCTTGTTATAAGCCGGAATGATAACACGGGAACTTGCAAAAACTGTGGAGCTAAAACAGAGGTCATTGCCAATGCAGTAGACACAGAAAAATCAAAAGCGGATGTTTCAAATCTTGTTAAGCGTATCTTTATCTTTTTAGAGGATGGGGACTTTAAAAACGCCTATGAATACAGCGAGAGAGTCCTTGATATAGATGTTGAATGTACGGAGGCGTATCTCGGGAAGCTTATGGCGGAAGTGGGCGCTAAAAATCAGGAAGAACTGCAAAACCTGAATAAACCGTTTAATGATAACCCGAATTATCATAAAATTCTTCGTTTCGGAAACGAAAATTTAAAAAAGACTTTAAATGAATACATAAACCGTATAAATTCAAAAAATGAATATCTTCGCAAAGAAGGAATTTATACAAATGCAACAAGACTTATGTCAAATTCGACAGGGGCAGAGGACTATAGACAAGCGGTAAATCTTTTTAAAACTATTCCTGACTATAAAGACTCGGCAGATCGTATAAAAAAGTGCCTTGAGTCTGCCGATATAGTGGAGAAAGACCAAATTCTCGAATCCGCAAAAAAGGAAATGCAAAAAGGCAGTATTTCAGGATATGAAAATGCAATGCGTTTGCTTGCAGTTATCCCAAACTGGAGAGACACAGAGGAGCTAAACCAAAAATGTATCGATGAAATTGAGCGGTTGAAAGTTGAAAAAGAAGTCAGAAAGAAAAAGGCGAAGAAAACGTTAAAAGACCTACTTATTGCAAGTGCAGTATGTGTTATTATAGTTGTTATTCTGGCAGTGATAGGAATGGTAATTAATCAGACAAAAATAACAGACAAAAATAACAAAACTGTTGAATCGATAGAAGAGAATGTGACAAAAGTTATTGAAGTTAAGGATGCAGAGAAAGAAAGCAAAGAAGCTCGCAAGAAAATTGCCAAATACTGTAATTTAATTTCTGTAGGAGAAGATCACTTGGTTGGACTTAAATCCGACGGAACGGTTGTTGCTGTTGGGGCTGACTCATACGGACAATGCGATGTTGAGGAATGGGAAGATATTGTTGCTGTTTCTGCAGGAGATGGTCATACAGTTGGGCTTAAATCCGACGGAACAGTTGTCGCTGTCGGTAATGACTATAAAGGACGATGCGATGTTGAGGATTGGAAGGATATAGTTGCCATTTCCGCAGGATTTGGTTGCACAGTTGGGCTTAAATCCGACGGAACGGTTGTTGCTGTTGGGGGTAATAATGATGGACAATGCGATGTTGAAACTTGGAATAATATAGTTGCCATTTCCACAGGAGGATGGGCGCACACAGCTGGGCTAAAATCTGACGGAACGGTTGTTGCTGTTGGGGATGACTCATACGGAAAATGCGATGTTGAGGATTGGGAAGATATTGTTGCTATTTCTGCAGATTTTTTTCATACAGTTGGTTTAAAATCAGACGGAACGGTTGTCGCTGTTGGAGAGAACAACTATGGACAATGCGATGTTGAGGATTGGAAGGATATAGTTGCCATTTCCGCAGGATGTTCTTATACAGTTGGGCTAAAAAAAGACGGAACAGTTGTTGCGGTTGGTAATAACTTTAACGGACGATGCGATGTTGTTGAGGGTTGGAAGGATATTGTTGCTATTTCTGCAGGAGATTCTGACATAGTCGGACTAAAAAAAGATGGAACAGTTGTCGCTGTCGTAGTTGATGGAGAATGGGATGTCGAAGATTGGGATTTATTTTAGGTAAAGAAAAAGGGCGAGGAAGATTATGTTTCCTCGCCCTCATTGTGTAACGAAAATCACTTTAACAGTGCCGGTGGAATAAAAGCTTTAGCTATGCAGGATTACGCCTTCCCCGTGAGAAGAAGGTGGGTTTTGCGGAGCAAAACTCGGATGAGGTGTAAATAGAGGAGTTGTTATATAAGTCTATAAACACCTCATCAGTCTCGCTTTCGCTCGCCAGCTTCTCCTCAAGGAGAAGCCAAAAATACCAAATTTTAGGCGATTGTGCAAACAATTCAAGAAAATCAATTATAGGCTCGGCCTACACATTGCCCCGAGGGGGCTGTCGCAAGACACCGGTACGTAATGGTGGCGATGACTTGGGTTATATTTTAAATTCTTCAAACAAGGGTGAAAAGTCGAGACTGCCGATTTTCGTATTTTTATAAGCTGAATATATATCTTTGTTGGCGCTTCTCAAAATTGGTGAGGTCACGCCCGTTATATGAGAAAAATAGGTTTCGATAAATGCGCCGAAAACATCGCAGACCCTTATGATTTCCCCGTCAATAGGGCAGAAAATATCCTCGTTATAGCTTTTTTGGATTTCCTCTGTGGTTAGAATCAGAATTTCCCCGTCCTTTATAATTTTGCTTGAAAATTCGTTACGGGTGAAATAGTCAAGTTCTGTCTGCCATTCTTTTGGGATAAGGGGATAAATAGTTTCCTGCATCTGAATTTCTTCGATTTCCTTAATCAACTCGTCAAGACCCTCAACGGAATTTTTGACGGGAGAAACAATATCCCGTGTGAGAACTTCGGGAACATCGTGGAAAAGGCCGCCGAAGAAATTGTTGGTAAGCCGCTTGGGGCAGGCGTTTATATAGCATGAGGAAAGGTAAGACAAAACCGCAACGATGAGCATATGACCCATAACGGAGGTTGCGGGAAGCCTTGGGGTTTTCGACCACCTTTGCTGAAAGCGGAGCTGACCCGAAAGACTTGCAAAGCCTTTTAAATTTTCGTTATGATTAAACTGATTGAAATAAGAAAGACTGTTAAAGCTTTCAAGCTTCAAATCAATCTCACGACGGGTTTTATCTATGCCGTAGTATGTACTATTGCTGGAATAGATTATGTCAAACTCCCATTTTGTTGCAAGATAGTGGGCACTGTTAAGGAGCTGTTTTTCGTTTTTGGAATAGTCGGGATTTTCGTAATATTCCTTAAATTTCTCAAAGAAATTACAGGGGATTTCCTCAAGATTATCTTTAAGGGAGGAAATGACCCATTTGTTTATCTGTTCCCCCTTTTCCGTCATAAGTCTATGGAAAACGGGAGGCTTTATATCCGTCAGAACAAGCCTGTGCAAAAGCTCAAATATTGCACCATCAACCAGCTTAACACGGTCAATATCGTCGGAAAGCCCCGATAAAATATATGAATAGAGCATTTTGTGTGCCTGTTTGTCAAGCTCGGTAAACCCACGGGAGGGGCGGATATGGTCATTCCACCGCTCAATTGAGCCGGCGGAAAATATAAGTTCAACCAAAGAATTAAGGGACATAATAAAATCTCCTTTATGTGAAAATAATTGTATAGAGTTCTTAAAACTCAAGTTCGTCTCTGAAGAAACCGCGTGTGTCGGCAAATCTTCCGTATTTATCAACAACAGAAACTCTGACAAATTTCGCACGGTCATCAATTTCAAAATCAGCAAAGTTAATCGTTTCTCCGGGCTTTACATATTTCCTTTTAGGTGCTTTACTGCCGGTGAATACCATAATTCGCTCCACGTCAGAACACTCAATATGTATTTTATTCCCTGTCATGGAAATTTCCTTAAATTCAGGCCCCATAGAAGAATACATTTCCCCCTGCTCCATAGCTTTAAATACCGAATCGTAAGTAAAGCTTTCAGGCATAATCATAGTAAAACCGCCAAAGGAATCATAGGCTACAGAATCGGCTGGCTCTGCATTGTGGTTATCATCTGCGCTGTGACAAAATATGCGCTTACCGCATAAAAGCATTTTATCATAAAGCGCTGCGTTGTATTCAAGACGGCTTATCAGATAACTGCCGTAATTACACATTTCCATACTGAAAAAGCCCTCATATTTCAGTATATCTGCCTCATCCTCCTGTGACCACCAGGGATGATTATATGCCGCAATATATCCGTTTTCCTTTGCGGTTTGTATAAGCTCGTTAATATAAGCCACGCTATATTCTCTCGTTTTCTGAGAGCCGACTTTTTTTATTTGTTTCTTTTGCACATCTGTCATATATTTGCAATATTTCGGATTATAACACACAATAGCTTCGTTTTCGGGATTGCGTGCAAAAAGGTTTATATGTATTTCTTTGTTATACACATCATAGCGACATTCAGGGTCAGGTCTTACATAAGTTTCGTATCCCGTTATTGTAAGAAAATCAGAGTCATTTAAATATGAGTGGTTTTTCGGAGTTTCATGGTCGGTAATTGCGAGAATGGAATACCCCTGTTCTTTATACATTTCCTTAAGTTCGTCGGGCGTTTTCTTTCCGTCGGAAAAAACGCTGTGACAATGTAAATTCGCTTTGTATTGCTTTTTAAATGGTGATATTAAATACATATAAATCTTCTCCTTTATTATTCATACAGGATTATGTTAAGTCAGAAACATATTTGATTCTATAATTTCGATAGAAATATTATAGCACAATTTTATGAAAAATTCAATTATATATTGACTAATTTTAAAAAATATTGTAAAATAATATACAATTGAGTATATTATGACCTTTTGGGGGTGACCTTTGATGATGGGGAAGAAATTCAGGAGAAGGCTTTTCGGATATAAAAAGTCGGATGTTTATGATTATATCAGGGCGGTTGATGCTGACTTTGTTGAGGAAATAAAGGAAAAGGATGCGGAAATTGCAAAGCTTACGGCGGAGAATAGTGCCCTTTGCGAAAAATATGATGAGCTTCAGAGCAAGAGGGAGATAATCGTTTCCGTTCTTGAAAAGGCGCATATTGAAGCAGACGAAATTGTTTCCGAGGCGAGAAATGAAGCTAAAGAGATGAGAGACGGCGCTGTTAAGGAAATTGCTGAAATGAAAATCAACGCCAATGCCGAAGTTGAAAATATGAAGATTGAGGCTAACCGTGAAATTGAGCTTAAACGGAGAGCGCTTCGGAATATGTATGAGAGCGAAACCAAAAAGATTGAACATCTCCGTGATGAGGTTACGGAGCTTCGGAGAAATTCCCTTGATGCCATTCAGATGTTTGAGAGGGAGCTTTCGGACATAGAGGTTAAGCTTGGCTATAAGGAAAACGGAGCCCGTGAGTCTGTGAGCGAATTAAGACGGGGAAGCAAAATCGAACCCTTTGCGGATGTTAAAGTCCCTATAAAGGTCATAAAACGCAAAACGGACGCAAGTTAAAATGAGATGAAATGCACAGGTCGAAGCCTATTCGCTCTGTGCAGTTTTTCATATTTTTAAAATCATTGTCGGATTTTGGTGACGAACGGAATTTTCCGGCATAATATAGAGTGTGGACTGAGTTTTTGCATTATGCAAAAAGAAAGGAGGCGAAGGCTTGTGGAGATATATCTTGATAACAGCGCAACAACTAAAATGTATGATGCGTGCATTGATAAAATGAGTATGGCTATGCGTGAAAATTACGGAAACCCATCGTCTCTTCACAGGAAAGGGATGGAGGCGGAGAAGCTTTTGAAATATGCAAAAGAAACCGTTGCAGACACCCTTAAGGTAAGCCCTAATGAAATCTTTTTCACATCCGGCGGAACAGAGGCGGATAACCTCGCCATTAGAGGAACGGTCAAGGCAAACCGTGGAAATCATATCCTGACAACGGCTGTGGAGCATCCTGCGGTTATGAGCACTCTTGAATACCTTTCGGAAAGGGGATATAAAGTTGAGAAGATTCCCGTTACGAAGGAAGGAATAGTCGACCTTAACGCCTTTTCAAAGATGGTCAGAGGCGATACTGTTTTGGTTTCGGCGATGTATGTCAACAATGAAACCGGAGCGGTTATGCCTGTTTCTGAAATGGGGAAAATTTATAAGAGTAAAAATCCGAAAGGGATTTTCCATATCGATGCTGTTCAGGCATACGGGAAATTCCCGTTTACGGCGGCTAAAACGGGAGCGGATTTGATTTCATTAAGCTCCCATAAAATTCACGGCCCAAAAGGCGTCGGGGCTCTTTATGTTAAGAGCGGAACGAAGCTTGCTCCCATAGTTTTCGGCGGCGGACAGCAGAATAATCTTCGTCCCGGCACGGAGAATGTCCATGGGATTTATGGTTTTGGAATTGCGGCGGATTTGAGCCGGAATAATATTTTAGAGAAAGAGCAGAGGATGAGAAGGCTTGTTGAAAGGCTGAAAACAGGGATAGAAAATAATATTTCCGATATAAAAATAAACACTCCGAAGAACTGTGCGCCCCATATTTTAAGCGTTTCGTTCAGCGGAACAAAATCGGAGGTTTTGCTTCATTCTCTTGAAATTGAAGGGATTTATGTTTCTTCCGGCTCCGCCTGTTCAAGTCATAAAAAGGGGCCAAGCTATGTCCTGACCTCAATGGGGCTTGACAGAAAGCTAATCGACGGAACAATCAGATTCAGCCTGTCTGAATTTACCACGGAGGAAGAAATTGATTATACGGTTGCATCTCTTGCAAAAATTGTGAGTCGTGTCAGAATACTTATGAGAAAATAACCAAAAAGGAGAAACTTATGAAAACAGATTTATTTCTTTTAAAATACGGTGAGCTTGCCCTCAAAGGTCTTAATAAGCCTGTTTTTGAGAAAAAGCTTCTTGATAATATTAAAGCTCGTCTTAAGAAAATCGGAAGCTTCAATGTTTTTGCGGCACAGTCCACCATCTATGTTGAACCACAGGGCGAGGTTGATATGGAGGATACTCTCAAATCCCTGAAAAAGGTATTCGGCATTGCGAATATTTGTCCTGCGGTAAGATGTGCAAAAACACTTGATGAGATTGAAAAAACAGCGGTAGAATGTCTTTCGGAAGAAGAATTAGAGGGTAAAACCTTTAAAGTGGAGGCGAAAAGGGAGGACAAGAGCTTCCCTCTTAATTCGCCTCAGCTTGCGGCGGAAATGGGCGGTAGAATATTGTCGCATTACCCCCGTCTTAAGGTTGATGTTCATAACCCCGATATATTGGTTCAGGTGGAAATTCGCAAAGATGCCTATGTTTATATGAAGAAAATCAAGGGTGCAGGCGGAATGCCAATCGGGACAAACGGAAAGGCGACAATTCTTCTCTCGGGCGGAATTGACAGCCCCGTTGCCGGATATATGATTGCGAAAAGAGGCGTTCGCCTTGAAGCTGTGCATTTCCACAGTCATCCGTATACCAGCGACAGAGCGAAGGAAAAGGTTATTGAACTTGCAAAAATTATGACAGAGTATTGCGGAAATATGAGAGTTCATGTTATTCCGTTTACAGATATTCAGCTTGAAATTATTGATAAATGTCCGAAAATTTTGCTGACGGTCATTATGAGAAGAATGATGATGCGGATTGCGGAAATGATTGCTGAAAAAACAAGAGGACAAGCCCTCATAACGGGAGAAAGCATAGGTCAGGTTGCAAGTCAGACCATGGAGAGCCTTAATGCAACCAACAGCGTTGTATCCATGCCTGTTTTCAGACCTTTAATCGGTATGGATAAGGAAGAAATTGTTAAAATTTCAAAGGAAATCGGAACTTATGAAACATCCATCCTTCCATTTGAGGATTGTTGCACGATTTTTGTTCCGAAACATCCGAAAACCAAGCCAACCATTGAAGAGCTTATTGAGGCGGAAAAGCTTCTTCCCGAATTTGAGAAAATGCTTGAGGCTGCGGTTAATAATGAGGAAGTCATTCAGGTCGGAAACTAATTATGGAAAAGCTTGTTAAATTTCTTTGTGAAAATAATCTTAAAATAACTTCGGCGGAAAGCTGTACGGGTGGTCTCTTTGCGGCAGGAATAACCGCTGTGTCCGGCTCGTCAAGTTGCTTTGACGGAAGCTTTGTTACCTATTCAAATGAGCAGAAACACAAACTTTTAGGGGTTAAAAACGAAACTCTTGAAAACTTTGGCGCTGTTTCGTTTAATACGGCACTTGAAATGGCGAAAGGCGTGAGAGAGTCCTTTGGTGCGGATATTGGAATCGGGATAACGGGAATTGCAGGACCAACAGGCGGAACGAAGGATAAGCCTGTGGGACTTGTGTATATTGCAGTGTCATTTTCGGGGGCATCGGTGGCTTATAAATGCAATTTTTCAGGAAGCCGTGACGAAGTCAGAGGAAAGGCGGTTGAGTTTGCAGAAAATCTTGCCTTTGATACTGCAAAAAAACTGTTGACACAGGGCGAATTTTAGGATATTATTAAAGGGAACCTCTAAAAATTCCCCGCACAAATCTTGACGGCTGATTGTTCCGTCATTCGTTACAAAATTTCTTCACATAGGGACGCTATGCGTGCGAAATTTTGTTTAGACTGACGAAAAATTATCTCGTCAATTTTCGCACGCTGAATTATTAGAGGCCCCTAAAGTTAGGAAGGTGGGAGTTTTTTAATGAACGAAGAAAAGAAGAAAGCGCTGGAAAGCGTTTTTGGTCAGATAGAAAAGCAATTTGGAGCAGGGGCGGTTATGCGCCTTGGCGAAAAGCCGGAGGTTAAGGTTGAAGCAATCCCGACAGGGTCAATCGCTCTTGATGTTGCTCTTGGAATCGGTGGTGTTCCAAGGGGTAGAATTATTGAAATATATGGACCTGAATCATCGGGTAAAACGACGGTTGCGCTCCATATTGCGGCTGAAGCTCAGAGACTGGGCGGAGAGGCTGCGTTTATTGACGCGGAACACGCATTGGACCCGGTTTATGCAGAGGCTCTCGGCGTGAATATTGATGATTTGATTGTTTCCCAGCCGGATACGGGTGAACAGGCTCTTGAAATAACAGAACAGCTTGTCAGAAGCGGTGCTATTGATGTTATAGTTATTGACTCTGTTGCGGCGCTTGTTCCGAAGCAGGAAATTGAAGGTCTTATGGGTGATTCTCATGTTGGTCTTCAGGCAAGACTTATGTCCCAGGCTCTTCGTAAACTTGCCGGTATTATAAATAAGTCAAATACAACTGCGATATTTATTAACCAGCTCCGTGAAAAGGTTGGGGTTATGTTTGGCAATCCCGAAACAACTGCGGGCGGTCGTGCGCTTAAATATTATGCGTCTGTCAGAATGGATGTTCGCAGAGTTGAAACAATTAAGGGCGACGGGGAAATGGTCGGCAACAGAACAAAAGTTAAGGTTGTTAAAAATAAGGTTGCTCCGCCCTTTAAGGAAGCGGAATTTGATATTATTTACGGTCAGGGTATCTCAAAAGAAGGTAATATCCTTGATATGGCGGTTGAGCTTGATATAGTTCAAAAGTCCGGCTCATGGTTCTCATATAATGGCGATAAGCTCGGTCAGGGCAGAGAAAGTGTTAAGGCTATGCTTTGCGAAACCCCTGAACTTTGCGACGAAATCGAAGCAAAGGTGCGTGAAATGACAGGGCTTGAGGTTATGGAAGGATTGGGTGACGGCAGCTTTGCACCTGTTCCGAAGCCTAAAAAGAAATGATTGTAAAGGCGAAAAATTATGCCGCATTCTGTCTTGGAAAGAAAAACTATACGGAGCAGGAGCTTTATAAGAAACTGTGCGAAAAAGGGTACGAGGAATGTGCGGCAGAGGTCCTGGCAGAATTTACAAAGGCAGGGTTTTTAAATGACCGTGACTATGCCTATATGTATATTTCTGACGGAGTTAATATAAAATGTAAAGGGTTATACAGGCTTTCAAGAGAACTTACGGAAAAGGGTATTGATAAGCGGATTATAGCGGAGGTTAGTGAAGAATTTCACGAGGCTTCATATAATTCACTTTTGGAATTTGTCCGTGCCCATTATGGTGAGGAGAAAATTTCCGACCGTAAAACTCTTGAAAAGATTAAGGCACAGCTTCTTCGCAGAGGCTATGGCTATGATGAAATAAGAAACTGTTTTGATGATTTTGATTGGAGTGACATATAATTGAAGAAAGTATCATTAGTCAGTCTTGGGTGCAGTAAAAACCTTGTTGACGCAGAACAAATGACGGGGCTTCTTGAAAATGAGGGCTATGAAGTCGTTATGGATGAGGAAGACGGAGATATAATGATTGTCAATACCTGTGCCTTTATCGAATCGGCGAAACAGGAGGCGATTGAGTGTATATTTGAACTTGCCTCATATAAGAAGGAACACCCTGATAGAATCCTGATTGTGACGGGGTGTATGGCTCAAAGATATAAAGATGAGGTGTTAAGCGAAATTCCTGAAGTTGATGCCGTTGTCGGGACGAATGATTTTTCGAAAATTGTTGAAATTATCCGTGAAACAGAGGAAAAAAGAGGAGTTTGCAGATGCGACGGCGAAGAAGCCTTGTATGAAGGTCTTCCGAGAGTTGTGTCAACACCGTCTTATATGGCATATCTGAAAATTGCCGAGGGGTGCGATAACCGTTGCACATACTGTGCAATTCCCTATATCAGAGGGAAATACCGAAGCCGAAGGATAGAAGATATTGTTGATGAGGCAAAGTGGCTGACTGAAAACGGGGCAAAGGAACTTATTATTATTGCCCAGGACACAACCAGATACGGTATAGATTTACATAATGAATATATGCTTCCGAAGCTTTTAAAGGAGCTTTGCAAAATAGATGGGCTTGAATGGATAAGGCTTCACTATTGCTATCCCGAGCTTGTTACGGATGAGCTTATTGAGGTTATGGCAGATGAGGAGAAAATCTGCAATTATCTTGATATTCCCATTCAGCATTGCAATGACAGAATTTTAAAGCTTATGGGAAGAAGAACAAATAAGGCGCAGATTTCGGGGCTTATCAAAAAGCTTCGGGAGAGAATCCCCGATGTTGTTATAAGAACGACGCTTATTGCGGGTTTTCCGTCAGAAACAGACGATGAATTTTTGGAGCTTTATAATTTTGTTGACGAGATAAAGCTTGACAGACTGGGCGTTTTTGCATATTCGCAGGAGGAAGGAACTCCTGCTGCAAGGCTTGACGGTCAGCTTGATAAAGATAAGAAAATGGACAGACAAGATGAAATAATGATGCTTCAGGAGGGGATTTCCGAGGAGCTTTCCCAAAAGAAAGTCGGAACAATTCAGACGGTTTTGGTTGAGGGCTTTGATGAAATTATAAAAAGCTATTTCGGAAGAACCTATGCAGACAGCGTTGATATAGACGGAAAAGTATTCTTCAAGGCAGACAGAAAAATTTGCGACGGAGAATTTGTCAAAGTGAAAATCGAACAGGCGATGGAGTTTGACCTGTTCGGAACGGAATATAAAGAAAATTAGCGGAAAGGAAAATTATTATGAATTTACCAAATAAACTTACCATGCTCAGAATTATACTTATTCCTGTGTTTGTTGTTCTTTTTGAGTTTGAAAACATTCCACACCACATGATATGGGCGACAGTTGTTTTTGCACTTGCTGCCATAACGGACCAGCTTGACGGACATCTTGCAAGAAAAAATAACCAGGTAACAAGCTTTGGAAAGCTTGCAGACCCTCTTGCGGATAAGCTTTTGACAATTTCAGCACTTATTTGTTTTGTTGAAGAAGGCGTTGAGTTTCTTCCTGGTTGGGTTGTTATCCTTATCATCGGAAGAGAGCTTATCGTTACGGGAATCCGTATGATTGCGCTGACTGATAATACAGTTATCGCCGCAAGCATCTGGGGGAAAGCAAAAACTGTGTCCCAGCTTGTTACAATAATCGCCATAATGGTTGATATGATTTTAGCGGATTTCAGCATTGATCTGTTTAACTGGGGCGGTGTTCATGTTATGCTTATTCTCATAATTATCATGGTTGTTTTGACGCTTATTTCCGGTGTTGATTATGTTAAAAAGAACTGGGGACTTCTTAATTTTAAATAAAATACTTGACTTATATGGTAAAATATGATATTGTATACAAGAAATAACATTAGCCTATAATAAAAAGGAGGATTTTAAAATGGATATTTTTGAAACAGTAAAATCTGTAGTGGCAGAACAGTTGGGCATTGATGAGAGTGAGATAACAATGGATTCTTCTTTCAATGATGACCTTGAGGCTGACTCCTTAGACATCGTTGAATTGATGATGGCTCTTGAGGACGAGTTCAAAATTGAAATCAGCGACGAGGATGCCGGCAAAATCTCAACAATCGGTGATGTTGTTGAATACATAAAAGACAGAGTTTAGAATTAAAAGGGGCGGGCAAAGAAATTGCCCGCTTGTTTTTTAAGAGGTGTAAGATGAATTTTGGGTATGAGTTTAAAGATAAAAAACTCTTAAAATGTGCCTTTACTCATATTTCCTATGCCAACGAGCATAATATTGAAAGTAACCAGCGACTGGAATTTCTGGGTGACAGTGTTTTATCCTTTGTTGTTGCGACAAAGCTTTATGAGATATATCCGGGTTATGACGAGGGAAAGCTGACAGAAATGAGAGCGGCTTTGGTTTGCGAGAAATCTCTATCCAAAAAGGCGGAAGAGATGGGACTTTCCGAAGAAATTGTTTTCGGGCGAAGTGAATCGAGAAGTAACGGCAGAAGAAAAGCGTCAATTCTTTGTGATACCTTTGAGGCTCTTTTGGGGGCAATATATTTAGACGGCGGAATAGCGGAGGCTGAAAAATGGGTGCTTTCGGTTTTCAGCGGTGATTTTGAAAATGTTAAATGCGTTGATTTGAGGAATTACAAATCGGAGCTTCAAAGCTATTACCAGAAAAAGGAAAAGAAGAGGGGACTTATCGAGTATAGGCTTGATGCAAAGACAGGTCCTGACCACAATCCGGAATTTAAGGTTTCGGTATATGTAAACGGAGCTTTTATGGGAAAGGGTAGCGGTAAAAATTTGAAATCAGCGGAACAGCTTGCCGCAAAGCTTGCTCTGGATAAAACTATGGGGAAGGTAGATAAAAATGCGAAAATATAATCTTCCCGTATTTATTCCTCACCTCGGTTGTCCTCATGATTGTGCCTTTTGTAATCAGAAAAAAATAACCGGAGTTGAGTCGGATGTAACACCTGAGAGTGTGGAGAAGAAAATAACCGATTTTCTGAAAACAACCGAGAAAGAGTCGGAGATTGAGATTGCCTTTTTCGGCGGCAGCTTCACGGGAATTGATATAAGCCTTCAGGAGGAATTTCTTTTGATTGCCGACAAATTCCGTGACAGAGTGTGCGGCATAAGACTTTCTACCCGTCCGGATTATATCTCCGACGAAATTTTAGACCTTCTGGTTAAGTATGGTGTGACGGAAATTGAGCTTGGTGCGCAAAGCTCCGATGATGAGGTTCTTAAAATAAACCGCAGAGGGCATACCTTTTCGGACACGGTTAAAGCCTCGGGAATGATTAAGGAAAGAGGAATAAAGCTCGGTCTTCAAATGATGCTTGGAATGGCAGGCTCAAATGAGGAAAAGGATATTAAAACGGCGGAAGATATAATCGCATTAAAGCCCGATTCAACAAGAATTTATCCAACCCTTGTTCTTTCGGGGACGGCTCTTGAGAAAATGGATTATGAGCCATATTCTCTTGAAGAGGCAGCGGAGATTGCATCAAGAGTGATTGAGCTGTTTCGCGAGAATAATGTGAAAATTCTTCGGATTGGACTTCATGAGAGTGAGGAGCTCCGAAGCGGAAGTGTTGTTAAAGGTCCATATCATCCGGCTTTTGGCGAGATTGCGGAAAGTCTTATATGGCGAAGAAAAATTGAGAAAATGATTGAAAAAGGCGGCTTTGACGGAACGGTTGAGTGTAAGCCGTCGGAAGTTTCTAAAATTATAGGTCATAAAAAAATGAATAAGCTATATTTTTATAATAAGCATAATATTATGATAAAACCCATTGTAAAGGGAGATAATAATGGATAAGGAAAAAATAGAAAGAATAAATTTTCTTGCAAAAAAATCAAGAGAGGAAGGGTTAACCCCGGAGGAAACCGAGGAACAAGCCGTCCTTCGTCGTGAGTATATAGAGGGCTTTAAAAGAAGCCTTCGTTCACAGCTGGATAATATTGAATTTAAGGAGGATTAAGAAATGCCGCATATAGTTGTTAAAATGTATAAAGGAAGAACCGAGGAACAAAAGAGTGAACTTGCAAAGGCTCTTGTTGAAACTGCGGTTAAGGTGACGGGCAGAGGTGCGGAGCATTTTTCTGTTGCCGTTGAAGACTATGACCCGGAAGTGTGGACAAACGAGGTGTATGACAAGGAAATTGTTGCAAAACAGGATACTCTGTATGTAAAGCCGGGTTATGGAAAACTTGCCGAAAATAAGGAATAATTGAGAAAATACTTGACCAAACCATAAAATTAAGGTATTATATTTATGTATAGAATAAATTTGTTGAGTATTTAAAATGAAAGGCGTGATTTTTATGGCAGCATTAAAAAGAAGTGAACGAGGATTTGTCAGAGTTTCAAACACGGTTATCGCAAAGCTTGCAGGCTATGCGGCGACATCCTGCTACGGTGTTGTCGGCATGGCGTCGAAAAGCAGCACGGACGGAGTTGCAAGACTTCTGAAGATGGAGAATATCAATAAGGGGATAAAGGTTAAAATCGAAGACAATAAGATAAATATATCTGTTTATATTATTGTTGGTTACGGAATTAATATAAGGACTATTGGGGAGACTATCCAGACTAATGTGAAATATCAGGTTGAAAAGGCTCTTGGTATGCAGGTCGGAAGTGTTAAGGTTGTTATCGAAGGAATCAGAGAATAGACTATAAGAGGTGGTTAGATGAGAACGATTAATTCAGAACTTCTGGCAATTATGCTGGAATCTTCCGCAAATAATCTTAAAAATAACAAAAAAGCGATAAATGATTTAAATATATTCCCGGTTCCCGACGGAGATACGGGAACAAATATGAGCATGACCTTTGGGGGTGCACTTTCCTCAATCGAGGGAAATAATGGAAATTGCGGTGAAAAAGTTGCGGCTCTTTCTAAAGCTGCGCTCAGAAACGCAAGAGGTAACTCGGGTGTTATTCTGTCCCAGATTATAAGAGGTCTCTCAAATGGTGTGGGCAAGGCGGAGGAGCTTTCTGTTGTAGTTATAAAAGAGGCGGCAGTTATGGCAAGAAAATCTGCTTATGATGCCGTTATGAAACCAACAGAAGGAACAATTCTGACGGTTGTGCGCCAAATTGCGGAATATGCCGAGAAAAACTATAAAAAATTTGATGATGCGGATGAGTTTTTCTATGCCTTGGTTAAAAGAGGTAATGAAAGTCTTGCCTCAACTCCGGATATGCTTCCTGTCCTTAAGCAGGCAGGTGTGGTTGATGCCGGCGGTAAGGGTGTTATGGTGCTTTTGGAGGGTATGGAATATGCCCTTAAAAACGGTGTTTCCATTGCAAGTGATGAGGCGGACACAGCTTCATCGACGGTTGTAAAGGCTGAAACCGATGTTGATATTAAATTTATGTATTGCACAGAGTTTATTATCAATAAGTCTTCAAATAAGAGCGCTGACGGATTTTCGGCGGCGATAAAGAATAAGGGTGACTGTATGCTTGTTATTGACGATGATGATATCGTTAAAGTGCATATCCACACAAATCATCCCGGCTCTGTTATTGAAGAAGCCATTAAGCTGGGTGAGCTTACCAATCTTAAAATCGATAATATGAAATATCAGCATGAGGAAAATGCTTTGGAAGAGGCTGAAACGGAAAAGGCAGAAGAAAAACCGCAGACTCCTCCCGAAAAATACGGATTTGTTGCCGTTTCTGCAGGCGAGGGGCTTACTGATGTGTTTAAGAGCCTTGGTGCAAACGAAATCGTTGAGGGTGGTCAGACCATGAATCCGAGCACTCAGGATATTTTGGATGCAGTTGAAAAGGTTAATGCGGAAAATGTTTTCATTCTTCCAAATAATAAGAATATAATTCTTGCGGCGGAGCAGGTTGATGCTCTGACGGAGAAAAATGTTTTTGTTCTTCCGACAAAGACGGTTCCTGCAGGAATTTCCGCAATGATGGGCTTTGACGGGGAGGCAGAACCGCAGGATAATGTTGATAATATGATGGAAATGGCAAATGGTGTGACCTGTGGTCAGCTTACTTTTGCGGCAAGAGATACAGAGGTTGACGGTGTTGAAATTCACGAGGGCGATATTATGGGACTTTCGCCAAAGGGAATTGAAATTGTCGGTGATGACCTTAAGGAATGTGCTAAAGAGCTTGTTGATACGATTGTAACTGATGAATCGGCTGTAATTTCGGTTTATTACGGTGCAGATGTCAGCGAAGAGGATGCCAATGTTCTTTTGAGTGAACTTGAAGAAAAGTATAGCGACCTTGATGTTGCGCTTTATTATGGCGGTCAGCCAATATATTATTATATAATTTCAGTTGAGTAAGTGGGGGTTGTATAAGCCTTCCCCTTTGAGGGAAAGGTGACAAACTGTAAGTTTGGCGGATGAGGTGTCGCCCGTTAAGAAAACAGTTTGGCAAACTGTTTTTAGGGCGAATAGGTGCGACAGCACCGATAATAAAAAAGATAGTAATAATTTATGCTGTTTAATGGATGTATTAACAACCTGCACCTCATCAGTCCCCTAACGGTGACAGCTTCTCCTCAAGGAGAAGCCCAGACCACTGACAAACTCGGTCTACCGCAAGCAAGCTATATTTATAGGGTGAAACGCAGAGATAGATTTTATAGACTATCCGCATAAAATAGCATAGAAAACGGCAAGAGAAATATCGAATTCCCCTTGCCGTTGCTTGCTTTTTGCGAAATCGTTCTCTACCGTACCATCGGATGCCGACGTCACTCCGTTAAGAAAACAATCCTGTGAATTGTTTTCAGGAGGGAAAAGGGAGCGACAGCGGACGAGGAAAAGAAAAATCCGTTAGGATTTTAACAACTGTCAACGATTTCACAAAATATACACTTCGTTTCTCAATGTCTGCTCAGCTTAATGACTTTGTCATTAAGCTGAGCTTCTCCTCAAGGAGAAGCCTTTTTCGTTTTATGATAAAAATAATTACGGAGGTGATAAAAGTGAAACTTAATGATAGTATTCAGTATGTCAAAGGGATTGGTGAAAAAAGAGCCCAAACCTTTGAAAAGCTTGGAATAAAAACAGTTTCAGATTTACTTTATCATCTTCCCAGAGATTATGAGGACAGGTCGGAGATTAAAAATATCTGTGATTTGATTGACGGAGAAAATGTGTGTGTTTGCGCAAGACTGACTGCGTCTCCAAGGTCATTCAAAAGTCGTAACCGTCTTATGGTGACGCAAACAACGGTTTCGGACGGAACGGGAATTATGAAAATAACCTGGTTTAACGCCCGATACATAGAAAATCAGCTTCGTGGCGACCGTGAGTTTGTGTTTTTTGGGAATGTGACTTATAAGGGCAGAAATGCGGAAATGGTCAATCCTGTGGTTGAGGTTTATGACGGCAAGGGTCGGAAAACAGGCAGAATTGTGCCTATTTATCCTCTGACGGCAGGGCTTACTCAATATAATCTGCGTACGGCGATTGAGAATGTTTTTGAAAAGCTGGATGAAAGAATAGAAAACACCGTTCCTGATAAAATTGCAAAAAAATGCCTGATTATGGATACGGAAACGGCTATGCGCGAAATTCACCTTCCTAACGATTTTGAAAGCTTTAAAAGGGCGAAATACTCCCTTTCCTTTGAGGAGCTTCTTGTTATGCAAACGGGGATTCAGATGATAAAAGGCGACAGAAAGAAATATTATGCGGAAGGCTTTTCGGATGTTAAATGTGTGGGTGAATTTGCAAAAACACTTCCCTTTGAATTGACAAATGCACAGAAAAGGGTTATAAACGAGGTCTGCGCAGATGTTAAAAAGAATATACCTATGAACAGACTGGTTCAGGGAGATGTCGGGTCGGGTAAAACTGTTGTGGCGGCAGCTGCAATGTATTCGGCTGTGAAATCGGGATTTCAGGCGGCAATGATTGCTCCGACGGAAATCCTTGCTAAACAGCATTATAAAAGCTTTACTAAAATGTTTGAGGGCAAAAATATCAGAATAGCCCTTTTAACGGGCGGAAAAAGCAAGGCTAAAACCGAGGCGCTTTCTTTAATTGAACAGGGCGAAGTTGATATTGTTGTGGGAACTCACGCAGTTTTGACGGAGAGTGTAAAGTTTAAAAAGCTTAATCTTGCGGTGACGGATGAGCAACACCGTTTCGGCGTAAAACAAAGGGCGACACTTTCTGAAAAAGGGAAAAATGTTCACACTCTTGTTATGACGGCAACGCCAATTCCGAGAACGCTTTCCCTGATTTTATACGGAGACCTTGATGTTTCGATTATTGATGAGCTTCCTCCGGGAAGAAAAGATGTTAAAACCTATGCTGTCGGTGAGAATATGCGTGGGCGGATAAATAAGTTTATTGCCTCTAAAATTGCGGAAGGGCGGCAGATATATATAGTTTGTCCTTTGGTGGAGGAGAGCGAAACCCTGACGGCGAAAGCGGTTACGGAGTATGCGGAAAGCTTATCAAAGGGTGCGTTTAAAGACTATAAAATTGATGTTCTTCATGGCAAAATGAAGGCGAAAGAAAAAGATGCGGTTATGGAACGCTTTGCAAAAGGGGAAACAGACATTCTTGTTTCAACAACGGTTATTGAAGTGGGAGTGGATGTTCCCAATGCCTCGGTTATGGTGGTTGAAAATGCGGAGCGGTTTGGGTTATCCCAGCTCCATCAGCTTCGTGGACGAATAAGAAGAGGTGTCCATGAGGCGTTTTGTGTGCTTTTCTGTAAGTCGAGTGGGGAATTTGCAAAGGAAAGAATGAAAATTATGCAGGAAACCAACGACGGCTTTAAAATTTCCGAAAAGGACTTGATTTTAAGAGGACCCGGTGAATTTTTTGGAGTGAGACAACATGGTCTTCCGGAACTTAAAATTGCAAATTTGTCGGAGGATATGGAAGTTTTAAAAATGGCAGGAATTGCGGCAGAGGAAATTTTAAAAGAGGACAGAGAGCTTATTCTTCCCCAAAATCAAAATCTGAAAAAACGGGTTATGAAACGGTATGAAGAAGTAGGCGGAAAAGGCATTTTGAACTAAAGGTAGTGGTAATGATATGAGAGATAAAATTATAAGAATAAATTGGAATAAACCTATTTTGATTGATGAGGCTATTGATAGTGTTCTGTCGGAATGTCAGGGATTATATTACATAAGCCGTGTTTGGGGAGATAAAGAAAACAGTTTATATATAGGTATTGCTACAAAAGAGAATACAATTAAAAAAAGATTATCTTCTCACAAACGGAAATGGTTATATAAGTATAGAGGGAAGATATATGTGCGAATAGGTGAGGTTATATATCCCAAAGATGCAGATGCTACCATTATAAAACATGCGGAAAGCGCCATTTTGCTGGAACAAGGCAATGTGTTTTTTGAAAATACAAGTCAAACAAACACATATTCATATACAGATTTATATAGAATTGAAAACGAAGGAGATATATTTGAGTTAAAACCAAAAATAAGAATGCATGAACACGAGGAAGCGTAAAAAATTTTATTAAAAAATAGGTATAGATTATAATTATACCTATTTTTATTGTGTTGCTTAAATTTTATTATTTGTAAGTTGTTAAAATATTGACAAGAGGGCAGAAATATTATATAATTTAATGGATAATAATTGGAAGGAAAAAACAGATGAACGACTATCAGAAGAAAATAAGAAACTTTTCTATAATTGCACATATTGACCACGGAAAATCTACCCTTGCGGACAGACTTTTAGAGATGACGGGAGTTTTGACCGAAAGAGAAATGCAGGCGCAGATTCTTGATAATATGGAGCTTGAACGGGAGAGGGGTATAACTATTAAAGCCCGTGCCGTTAAGCTTATCCATAAGGCGAGCGACGGGGAGGAATATGTCCTTAATTTGATTGACACCCCCGGTCATGTTGACTTTAACTATGAGGTGTCCCGAAGCCTTGCGGCGTGTGAGGGGGCAATCCTTGTTGTTGATGCGGCGCAGGGCATTGAAGCGCAGACTCTTGCCAACACCTATCTTGCCATTGAGCATGATTTGGAGCTTGTTCCTGTTATAAATAAAATTGACCTGCCTTCGGCTCAGCCTGAGATTGTCAGACAGGAGATTGAAGATGTTATCGGAATAAATGCGGATAAAGCACCGCTTATTTCTGCTAAAAACGGTATAAACATCGAGGAAGTTTTAGAGAGAATTGTTGAGCTTGTTCCGCCGCCTGAAGGTGATTGCGAAAAACCTCTTAAAGCGCTCATTTTCGATTCATATTATGACAGCTATAAGGGCGTTATCGTTTATGTCAGAATTATTGACGGACAATTAAAGCCCGGAACAAAGATTAAAATGATGGCAACGGGGGCAACCTTTGATGTTGTTGATGTTGGGTATCTCCACCCCACGGGAATGCTCCCCTCGGGAGAAATTAAGGCAGGAGAGGTTGGATATATCGCCGCAAGCATTAAAGATGTTCACGATGTTCATGTGGGTGATACGGTTACAACCGTTGAAAATGGCTCAAAAGAGCCTCTTCCCGGATATAAGGAAGTTAAGCCCATGGTTTACTGCGGAATTTATCCGGCAGACGGAGCGAGATATGATGACCTTCGTGAAGCCCTTGAAAAGCTTCGGTTAAACGATGCCTCATTAAGCTTTGAGGCGGAAACCTCGGTTGCTCTGGGCTTTGGTTTCAGATGCGGATTTTTGGGACTTTTGCACATGGAAATCATCCAGGAGCGACTTGAAAGAGAGTATAATCTTGATTTGGTAACAACAGCGCCAAGCGTTGAATATAAAGTTATTAAGACGGATAGAACTGTTGAGAGTATTTCAAACCCGACGAATCTTCCCGAGCCCGGCTCAATTGACTATATGGAAGAGCCGATTGTTCATGCGGATATTATGACCCCGAGAGATTATGTTGGGAGCATTATGGAGCTTTGTCAGGAAAGACGGGGAACATACCTTGATATGGAATATCTTGACGAAAAGCGTGTGACTCTCAAATATGATTTGCCCCTTAATGAGATAATTTACGATTTCTTTGATGCTCTTAAATCAAAAACAAGGGGCTATGCCTCATTTGACTATGAGTTTAAAGGCTATCAGAAATCCGATTTGGTTAAGCTTGATATATTGCTTAACGGTGAAATGGTTGATGCCCTTTCTTTTATCGTGCATAAGGAAAAAGCTTATGCAAGAGGAAGAAGAATTGCTGAAAAATTAAAAGAGGTTATCCCTCGTCAGCTTTTTGAAATCCCTATTCAGGCGGCTGTGGGCGGAAAAATTATTGCAAGAGAAACTGTCCGTGCTATGCGAAAGGATGTTTTGGCGAAGTGTTACGGCGGTGATATAACCCGAAAGAAGAAGCTTCTTGAGAAACAGAAAGAGGGTAAAAAGCGTATGCGTCAAGTTGGAACGGTTGAAGTTCCGCAGGAGGCGTTTATGTCAGTATTAAAACTTGATTAAAATTTTAGGAGGATATAAAAATGAAAGTATTGGTTACAGGCGGAGCAGGTTACATCGGAAGCCACACTTGTGTGGAGTTACTCGATGCAGGTTATGAAATTGCGGTTGTTGATAATCTTTCAAACAGCTGCGAGGAATCCCTTAAAAGAGTTGAAAAAATAACAGGGAAGACATTTAAATTCTATAAAGAGGATTTATGCGATATTGATGCTGTTGAGAAGATATTTAATGATGATAAATTTGATGCGGTTATCCACTTTGCAGGACTTAAGGCAGTCGGTGAATCCGTTGCAATTCCTCTTGCATATTATGAAAACAATATAGGAAGCACCTTAAATCTCTGCAAGGTTATGGCAAAGCATGGTTGTAAAAAGCTTGTGTTCAGCTCATCTGCAACAGTTTACGGAAATCCACACACAGTTCCGATTACAGAGGATTTTCCGCTTCATTGCACAAATCCATACGGCAGAACAAAGCTTATGATTGAGGAAATTCTCCGTGACCTTTATGTTTCGGATAATGAATGGGATATAGCCCTTCTTCGTTACTTTAATCCGGTTGGCGCGCATAAGAGTGGGCTTATCGGTGAAGACCCGACGGGAATTCCAAATAACCTTATGCCTTATATTTCGCAGGTTGCAGTCGGAAAGAGACCTTTCCTCAATGTTTTCGGGGATGATTATGAAACTCCGGACGGAACAGGGGTTCGTGACTATATTCATGTTGTTGACCTTTCAATCGGTCACCTTAAGGCTTTGGAGAAGATAAGCGATAAGGTTGGGGTTGTGACATATAACCTCGGAACAGGATGCGGATACAGTGTTTTGGATATGGTTAAGGCTTTCTCAAAGGCTTGCGGAAAAGATGTTGCATATAAGATTGCGCCAAGACGCCCCGGAGATATTGCCCAGTGTTATGCTGACCCGAAAAAGGCGAAGGAAGAGCTTGGCTTTGAGGCAACAAGAAATCTTGAAGATATGTGTAATGACACATGGAGATGGCAGAGCAATAACCCGGATGGGTATAATAAATAAGGTGAATTTATGAGAGATACAGTTGAAATCCTTGGCGTTAAAATTGATAAGGTGACGGAGGAGCAGGCTCTTGAGATTGCGAAAGGCTTTCTTAAAGGGGATAAGGTTGCAAAGATTTACACTCCCAATCCCGAGATAATAATGGCGGCACGAGAGGATTCTGATTTTAAAAAGATTTTAAACGATGCTGATTTATGTACGGCAGACGGAATTGGCGTGGTTTATGGGGCAAAAATACTCAAAAATCCCGTTCCGTGTCGAGTTGCGGGCTTTGATTTGACCTGCAATTTGCTTGATTATATGAAGGATACAGAGGACAGTGTATTTTTGTTCGGAGCAAAACCGGGCGTTGCAAAAATTGCAAAGCAAAAGCTTATGGAGAAGTATCCGGGGCTTAAGGTTGCAGGCACGAATGACGGATATTTTTCCAAAGGGGACATCCCTGCGATAGTTGAAAAAATCAATAATTCCGGGGCTAAATTGCTTCTTGTGTGCCTTGGAATGAAGAAACAGGAGCAGTGGATAGCTGAATATCAGAGTGAGCTTAAAACGGTAAAGCTTTGTATGGGAGTCGGCGGAACTTTAGATGTTTTCGCAGGAGATGTTAAAAGAGCTCCGAAAATTTTTATAAAGCTTAATCTTGAGTGGTTTTACAGACTAATGAAACAGCCGAGCCGAATAGGAAGATTTGCGGCACTTCCAAAGTTTGTTATTGCGGTGTTTAAAAGTAAGAAGGGAATGAAAAAATAATGGTTTATATTATGCTTGCAGATGGCTTTGAGGAAGTTGAAGCCCTTGCCTGCTGTGATATTTTAAGGAGAGCGGAAATAAAAACATATCTTGCGTCAATTGACGGGGAATATGTGACGGGCTCTCATAAAATAACGGTTAAATCCGATATGGCTGCGAAGGATATTGATTTTTCGCAGGTTGAAGGTCTTGTTTTGCCCGGCGGAATGCCCGGGACACTTAATCTCCAAAAGAGTGAGGTTGTGACGGAGCTTATTCGCCATTGTGTTGAAAATAATAAGCTTATCGGTGCGATTTGTGCCGCACCCATGATTCTTGGTGATATGGGTGTTTTAGAGGGAAAAAAGGCAACTTGCTTCCCGGGCTTTGAGGAGAATTTGACCGGTGCGGAGGTTGTCAATGATTTCGTCGTATCGGACGGGAATATTATAACAGGAAAAGGAGCAGGAGCCTCCATTATGTTTGGGGCGGCGATTGCTGATTACTTTAAAGAAGGGGCAGGAAAAAAACTGTTAAAACAGGTTCAGCATATATGAGCATTGAGAAGGACAAAATAAGAGAAGAATATAAGAAGATAAGGGATGAAATTCCGTTGGGAACGCAGGTTTTAAAGAGTGTTGCTATATGGAAATACTTTTTTGATTTACCCGAATACGAAAATGCGAAAACTGTTATGATTTACAGCGATATAAAAAGTGAAGTCAAGACAAATGTTTTTGCTGAGCGTCTCTTTTCCGATGGAAAAAGGGTTGTTTATCCGTATACGGATAAAAAGGAGATTGTTCCTTATGAGGTTGACAGCTCTGCAAGACTTATGGCGAGAGCTTTTGGGATTTTAGAGCCGAATCTTAGGTTTGTTGGTGACGGGTATGTTAAGGAAATCCCGAAAAATGAAATAGATTTGGTGGTCGTTCCGGGTGTTGTTTTCGATATGTTCGGGGACAGACTGGGCTATGGCGGTGGCTATTACGACCGATTTTTAAAGGATTTTGAAGGTGTTAAGGCAGGGGTTTCCTATTCGGAGTGTGTTTGTTATTCTCTTCCTGATGAGGAAACCGATGTAAAAATGGATATGCTTATTACAGAAGCGGGATGTGAGCGTTTTGAACAAGCGGAATAAAGGTTATGCTGATATTAAACGCATAAAGGGAGTCAGATGGCTCCTTCTTTGGGTTATGCTGACTCAACTTGTAACTAAAGTTGCAGGTTCGGCTATTATGAGCTTTATTCCTGAAAGCGATGTGTGGTATAGCAAATATTCTGATTACATTCAGACAGGAATTGTGACAACCCTGACTTTTTTAGTTCCGATTTCGGTTTATGGCATAACCTCATGGCGTAAGACAGAACGGGCAGATGCGGAGGAAATGCGTTTTAATCGGTTTTCGCCGAAGCTTTTGGGCTTTATTGTTGTTATGGCGATTTCGGGGCAATTTGTTATGACCCTTTTGAATGTGCCTATGTCCATGATTTTTGACTTTCATAAGGGAAACCTTGAGCCTGTTTCCGTGAGTGAGACAATAATGGCACTCCTTGTTACGGCGGTTCTTCCCGGAATTTTTGAGGAATTTTGGATGCATGGAATTGTTATGAGTGTCTATGAAAGACGAAGCACCTTTGTTGCAATTTTTTTCACAACAATAATGTTTGCGTTGCTTCATGGAAATCTTGTTAAGCTTCCGGGGTTTTTGCTCCTCGGATTTGTTGCGGCGATTATAACAATAAGGTCAAACTCGGTTTATGCGGCAATGCTTTACCACATAATAAATAATGCATCTTCGGTTATATATGCCTATTTGAATGCAAATTATGAAATCGGAGATGTTTTTGCGTGGACATTTTTTGCGGTTATGGTTCCGGTGTTTATTGCTTCATTTCTGGGCTTTATGTTTATTTCGCCCAAAAGACAAAGAACAAAGTGTAAAAACGAAGGCTCAATGCTTGTTAAAAATTTCCTGAGCCTTCCTGTTATTCTTTGCCTTGTTCTTGTATATTTAAAAATCAGATTTTACTAATGAGAGGTTTGATATGGTTAAGCTGACAGCAATTAAGAAAAAGAGAATAATTTTAGGGGTTATCATTGCGGTTGCCCTGTGCTTTTTGCTGACTGTTGTCGGTGTCTTAAGGGAAATTTATAAGGATGACACAGATAAGGCGGTTTTGGTTGATATTCCCGAGGGTGCGGGAGTGTCACAGATTGTGCAGCTCCTTGAGGAGAAGGAGGTTATAGATTCTCCGTTTTTGTTTAAGCTTTATGAAAAGTTTAACGGAGGCGGAGTATACCATAAAGGTGTTCATAAATTTTATGTAGGTATGAGCTATGAAAATATCTTAAGGAGCCTTGAAACCTTTGTGGAGGTGGATGTTGCAATAACCATTCCCGAGGGGTATGAAATTTATCGGATTGCACAGCTCCTTGAGGATAATGAGATTTGCACCAAAACTGATTTTTATGAGGCGCAGAAAAAAGAGTATAAGGATTTCCCCTTCTTAAAGGATGCGAGAAAAAGAGAAAATCCGATGGAGGGGTATCTGTTTCCGGACACATATCAGTTCAGACGGGGGCAGAGTGCGGAAAGTGTTATAACCGTGATGCTTACTAATTTTAAAAATAAGGTGTATAAGCTTTATGAAGAAAGCAAAACGGACAAGACTCTCGATGAAATAATAATTATGGCGTCCATTGTTGAGCGTGAAGCGGCAAATGAAACGGAATGGGGGAAGGTTGCTTCGGTTTTCTATAACAGGCTGGAAATCGGAATGAAGCTTCAATCCTGCGCAACGGTACAGTATGTTTTAAAGGAGCGTAAGGATATTTTGTCTAATGAGGATATAAAAATTGATTCGCCGTATAATACATATAAGTATGAGGGACTCCCAATAGGGCCTATTGCATCTCCCGGGCTTGGCGCAATTAAAGCGGCAATTTCTCCCGAAGAAACTGAATATTTGTATTTTGCTGCAACAAAAGACGGAAGTCGGAATGTATTTAATATAACAGGCGAAGGGCATATGGAAACGGTTAAGGAGTTGCAGAAATGAGAGATTGGATAGAAGGCGACAACATAAATTATGACTATATCTTAAGATATATAAGGGATACGCTCCCTCAAAGGGAAGGTCTGCTTTTGGAAATGGAGAAATATGCAGAGGAAAACAGTGTGCCTATTTCCCAGCCTGAAAGCATAAGATTTCTTGAGATTATAATAAAAATTGCCAATGCCAAAAGAATTTTGGAGGTTGGAAGTGCCATTGGTTATTCAGCAATAAGGATGAGCAGAGCGGCAGAGGGGGAAGTTACAACCATAGAGCTTTCAGAAGAAATGGCGGATATTGCGGAAGAAAATATAAAAAAGGCAGGGCTTTCGGATAAGATAAGGCTTATCCGTGGGGACGCAAGAGAAATATTGCCGCAGATTGACGGTGAGTTTGACCTTATATTTGTTGATGCGGCAAAAGGTCAGTATGCGGAGTTTTTTAAGGAAAGCCGCAGACTTCTAAAAAAAGGCGGAATTATGGTTTCTGATAATGTGTTATATAAGGGTATGACGGCAACGGATGAGCTTTTGGTACATAGGAAAATTACTCTTGTAAGACGACTTCGCGCATATCTTGAAATGCTTAAGGAAAATAAGGATTTTTCAACGGCACTTATCCCCATAGGGGATGGGGTGGCGTTGAGCTTTAAAAAAATTTAAAATTTGAAGAAGGGAGATTAAGGAATGGCAATAAATAAACATACTAATATTGATAAACAAAATATACTTAAAAATTTTGATTTTGTGTTGCTGTTTCTGACGGTTTTGACATCCATATTCGGAATGGTTATGATAATGAGTGCAACGGCATCTCCTTTCAAATATTTGCTGGTTCAGGGCGTTGCCTTGATTTTAGGGATAACGGCAGTTTTTTTCCTTATGATAGTGGATTACGAATATCTGGCAAAGATGCATAAATATCTTTATGCGGTATCGGTTTTTCTTCTTGTTCTTGTCCTGATTCCGGGCATCGGAACGGTGGAAAACGGGGCAAGAAGCTGGTTCAGAATTGGAAATCTTATAAGTATACAGCCGGCTGAATTTGCAAAGTTGTTTTTTATTATCACCTTTTCCAAGCATATTTCGGGAACAGGTATTCTGTTGAACAGACCTAAAAATGTGCTGTTGTTATGCGTGCATATAATTGTTCTTGTTGGGCTTGTTTTGCTCCAGCCCGACTTCGGAACGGCAATGGTTTTTTTGTGTATGGCGTTTGTTATGCTTTTTGCCGCAGGACTTGCGTGGAAATATATTGTTGCCTTGTTGGGGGTCGCAACTGTCGCTGTTCCTGTGAGCTGGTTTTTTGTGCTTCAGCCTTATCAGAAGGACAGAATTTTGACCCTCTTTAATCCCGAGGCAGACCCAATGGGGTCGGGTTATCATGTTGTCCATTCCAAAATAACCGTTGGGTCGGGTCAGTTTTTTGGCACAGGTCTTTTTGAAGGCGCCAGCCAATATAATAATTTCCTTCCCGAAAGGCACACGGATTTTATCTTTTCTGTCGTGTGTGAGGAGCTTGGTTTTATCGGAGCGGTTGCTGTAATCGCCTTGCTTGTTGCGATTATTTTAAGATGCGTGTATATCGGTATAAATGCAAGAAACGATTTGGGTAAATATATATGTTTGGGTGTTGCGTCCATGTTTGCGTTCCACCTTATTGAAAATGTGGGGATGTGTATTGGTGTTATGCCTGTAACCGGTATCCCTTTGCCGTTTTTCAGTTATGGCGGCTCGTCGCTTCTGACTAATCTTGTGGCAATCGGAATGGTTATGAATGTTAAATATCGAAGTAAAGTTATAAATTTCTGATGAGGGCTTGATAATATGAGAATGAGAAGAAAAAAACACAGAGAAGACAGAATAGAAAATTGCAGGGAATATCTTGCAGGGAATGTGGATGATTTCCGAAATGATTTTAAGAGCATTTTTGATAATAAAGATAATGAAATTCATATTGAAATCGGATGCGGTAAGGGAAAGTTTATATGCGAAATGGCGGAGCGGAATCCCCATATAAATTATATTGCTATTGAAAAAAATCTTGATGTTTTGGTCCTTGCAATGGAGAAGGTAAAGGAAAAGGGGCTGAATAATGTTAAATTTGTCCCCGGTGATGCCAATTTCCTAAATGATGCAGAGCCAAAGGATAAGTGTGACCGTATTTACATAAACTTTTGCGACCCTTGGAAGAAAACCTATCAGGCAAAGAGACGACTGACTCATGAACGGTTTTTGTCTATTTACAGTAAAATCCTAAAGAGCGGCGGTGAAATCCATTTTAAGACAGATAATAAGGATTTGTTCGAGTTCTCGCTCAATTCATTTTCCGATTATGGCTTGCGCCTTAAAAATATAACCCTTGATTTGCATCAGAGTAAGTTCGAGGGAAATGTTATGACGGAATATGAAACTCTGTTCTCCGGACAGGGAATGCCGATTTACCGCTGTGAAGCAATTTTTAAATAATTTACTCATAAAACAAAAAATCCTTCATACAATGTACAAAAGTATAAAAGTACAAGTATGGAGGAATTTTTATGACGGAATACGGTATTTATAATGACATTGCCAAACGGTCGGGGGGTGATGTTTATGTGGGTGTTGTGGGCCCGGTCAGAACAGGAAAGTCGACTTTTATAAAGAGATTTATGGACCTGATAGTTATTCCAAATATTGAAAATGAATACAAAAAAGCAAGAGCCTTAGATGAGCTTCCTCAAAGCGCAGGAGGAAGAATGATTATGACAACCGAGCCTAAATTTATCCCCAATGAAGCAGTCGGAATTAAAATCGGCGACGGAATAAATCTAAAGGTAAGAATGATTGATTGTGTGGGATATATCGTAAACAGCGCAATAGGACATTTTGAAAATTCGATGCCGAGAATGGTTATGACTCCCTGGTCCGACGAGCCTGTGCCATTTGCGGAGGCGGCGGAAACAGGAACTAAAAAGGTTATAGATGAACATTCAACCATCGGGATTGTAGTAACAACAGACGGCTCTGTAACAGAAATTCCGAGAGAGGACTATGAGGAAGCCGAAGCGAGAGTTATAAGAGAGCTTAAAGCCATAAACAAGCCCTTTGTTGTTGTGCTTAATACCGCAAATCCAAACTCGGAATCGGTTATGAAATATAAATCCGAAATGGAAGAAAAATACGATGTTTGTGTGCTCCCACTCAACTGTGCGGAACTTTCAACAGGTGATATCAACACGATTATGGAGAAAATACTCCTCGAATTTCCTGTCAGAGAAATCAGCGTAAATATCCCACCGTGGGTTTCTGCATTGGACAATGAAAACTGGCTCAAAAACAAAATTAAAGCCGAAATTATTTCAGCATCAGACGGAATAGAAAAAATATCTGATATGAAAAAATTTGTGAGTTGTCTCTCTGAAGTGCCGTGTATAGAAAATTCAACTCTTGAAAATATAGATTTGGGAACGGGGTCTATAACCGTTGAGGCAAGAGTAGGCGATGAAACATACTATAAAATTGTTAGAGAAACAACCGGCTTTGGTATAGAAAGTCGCCAGGAATTGATGGAAACCTTGCAGAATTTGGCGCAGATCAAGAAAAAATATGATAAACTTGCAGTCGCAATCGACGAGGTGAACAGAAAAGGCTATGGAATTGTCTCTCCGGGCATAGATGAACTCACTCTCCAAGAGCCTGAAATAATGAAACAAGGAAGTAAGTTTGGCATACGCCTTAAAGCAAGCGCACCGAGCATACATATGATACGTAACAAACCCAAGTTCTTAAAAACTGCATAAAATGGGCAAAATTAAAGCACAGACTGTTTTGGTCTGTGCTTTTTGCTATAGTGTTTCTACTTGTGTAATTGGTATTAAATCATTCAAAGTATTCCATACCATAATTTTTACCGTATCATATTCTTTTGTTGATTCAAATTCGAGTTCTTCTGATTCGTATATTGCACTCTGCATTTCTACAAACTCATTCTTTTTGTAAAGAGCAATAATGACACACTTTCCGTTCTCTATATTAATAGGGTTGACAACTATTGTTTTTTTATCTTCGGAAATCTTTGTATTGGTATGCTTTATAAAAATAATGTTTTTTACCAAGGGTTCATTTCCACTTCCTATCGTTATATCGTTCCACTGTTGTGGTGTTCCGAAATAGTTAGTGTTTTGTAAACTATCACAACTATTAAACGCATCATCACCAATACTTGTTACGCTGTCAGGGATTGTTACGCTTGTTAAGCCGTCACAAAAAGAAAACGCATCATCACCAATACTTGTTACGCTGTCAGGGATTGTTATGTTTGTTAAGCCTTTGCACGATTGAAACGCATAGTCTCCAATACTTGTTACGCTGTCAGGGATTGTTACGCTTGTTAAGCCTTTGCAAGAAAAAAACGCATAGTCTCCAATACTTGTTACGCTGTCGCCGATAGTTACGCTTGTTAAGCCACTACAATAAGAAAACGCATCATCACCAATACTTGTTACGCTGTCAGGGATTGTTATGTTTGTTAAGCCTTTGCACGATTGAAACGCATAGTCTCCAATACTTGTTACGCTGTCGCCGATAGTTACGCTTGTTAAGACTTTGCACGATTGAAACGCTCGCTCACCAATGGTTGTCACGCTGTTAGGGATTGTTATGTTTGTTAAGCCGTCACAAAAAGAAAACGCAGAATCACCAATACTTGTTACGCTGTCGCCGATAGTTACGCTTGTTAAGCCTTTGCACGATTGAAACGCATCATCACCAATACTTGTTACGCTGTCAGGGATTGTTACGCTTGTTAAGCCGTCACAAGAAAAAAACGCATAGTCTCCAATACTTGTTACGCTGTCGCCGATAGTTACGCTTGTTAAGCCACTACAATAAGAAAACGCATCATCACCAATACTTGTTACGCTGTCAGGGATTGTTATGTTTGTTAAGCCTTTGCACGATTGAAACGCATAGTCTCCAATACTTGTTACGCTGTCGCCGATAGTTACGCTTGTTAAGCCGTCACAAGAAAAAAACGCTTGCTCACCAATGGTTGTCACGCTGTCTGGGATTGTTATGCTTGTTAAACCACTACAATAATAAAACGCTCGCTCACCAATCTCATTTACCATGTAACCATCAATACTTCTTGGAATTGAAACATCTCCGTTAAAAATACCATTTTCAACTGCATAACTTGAAATGCCATTTATTATAATCTTTCCGTTGTTTTTTCTAAAATCAAAATTACATGCCCATTTTGCATACAAGTTTAAATCTGTTGAAATCGTCATAGTGCTTGGCATCTCATTATTGCAAGACTTATCTAAATACCATCCTAAAAAGATATGTCCATCACGTGTCATATCGGGAATTGTAATGCTCTCGTCGTCCAGCAAATCATCCATTATTATTTTATTTGCAACAGATGAACAATTTGAATTTAATGTTATTTTTAAATATCTTTTAATCCACTTTGCATAAAAAATCTTATTTGAATCTAAAGTGACTGTTCCAGTGGCGCTTTGTGTACAGGCGCTATCATAATACCATCCACAAAAGATATAGCCATCACGTGCCATAGTGGGGACATGCCAGTTATCTTGATCTGGATAATATGTATATGTATAATCACTGACATCGTTACAATTAGAATCAAAAGTAATTTTACACGAATAATTAGAACTATCGCCCGTATTAGGAGATTGAGTTTGAATGTTAGTTGTTATGTTTGTTTTTATATTATCAATGCTTCTTATATATCTGACCCATTCATCTAATAACTGCTTATCCGATTGTGATACGCCAAACTGCAAAGCATTTGCCTTTGATATATAATCAAAATATTCATCATTTGGATCTAAACCTAATATTGAGTCAAAATAATTTGCTCTTGCGGAACCTCTCATATTAAAAATAGCTGCAACACTTTCAAACACAGCTCTTGTCCCATCCATATCTGGAAGTTCTAGACCTGTTGCTTCTACAAGTATATCTAAAAGACTTACCTTCAGCTCATCTTCGGTATATTCAATCAAAGAGTTAATAATAGCATCAACTCTTTTTTGATAAAAATTTTCATCAACAGTTTTATATACTAACAGCAAAAATGAATCTCTTACTGCAGGATCATCATTATTTCCAATTAATAAATTGTAATAAAGGCTGTCACTTTTAGGCGTGTAAAAGGCATTTCCTGACAAAAACCTAAGAAATTCCTTTGCTGAATTTTCAGACAGCGATGTATTTGCACTCACATTAATGTAGAAAGTCGACAAAATAGTTACTATTACTAAAAACAAACATAAAATTCTTTTTTTCATCACATTTCCTTCTTCTTATTATTTAGTATTTATATTATAATCTATTATTTATAAAATTACAATAGGATACTTAAAATTTATAAATATCAGCAACAAACCTTCCCTATAGTCAATAACACGCACTAAATGCGGGTCTCATATATTCAATAGCACCACGGCTGAGACCATACTTTGTTGCAAGTTTTTCCCAATTATCTCTGACTGTTGTTGTGATGTTGTTTGCAATCTCAGTTGCTTCTTCATCTGACAAACCAAAATGATGTGCCGATTCTATTGCAAGGTCAATTGAAATAGAATTATCCTCGGTATTTACATTCAATGCCAATTCATCACCATAGGGTGTCGGATTAACATCATACAAGGGAGAAAGTTCCCAACCTTGTTTGGTTAATATAAAACCGTGGTTTCTCAAATGGTCATCCGTGTTTGAAATCGCCATGCTGAATACAATACGCATCCAAAGCTCTTTTAAACTTTTTTTAGGAGATACGCAGCTTGCTTTGATAAATCCGGCAATATCAAGATAACTTGAACCGTCCGATGACGAAGCACCGTCTGTTTTTCCAAGCATAGTCATTGCAGATGCAAAATGTATTCGTTTGTCACCATCACGGTCGAATCGTTTTACTATAAATGTGCTTCCCAATTTAGAAAAGGTTTCAAGCTTAGATTCAGGAACATTGAGAGAACATAACTTTGCCAAATCGTGAGCCACCTTTTCCCAAGCACCTGTATTGAACTCATCATTCTTTGATGGAAACTTTGCAATCCAAAGTTCTCCATTAGTGTCTTGTATTGTTGCTTTTGGTCTTGCACCACCTAACGAAGAACCTGGCTTCAACAATTGATTCAACCATTTTTCATTAAGCAGATTTTCTTCACTTTCAAAATTTCTTGATGCTTCTTCAAGTGTTCTGAGTGTTGCCCAAGGGGGAGCAGCAGTCTCTTTATCATCAGACAAAAACGGTCCGTTTTCATCTTCCTTAAAGCGGATTGCACCCATTCGGGTTTCATCATATACACCAAGCAGATAGTCTCCATCCGTCAATTTTCTTGGTTTTCGACCTTCTTTATCTGCATAAATTCTCTCACGACGTTGCATCAGAACACGTCCCCAACGGTCAGGGGATGAGTCTGCGAATATTCCAAAAATGCTTTTATTCACGGGGTATTGTCTGCCTGAATAAAACTGCAACTCCGGATCTATTATGCGACTTCTATCGTAATGAACAAGCCAATCTTCATCAAATTCAAAAGAAAAGTTATCAGAACCTTTTCCTTCGCCTACATACAATATGCCCATTAAATTTGATTCGTCCGAATTAAAGCTTTCATAAACATAAATTGTTTTTTGATTGAGTGCCATACTATTCCTCCTTTCGTGGCGCACGTTTGCGTACTGTTAAGTTTAAATCCTGAATGGTTCTTCCTAATGTATCGTCTTTGGCAACAAGTAATAAATCTTTATCCATACCATTTAATGCATGTAGAACTGCGGCATATATTCCGATAGCAACAGTCTTGTCGCCCTTTTCCACTTTCCATAAAGTAGCACGACTTATATCTGCTCTTTCAGCAACAAGTTCAACCGAAAGATTTCTTCGGAGTCTTGCAAGTTTTATCTGCTCACCCATAGTATTTAGTATATCCTGTGTAGCTGGTAATATATCAACGGTCTTTTTAGCCATTAAAACACCTCCTAATGTTTATTATTATATACTATAATTCTAATTTTGTCAATTATAATAAACATTATTTGTAAAAATATTATAATTATACTTTTTGCAACGGAATCGTTGAATTATCGTGAATGATGCGATATAATAAATCCAAACTCATACATAAGGTGGCGAAACCGCTATGGATTTTTATATCATGTCAAAAGATATTGCAGTTGCAAAGTGGCAGGATGATAATCTTGAAATTATAAATGAAGATTTATTGCCATTGTTTTTCCAATATTCGCATGATGTTTTTAAGTGGATTAAAAGCAGAGCAATAGATAGCAAAAGACCAAACTCACGACTACTCAAAAAGGCTCTTCGCATGACAGCAAAAGATGATATTTCAACCGTTTTATCCGTTAATGCCGCAACAATTACGGATAATTATTGGATAAAACCTATAAATTCAGATTTAACATATGCAGATGTCAGATTCGATAATGACTATTGTTCAAATCTTGCCCTGACAGGGAACTACGACAGCTTTAACAGAGTTGCTAACAGTAAAAGTTCTAAAACTCCTGAGCTTACCAATATCGGAAGCTTTGAAAAGTGCTGGAAGCTAAAAAATGGTCAGTGGTGGCTGTATAAAAAGGCAAACCATGATGAACTGTTTTCTGAGCTGTTTATATATAAACTCGGTGTTGAACTTGGTTTTAAAATGGTAGAATATGAACGTGGCAACGGTTTTATTAAAACAAAAGATTTCACCGATAATGCTACTGTGAATTTTGAACCTGCCTTCAACATCTTGGGTGATGATGTAGACTACATCAAATCAGTTGAAATGCTTAAATCTATTTGTCAGGACGCAGTTGGCGACTATGTAAATATGTTGTTCTTAGACACAATCTGCGCAAATCCTGACAGACACACCTTCAACTTCGGTGTTTTGAGAGATGCAGATACCGGTAAAATTTTAGGATTAGCACCGAACTTTGATAACAATATGGCACTTATATCACGAGGTTATCCGAAAAATATAACACGCAAGAACGACTTACTCATCAAACTTTTCAATGAATTGATGCAGCATGATGAAAATCTGAAAAAGTATATTCCTACTCTTTCGGAAGATTTGATTAAGCGTGTAATTAAATCTGTTGGTATGCGTGTAAAATCAAATGCAATTACAAAATTCATTATGAACAGCTATACTTTAATAAAAAAATAGCACTCTCAAATCAAAGGATCATGGAGCAACTTAATCCATGATCCTTTTTGAATTTATATGGTTATTCAGCGGAATTTCAGTACTCTAAAGTATCCCGCCCTCATAAAACGGTCACAAACGTACCTGAAACGAGCTGTATCGCATTTAATTCTTTTCAAGGCCAAATTACCTTCCGAAGATTGATGATGGTCACAAAAGGCAAATAAATGGCTCGTGTATCCTCAATTATCTGTTATTCTTGACTCTGCGTATATAATCTTTGTTGAGTTCTTCGCTCCAATCCTTATCAACACACTTATTTGCACGAACATTACCAACAACCGCTGACACAGATTCATATAAGATATGCGTACCCGTCGGATCGGGAACATAATTCACAGCTCTGTCTTTGCTTATTCCATATTGTGCAGCAGTTTCAACAGCATCAATGTTTGCACCAATAAAGAGGAACTCCCAACCATATTTCTCTTTCTGACGCTCAATCATTGCTTTTACTTTATCACTGCTGTATTTACGACTGGCATTTTCCATTCCATCTGTTGTAATCACGAATACGGTGTGTTCCGGAACATCTTCGTTCCGAGCATACTTATGAATATTCCCAATGTGATGAATAGCTCCACCGATTGCATCAATCAACGCTGTACATCCACGAACTGTATATTCATTATCTGTCATAGGTTTTATTTCTGACAGTTTAACCCTGTCATGCAATACTTCTGATACATCATCAAATAACACCGTAGATACATAACATTCTCCGTCTTGCTTTCTCTGTTTTTCAATCATTGCATTAAAACCGCCGATTGTGTCACTCTCTAAACCTGACATTGAACCACTTCTGTCCAAAATAAATACCAATTCTGTAATTCCGTTTTTAATCTTTTCACTCATCTTAAATACCTCCAAAAAATGTGATTGCTTGGTTTCTTTACCTTACAATCACATTATACTTTGTTTTAATATTAAAATGGTCGCTTGCCAAGAGACTTTTAAATTAACATCCTAACAACACTTGGTCAAATTCAAATAGTGCCTCATTTATCTCAAAAATATCATAAATTTCTTTTTGAATAAAATAACGAATGATTTTATCAAATGTAAAGCTTCTTGATAGTGTTAATCCGGCAGAAGCAAGTAGTGCCTGTGTTTCGTCAAGATTCAGTTTCAGAGCAATAGCAAAAGCAACTGCTGTTTGCTTTGAAGGTCTGTATGTATCCGGATTACATTTAATCTTTGAAAAAGTCTTTTTATCAACATTTGCTTTTTTATAGCACTCAACATCTGTCATGCCACGTGCATCAATTAAGTCAAAAAGCTTATAAGCAAAAGACTTGTCCATTGAATTCATATACTCATGCAGAGATTTATTTTTTGCATTTCCACAAGATGATGGCATTGGTGCAGACATTTTTGGTGCTGCTTCTATATATTCTTCTCTAATGCACTCTTCAGATAAGCAGAAATTTTTTATCACTTGAATTTTGTCGATACTTCCATCACTGTCGCTATCAACATATTCATCATTAATAAATTCCCTGATTTCAGTAAAGAGCTTTTGACTAAATTCATAAGATGTTCTGTCAAAGACACACAGATAAACCATCAATTCATGCTCAAACAAAAATTCAGTTATAACCTGAACAGCAAATTTAAGCACCTGGTCTTTGGGGTATCCGTATACGCCCGACGAAATAAGAGGGAAGGCAACAGAATTGCAACCATTCTCAACAGCAAGCTTCAAAGATTCCAGATAGCATGACTTTAAAATTATGCTTTCACCTTCAAGACCACCACGCCAAATAGGCCCTGATGTGTGTATGATATATTTAGCATCAAGATTATATCCTTTTGTTATTTTAGCTGTTCCCAGTCCAAGAGGTACGATTTTAGCACACTCTTTGTCAAGTTCCGGCCCTGCACTTTCATGCACAGCAAAATCAACACCACTGTAACCAACCATTTCTTCATTGGTGGTATTAACAATGGCATCAACCTTCATTTTTGTTATGTCTTGTCTTATAATTTGTAATGGCATAAAATCACCCCTGAATTATAACTTTTCACTCCATTCACTTTCCTTAAATCCTACCAATACAAAGTCTTTACCAATCACAAGAGGTCGTTTCACAAGCATTCCGTCAGTTGCAAGTAACTTTAACTGTTCATCTTCCGACATTGTTGAGAGTTTTGTTTTTAATTCCATTGACTTGTACAAAAGGCCTGATGTGTTACAGAATTTCTTCAACGGAAGTCCACTCATTTTATACCAAGCGGTTAATTCTTCAAGACTCGGATTATCTTCTTTGATATCACGAAACGTGTATTCTATTTTATTGTCATCAAGCCACTTCCTTGCTTTCTAACAAGTTGTACATTTCGGGTAACAAATAAATTTAAGCATAGTTTTTCTCCTGATATATACAAATCATCCCATATCAATATAAAGCTTATGAATTGTCAGAACTTTTTAATTCAGCAAATTTTGCCGCCATTGTGGGATTATTCTTGGTTAATCTTTTTATAGTGAGTTCTTCCGCTTTATTGTTTGCTAATCTTAAGTTGTTTTCTGATGATAAAAGTGCATCCTTGGTTTTTTGTAAATGATCGATTGTTTTATCTATTTCGTCAATTGCCTTTTTAAATTTTTCACTAGCTAATCTGTAATTCCTAGAGAATTTATCTTTAAACTCATTCATATCCTCTTCAAAATTGGAGATATCAATATTTTGATTACGTATGACTGCCAACTCTTGCTTATATTGCAGTGCATTCAATGCAGCATTTCTAAGTAATGTAATCATAGGAATAAAGAATTGGGGTCTGATCACATACATTTTAGGATATATAGATACTCTAAATCTTGAAAGGTGGTGAATTTGAAAACATCTCTTTTGCGTTCCTTTCTTAAGTAGAAAAGTATAATAATTACATTCTGTCTGCGAAGCTCGTGCATGTCAGCTCTCGCAACAGAAAAAATGACGATTCTTAATTGAACCGTCATTTTTTTGTTGTTTCTTTAATTCAGGAAAATTGCGGGCATAACCCAAACGCAATTTCCAGTTTTTGATTTATTCTACTAATCATAGAGTCTGATACACTTCCTATTTTATTGGAAAGCTGTTCGCGATTTACAGTCAGAACCTGCTCAAACATAGCAACAGATTTTTTAGGTAAAAGATCCTGAAGTACTAAATGTGTTGGCAGAAGTTTCTGCATTTTCTTTTCGCTTGATGTAATCGGTACAACCAACAACACAGGGCTATACACACAAGCAACATTGTTATTAACAATTAAGCAAGGTCTCATACCATTTATACCACCGCTCTGAACGTGATTGTTCCTCTCGTTTCCTAAATACACATAGAAAATGTCACCCTTTCTTATGTAGTTATTATTTTCTGTCATAAAGCAAAAACCCCTTTCGTAGTAATATAATTTATTATGAAGCTGATGATTCTTTATACGAAAGGTGTTAATCTCCTTGTTTTATGTATAGGTATGGATAACCGGAAAATAAAATGTTATATTTTTCTTTTAGTTCTTTTGATGCTTTCACTCTTTTAAGTTCCAACATCTGCATTATTGCAGGCAACTGTTTAATATACTGATTTTCTTTGAAAAATTTCTTCTGTCTCTTATAAAAATCCGCAACTGTGTTCTGAGTAAAATAACCATTTTCCTCAAGTAATGCTTTTATAGCATCTAAAAGAAAAGAATCAATTTCTTTATATAACACATCTGTTTCTTTTCATGTTCCTCTGCATGTATTTCTTCGTATTCTTTGGCATATCCTTCCGGATTAAATATGCTCATTGGCGGAACTGTATGAATCCTGCCGTCAACATCCGTTCTATTAAATAATTTTTGAATTGTTACACCAGGTTTGATAATCTTATCGGCAATTTTATCGTTTAGCATTTTTTTCATTATAGGCAATTTTTTATGAAATAAATAATCATTATATTCCGCTATAAAGAAATTCCTTATAAATTCAAAAGAAACATAAACACTTTTCGGTTTTTCGATTTTATCTCCGTTTTTGTTTTTGGTAATCATTCTGCCTTTTTCGAAATACATAGCCCATGGTCCGGATCTATCAAACAACCTTCCGAATTCATCATAACTATAATATATTTTTCTTGTACGAAAATTTTCGAACAATCTTCTGAACAATGGCGTGTTTGGATATTTATTGTTCACAATCTCACTCCTTTCGTTAACCTTTTATTTTATTATATCACTTTCAAGGGTTAATTTCAATATTTTTTCGAAAAATTTTTAAAAATCAAGCTGTATTAGGAGTTTAGAACTACGTTGCCGCAAAGTAGCACAATTACTACATTTTCAAACATATCCAGTTAACCCTTTTGTATTTTTATTAACCCCATATTGCTTATAAATGAACATATAGGGTTAACTGCGCCCCACTCTTTGCGCGTTAACAAGCCGTGAAATATATGGTATAATATTTTTTGTAAGGCAGATGAGACACAAAATCTGCGATTGTTCTTTGACAACTGAATATAGAAAAAACACAGATTTACTTTATATAAAAGAGCCGATTAATGAATACGCCAAGACCTCAAATGAGCGAGCGATAAATATTACATTATAAAATAACGATACCGGTTATTGGCGACGACCTTTATATAAACAGGGTGGAACTCCCGTATGTGTATTGGTAAAAACACTGTCTGTGTGTAGTTACTATAATAATGAAGAAAAAATTTAAAATGAAAGGATTGATTTTTATGAGTAACAAAAACAAAAAAGAAATTGATTGGATTGTACACTATGTGTGCGGAGGGGATGACAAGCTGCATTTTAAGCCTCACTTAGCCAACATACACACTCATGGTATGAGGGAATTGTATAATCATCCTGAGTTTCAGATCGTACTAACAGTTGAATACAAATATGCTTTATACATTCTGAATAAGCTCGGCTGTATGGTACAGAGTGGCAGGCGTTTTAAACCAGGAGAAAAAGTATCCGGCATCGGAATTTGTGATTTGCCATTATATGAAGCAACAGATAATGGCAAACCGGTACTAAGGGTCATTATTCCGGACAAGCAGTTTCTTCTTCCAGACGATGAAAGATGCGGATTTCCATATAATCTTCAGTATTTAAGCACAGAAGATCTGATGGAATGAGAATAATCCTCTATCCATCTTGTTGGGAGGTGTTGCATAAACCATCATGATGAACTGCCGTTGAAGTTTAAGGGACAACCTCACAATGGCTGTATATAAACCCTTAAAAATCGCATCTGAGATTAGCTACCTCAGATGATGATTTAAATAGTAGAAACAAGATATAAAAGATAGAAGCAAGGGATTTGATCACCCCTTGTAATCGGTAAAGCGCTTTACCTTCTAAAAACAAATTTTTAGGAGGTAATCTTATGACTAATTTATATAACTTTAACATCGCAGCATACAGCGAAATCGATAAGTATGCAAGTGAAACATATCCGGTACTTCACAATGTATCAAAGAAGAAAAATTTAGGTGATGTTACTAAAATAAATACACACAAACTTGTTCCTTATAATGTTCTTGCAGGGGGCAGCCCTTGCCAGGACTTCAGTATTGCGGGCAATGGCGAAGGTGCGGTTTGGAGATGTTCAAACTGTGGAGAAGAATATAATCCGCTCACCGTACACTTTTCAGAGCGTAAGCAGTGTCCACACTGTAAGTCTGAAAATATTGAAAAGACACGTTCATCATTACTTGTACATTATCTGGAAGTGTTGCATGACACTATGCCGTTAGTAGCATTTTATGAAAATGTAAAAAATCTTCTTAGTAAAAATTTTACAGAGGTTTTCACATTGTTTGTAAAAGAGCTTGAAGAATACGGTTACAACGTGTATTTCAAGGTATTGAATGGTAAAAATTATGGTATTCCACAGAACAGAGAAAGAGTGATTTTGCTCGCCATCAGAAAAGATGTAGATAATGGGAAATTCAAATTCCCTGAACCATTTGAAGATGGTAAAACCTTTAATGATTTACTTGATGACTGTAAACATCTGTTTGAAAATACAGATGAAACAATTATCATTGACGATAAAATCATGCCTGGTGTTAAAAGAAACATTGAGCGTGATAAATATCTTATCGTACTTATGTATGCTGAAGAAATAGAAAAGAAAAAACATCGCATGCTAACTGAATTTGGAATTGAACATCATAAAAAGCTAAGGGAACAATCATAATTCACAAGGTAATCACATACTTATGTACAAATACATAATTACAAACTAAAACATTAAGAAAGGACGGGATGCTTATGACAAAAACTGTACAAGCAAACGATACTTTGAAGAGAAACAGAGAGCAGTTCAACAACGAACTTAAAATGTTCATCAATCAGAAATTGTTTGACAAGCACATAATCTCAGAAGATATGTATTGGGCAGCAAAGGAAC
>SVKF01000011.1 GCA_015068605.1 Oscillospiraceae bacterium
TTTTTTTAAAATATATTATCTTTTCTTGCTACGAAACAAACTTCGCCTCTCGGAGTACCTATGTACGCCTTCGGGTAACCCAAAGCCAAGGCTTTGGCTCAGTTTGTCCGTCCCAAAGCTTTTTTCCTATCCCCTTAAAACCAAGGCGGTGTTTAAAAAGTCTTTTTGGCTTTTTAAACACCGCCTTTTCTTAATAGAATATTCTTCTTACAATTTTTCCGCGTGCCCCATAATTTCCGGAAACAACGCTTTCATATTTAATAACATCGCCCGTCTGCGGTGAATGAATCATCATTCCGTTGCCGGCATAGATACCAACATGACCGATATACCCTGACGAACTATAAAAACCAATTATATCGCCAACCTGAATTTGAGAGAAATCGACCTCAATTCCATTCTTCATCTGGTCTGCGGCAACACGGTTTAAATTAACACCCATCTGACCGTATACATACTTAACAAAACCACTGCAGTCAAAACCCGTTGCAGGAGTATTTCCGCCGTATTTATACGGAAGACCAAGATACTGCTTTGCAATTTCAAGCACAGCTTGTCCCTGTGTTGTTGTTTCGCCTCGTGACGGAACCTGACCCTGAACAATAGTCAGATAATCAAGAGAAACATACCCTGTCTGACCTGAATATGTAGTAATATTCGCCCAACCCGGCTGAGTCCAGTTAACCGAAACATTTGTTCCGTATGGAAGCTGTGTCAATATAGCCGATGAGGTGCTGTTGGAAGCTCTCACATTCAACAATGACGCAGTTACCGTTCCATAATAACCCGATGCCGAAACAACGCTTGAGCCAATGCTCAAAACCAAAACCAATATAATAAACACACTTAATAATCTTTTTAACATTTTAACCTCCGTAAATCGCTGACCTTACTGTCGCAACTTCATCTCCTTTACTTAAATTTCAAAACCTTGTATATTATACAACACTTTTAAGACTTTGTCAAATTTTTTTATGCATTTTTGCCTATTTTCGCAAAGTTATATCCACAAAAATCCCCGTTCCTATAAGGAATACGGGGAATAAAAATTTTTTATAAAATTTTTTCAAAATCTTCTGCGCCATGCTTACAAATCGGACAAATAAAGTCTTTTGGAAGAGGGTCTCCTTCATAAACATAACCGCAGATTTTACAAACATAGCCTTTTTTCTCCTGTGGCTGTGGCTTTGGCTTTATGTTTGCAAAATAATATTCATAAGTAACCGATTTCTCATCACTTAAAATTTTCGCTTCTGTCACTTCCGCAATAAAAAGGGAATGTGTTCCGCAATCAACAATATTTTCAACCTTCCCCGAAATTACGGCATTTGAAACTCCACCGACATAAGCCACTCCGTTTTCAGTCCTAAGAGGCTCACCAAAAAATTTCTCAATATTTCTTCCGCTTTGGAAACCGTAATGCTTAAAAACCTCAAACGGCGTACTCTCCGTCAAAACAGAAACATTGAAAAGTCCCGTTTTGACAATCATATCATGGGTATAGTTCGCCTTATTAACCGCCACGCAAATACGGTTGGGCGAATTTGTTATTTGCTGTGCCGTGTTTATAATACAGCCATTATCTTTTTCGCCATCTTTAGCGGTCAGCACATAAAGACCGTAAGAAAATTTAAAAAGAGCATTGTTATCAACCATTTTCATTCCTCCTATAAATTAACCACATTGGTTGGATTTCCCTCAATATAATTTTTCAAATTACCGCTTGCAACCGCAACAACCCGATTTCTTGTTTCAATGGGTGCCCAGGCAATATGAGGGGTTATCATTATATTTTTCGCCTCGGGGAGCTTTGAATTCACATTCATCGGCTCTTCCTCCAAAACATCAATCCCCGCTCCGCCAATAATTTCATCATTAAGAGCATCAATCAAATCCTGCTCAACCATAACTCCGCCTCTTGCGGTGTTTATGAACAGAGCATCACTTTTGAATTTTTCAAAAACCTCTTTTGTAAACATTTTTTCGGACTGTTTATTTAAAGGACAATGAACCGTCACAATATCGCTTGTTGAAATAAGCTCGTCAAAACTGACAAAATCAGCACCTTCCATTTCTCGTTTTGTCCTTGTATATACTTTGACATTCATTGAAAAGGCTTTTGCAATTTTGGCAACCTCCTGACCGATTTTTCCAAATCCGATTATGCCGATTGTCTTCCCTTTAAGCTCGGATAAAGGAAATACAAAAGGCGAAAAGGTTTCACTCGCTTTCCAGCCCCCATCTTTAACAAAATTCGTGTAATCCGCAATTTTGTTAAAATAATTCAGTATGAAAGCAAAGGTATGCTGAGCCACAGCCTCCGTTGAATATGACCCTGCATTGCAAACGGTTATCCCGTTATTTTTGCAATATTCCGTGTCAATATTATTATATCCCGTTGCAAAAAGCCCGATATATTTCACATTTGTGCCCTTAAGATTTTCCTCATTAAGCACCGTTTTATTGCAGATAACCGCATCTGCATCCTTTATTCTTTCGTAAATTTTTTCCTTTGGCGTAAGGTCATAAATCACAACCTCTCCCAAAGCATCAAATGCCGACAAATCCAAATCACCTTTGGTTATTGTCTGACAATCAGTCATAACTATTTTCATTTTTTCACTCCCTTTATATCTATAACAACATATTCGGAATTTTTCTGTGTCCGTATAGGGAAGCCCCAGCCTGCAGCACCCGACGAAACAATCGCATCCATATTTCCGTATTTTTCGTGTCCATACCAAAGCTCCGCTGTTCCCAAAAGCTTTATCAGATACCCTGCCGGAAAAATCTGTCCTGCGTGAGTATGCCCCGAAATAATCAAATCTGTTCCGCTGTTTTCCGCCTCTTCATATTCAACGGGCTGGTGGTCAAGAGTTATTATAAATTTATTTTTATCCTCACCCTTTAAGATTTCGCCAATATCCTTTCTTTCAGGGCTTTTGTCATCTCTTCCCGCAAGGATAATTTCCCCGTTTATCTCTTTTGTTTCATCCTTTAAAAAACAAATTCCGTTTTTTGAAAGAGTGCTCCGAAGCTCGCTGTCTGTGTAGTCTTTTTTACTGCTGTAGCTTTGAAAATCATGGTTTCCGCTGATATAATAAACTCCGTATTTTGACGAAACCGTCCCCAAAACCTCCATAATCCGTTCCATTTCGGGCTTTGTTGTGCTTTCATCAAGAATATCGCCACCCAAAACAACAATATCCGCCATTTCCCCGTCAAGCCTTTTCTTCAGCCCCTTAAGGTCATCAGAGTCTATTATTGTTCCGTAGTGTATATCCGAGATAAGCAAAATCCTGTAATCTGCGGACAATTCTTTGGATTGTATTTCATAGCTTTTCCTTAATATGTTATTAATATTTGCATATCCGTAACCAAAAATCAATGCTGATATTAAAAGGGGAATTGTTCCGAAATTTATTATAATCCTTACAAATTCATGCTTCTTTTTGAAAAATACGGCTACAAAATCCACAATAAGGGAAATCGCAAGAAAATGCAAAAGGAATATCCCTGCCACACTGAACATATTAAATGTCATTACAGCCATAACCGAGGATAGAGTCCATACAATTTTTTTAGCTCTTTTTCCTTTTTCGTCGAAAAAATAAGCTATGAGCCGCCATATAAATTTATTATAATAAAATGCCGATAAAACCGCAAGTAAAATAATAATAGCTATAATCAGAATGAACATTAACGCACTTCCCTGTTAAATAGGCTCTGCCCATTGGCAGAGCGTAAAATTTTAAACCCTTACATATTTCGTAAAAGTTATATATATTCCTTTTTCAGTTTTAACCATTTCCTCATTCGCAATCCGCCAGTCGGGAAATGCATTGAAATCAGGAATAAATCTGTCTGCATCATAAACCTTGTCTATAACTGTTATATACGCCGTATCGATATATTTTATACATTGATTATATATACTCGCTCCGCCGATAAAGAAAATATCTTCGGATTTATAGTTCGCATTTGCGTATTCCACCGCCTCTTCGAGGTCTGTAAAGCAAATTGCTTCGGGATGAGTTACGCTTCCGTCATCGGACAAAATAATATTTGTTCTGTTTTTAAGGGGTTTTTGTCCCGGAAGCGACAAAAATGTTACGCCTCCCATAATAACAACCTTTCCCGTTGTCATCTCACGGAAAAACTTCATATCCTCGGGAATATTGTCGAGCAAATCGCCGTTTTTCCCAATTCCCCATTCTTTGTCTGCAGCAACAATCATATTCATAGCATTTTCCTCCTAAATTATATCGCAACCGGTATATTTTTTATCTGTTCATTCTTCTGATAATTCTCCAAAACGAAGTCGTCAGGAGTAAAATCATAGAAATTCTTAATATCCGGATTAACAATAAGCTTTGGCGCAGGATAGCTTGGTCTTTCAATCATTTCCTTTATAACAGGGATATGTCTGTCATAAATATGGGCATCAGCAATAACATGAACGAGCTCGCCAACTTCAAATCCGCTTACCTGCGCAAACATTATAAGGAGCGCCGCATACTGACACACATTCCAGTTGTTTGCCGCCAAAATATCCTGGGAGCGCTGATTGAGTATTCCGTTAAGCTTATTCCCCGTCACATTAAATGTCATACTGTATGCACAAGGGTATAAATTCATTTCGGATAAATCCGCATGAACATATATATTGGTCATAATTCGTCTGCTGTACGGATTATGCTTTAAGTCATAGAGAACTCTGTCAACCTGATCAAACTCACCCTCTTTATACTTATGCTTAATCCCCATTTGATAGCCGTAAGCCTTACCGATTGAGCCATCCTCATCTGCCCAGTTGTCCCAGATATGGCTGTTTAAATCATTAACATTATTGGATTTTTTCTGCCATATCCAAAGAATTTCGTCAATAGCGCTTTTAAGATAGGTTGGTCTTAAAGTGAGAATCGGGAACTCCTCGCTTAAATCATAGCGATTAACCACACCGAATTTCTTAATGGTGTGTGCAGGGGTCCCGTCCTCCCAATGGGGGCGAACATCTTGCCCCTCATCGGAAAAACCGTTTTCAATTATATCAAGGCACATCGCCTTAAAAATTTCATCAGCCTTACTCATTATTCCACCGCCTATTCTTCGGTTGCTTCAGCCGTTTCTGTCACTTCGCCGTTTTCAGCAGTTTCAGCATCCTCAGGTGCATCCTGCTCTTTCGCAATCTCGGAGCCTGACACAATCTTAACACCCTCACCGAGTCTCATAAGTCTTACACCCTTTGTCACTCTGCCGAAGGTACTGATTTCTTCACAGCCCATACGGATAATAACGCCCTCGGATGTGATAAGGATAATATCGTCATCCTCGGTCACAACGCTGAATCCCGATACATCACCGGTCTGCGCACTTATCTTATAGGTTGTCGTTCCTTTACCGCCACGAGCCTGGAGCTTATATTCGTCCATTTCTGTTCTCTTTCCAAATCCGTTTTCGGAAATAACGAGAACCTTACCGCCTTCACGGTTTATGCTCATACCAACAACATAGTCGCCATCCTCAAGCTTAATTCCGCGGACACCACGGGAAACACGACCCATAGGTCTTGCATCCTCTTCGCTGAATCTTATCATCTTACCTTTATGCGTTCCAAGGAAGATATCAGCATTTCCGTCGGTCATTTCAACCTTAATCAAAACGTCACCCTCGTCAAGACGAATAGCAATTTTACCTGCCTTGGGGGCATTTTCGTATTCCATAAGGTCTGTTTTCTTAACGACACCCTGTTTCGTTGCCATAATCAAATATCTGCCCTCTGCATATTCACGAACAGGAATTGTTGCGGAAATCTTTTCGTCAGACTCAAGAGGAATAAGGTTGACAATCGGCGTTCCCTTTGCAGTTCTTCCGCATTCGGGAATTTCATAGGCCTTAATTCTGTACATTCTTCCCTTATCGGTGAAGAAAAGAATATGAGCATGAGTTGAGGAAACAAACATTTTCTCAACAAAGTCTTCCTCTTTGGTTTGCATACCGATAATTCCTCGGCCGCCGCGTCTTTGATTTTTATAGGTATCAGCCGCAAGACGCTTGATATAGCCCTCGTGAGTCATTGTTATGACATTATCTTCTTCCTCGATAAGGTCTTCAATGTCAATATCATCAAGAGCCGCCTCAATGGAGGTTTTTCTCTCATCGCCGAACTTATCACGGATTTCGGAAATTTCAGTTTTGATAATTTCATAAACTCTGTATTCATTTGCAAGAATATCCGTAAGGTCCTTGATTAAAGCCATAAGCTCGTTATATTCATTGTCAATTTTCTCTCTTTCGAGACCCTGTAACCTTGCAAGACGCATATCAAGAATTGCCTGAGACTGGATTTCGCTCAAATCAAAGCGTTCCATAAGCTTTTCCTGGGCATCATTATAACTGCTTCTGATGATTGCAATAATTTCATCAATGTTATCAAGAGCAATTCGGAGTCCCTCTAAAATGTGGGCTTTGGCTTCCGCCTTCTGCTTATCAAATCTCGTTCTGCGAACAACAACTTCCTTCTGGAAGGAAATATATTCGTCTAAAATCTGGCGGAGATTTAAAATCTTCGGCTCGATTTTATTAACCAGCGCAAGCATAATAACACCAAAGGTTGACTCCATTTCGGTGTATTTATAAAGCTGATTTAAAACTATTGTCGCATTGCCCGATGACTTAATCTCAACAACAATGCGGAGACCGTCACGGTCAGATTCGTCACGAAGGTCGGAAATTCCCTCAATTCTCTTTTCGTGAACAAGCTCTGAAATTCTCTGGATAAGACGAGCCTTGTTAACCATATAAGGAATTTCGGTTACAACAATTCTCTCCTGCCCATTCTTCATGGTTTCAATTTCAGCTCTTGCACGAACCTTAAGCTTTGAACGACCTGTTCTGTATGCTTCACGGACAGAATTAACACCCATAATCATTCCGCCTGTCGGGAAATCGGGGCCTTTGATATATTCCATAAGCTCGTCAATGGTTATTTCGGGATTATCGATAATTGCAATAATTCCGTTGATAACCTCTGTCAAATTATGAGGCGGAATATTTGTCGCCATACCAACCGCAATACCGTTTGAGCCGTTAACCAAAAGGTTAGGGAAACGGGACGGAAGAACCTCCGGCTCTTTAAGTCTTTCATCGAAGTTGGGGACAAAGTCAACTGTGTCCTTTTCGATATTAGAAAGCATGTGCATAGCGATTTTAGACATTCTCGCTTCTGTGTATCTGTAAGCCGCAGCCGGGTCGCCGTCAACGCTGCCGAAGTTACCCTGACCGTCAATGGTTGGATATCTCATTGAAAAGCTTTGCGCCATACGAACCATGGCATCATAAACAGATGCATCACCGTGCGGATGGTATCTACCAAGCACGTTACCGACGGTAGTCGCACTCTTTCTGTATTCTTTGTTGTGGTAAAGCCCGTCCTCGTGCATTGCGTATAAAATGCGACGGTGAACAGGTTTAAGCCCGTCACGGACATCAGGAAGGGCACGGCCTGCGATAACCGACATGGAATAGTCGATATAAGCCGTTCTCATTTCCTTTTCCAGGTCAACGGGAACGATATTCAGTTTGGACAAGTCAAATAAATCTTTTTCTTTTTCGTCCATAAAAACCTCTCCTTATCTATGTATTTTTCTAATCATTAACATTTTTCAGTCCATTTTGCCCTTAAACAGACAATTTTTTGTGTTTTTCGGGCAATTTGAGTTTTTTGGATAACAAAAAAAGGACTTCCTCTTTTGTATACTTCGACACAAAGGCGAAAAATCCTCTTTTTTCGGCATATTATTTTTAAAATTATTCTTTCTCCTCAAGCTCAGTCATTTTATAGGACAACCTCATAAGGCTGTCGCTTAAGTGAATATGCTCAACGGCAACCCCGTCGTCCTCCGCAAGCTCCGTATATGAGAAATTAAGAAAGCCCTTAATCCCCATTTGCTTAAGCTCATTGGCAACCCTGTTAACTGCACTTCTGCTAACCGTTATTATCGCCATTTGCGGTTTGTTTTCCTTGACGAACTTCTCAACATCTTTATAGTCCATTATCTCGTATCCGCCAACATCTTTTCCGACTTTTTCTGGGTCGGAGTCGAAAATTCCCACAAGGGAGAAACCTCTTTTTTCAAAATTGGTATTCAAAATGAATGCGCTACCCATTTTACCGACACCAACCAAAATAGCGGTTTTCTTATTGTCGATTCCGAGAATATGCCCGATTTCTTCATAGAGATTATTAACATTATAGCCATAACCCTGCTGACCGAAACCGCCGAAGCAGTTCAAATCCTGTCGAATCTGGGAAGCAGTTATATTCATTTTTTCGCTTAACGCCTTGGAGGAAATTCGCATAACCCCCGAGGAAATAAGCTCACCCAAATACCTGTAATACCTTGGCAGACGGTTAATAACCGACGCCGAAACTTTCCTTTTCATACTTTCTCCGTTCCGCCGCTTTTCCGCGACCTTGATACTTCAATCAGCAGTTTTCAAGTGCCTGCTTGATATCATCCAGAATGTCGTCAATATGTTCGATACCGATTGACATTCTGATAAGGTCAGGAGTAACCCCTGCCTCAACAAGCTGTTCGTCTGAAAGCTGACGGTGGGTGGTTGACGCAGGATGAAGAACGCTTGTTCTGGCATCTGCAACATGGACAACGATTGCCGCCATTTTAAGGCTGTCCATAAATTTAACAGCAGCTTCTTTTCCGCCCTTTATACCAAACGAAACAACACCGCTTGCGCCATTTGGCAAATATTTATCCGTTAATGCTTTATATTTATTACTTTCAAGACCGGGATAATTAACCCATGAAATCTTATCGTTATTCTCCAGGAATTTTGCAACAGCCAAAGCGTTCTGGCTATGACGCTCAATACGGAGAGCCAGAGTTTCAAGACCAAGATTCAAAATAAATGCAGAGTTTGCAGACATAATGCTTCCCAAGTCACGCATAAGCTGAACTCTTGCCTTTGTGATATACGCCGCATTGCCAAAATCTCTTGTATAGACAACGCCGTGATAACTATCATCAGGCTCCGTAAAGCTTGGGAACTTACCGTTTGTCCAGTCAAATTTTCCGCTGTCAACTATAACACCGCCAACAACCGTTGCGTGTCCGTCCATATATTTTGTTGTGGAATGGATAACTATATCCGCTCCGAATTCAAAAGGACGGCAAAGAACAGGGGTTGCAAAAGTGTTGTCAATAATAAGCGGAACACCGTTTTTATGAGCAACATTTGCAAATTTCTCAATATCCAAAACAGTAAGTGCAGGGTTTGCGATTGTCTCCCCGAACACAGCCTTTGTTTTTGGAGTAAACGCCTTCTGAATCTCCTCTTCCGAAGCATCAACATCAACGAAAGTGAAATCAATTCCGAATCTCTTCATGGTTACGGCAAAAAGATTAAATGTTCCGCCGTAAATCGACGCAGAGCTGACAATATGGTCACCTGCCTCACATATATTAAGAATGGAAATCAGCGATGCCGTTTGACCCGAGGCTGTAAGCATCGCACCAACTCCGCCCTCTAAAGCCGCAATTTTGTTTTCAACGCACTCGAGTGTCGGGTTGCTTATTCTTGAATACATATGTCCCGGAGCTTCCAAATCAAAAAGCTTTCCTAAATGTTCACTTGAATCGTATTTATATGTCGTACTCTGATAAATCGGGAGAACACGCGGCTCTCCGTTTTCCGGCTTATAGCCTTCCTGAATACATTTTGTTTCCGGTTTCATAAAATCAATCCTTTTCGTTTTTGTATTTACTAAATAATAATACTATTTTTTTTAAAAAATGTCAAGCAAACTATAGATTTTTGTCGAATTATGTGTTATAATAAATTATGTATGAACTTTTAATTATAAAAATGAGGTTTTATGAGATTAGATAAATTTTTATGCGATGCCGGAATTGGCAGTCGCAAGGATATAAAAAAGCTTATTAAATCGGGAGATGTTCGGGTTGAAGGGCGAAGCAAGGTCAGACCCGAAGACCATATTGACCCCAAATCCGATGAAGTTTTTTTCGGTGGCAAAAAAATTCTTTATAAAGAGTTTATATATCTTATGATGAACAAACCGCAGGGATATATAAGCGCCACCTTCGACAAACGGCTTCCGACGGTTTTAGATATTGTTCCCGAAGAATTTGCGCACTACGATTTATTTCCGGCAGGCAGGCTTGACATTGACACGGAAGGACTTTTGCTTCTCACAAATGACGGGCAGCTCGCCCATAATATTCTCTCACCCAAGAAGCATATTCCGAAAACTTATTTTGCCAGAGTTTCGGGCAGAGTTACCCCCAAGGACATTGAAGCGTTTAAAAACGGAGTCATAATCGACGGGGATATAAAAACCAAGCCTGCTGTCCTTGAAATTCTTTTATCCGACGAAATTTCTGAGATAAATCTCACCATAACCGAAGGAAAATTCCATCAGGTTAAGCGAATGTTTGAGGCGGTGGGGAAAGAGGTTATTTACCTTAAGCGAATTAAAATGAACAAGCTGTCTCTTGACGATACTCTTGCTCTCGGAGAAACAAGGGAGCTTAATGAAACTGAAATTGAACTTATCAAGGAGGGGATTTGATTGAACATCATTCCTCGTGTTGCGACAATAAACGATATATCGGGCTTTGGCAGGGTTTCCCTTACGGAGGCAATCCCTGTTATTTCCGCTATGGGAATTGAGGTTTGCCCTCTGCCCACAGCCGTTTTGTCTACCCACACCTATAAATTTGAAAATTATTCTTTCTGCGATATGACCGAGGAAATGCCCAAAATTATTGAGCATTGGGACAGACTCAATCTTAAGTTTGACGCAATTTACAGCGGATATCTCGGCTCAAAAAAGCAAATTGACATTGTTTGTGATTTTATTAAACGATTCGGAAACACCGCTCTTATAGTTGTTGACCCTGTTCTCGGAGATAATGCACTGTATGAAGGTGAAGAGCTGTATTCGGAAAATATGCTGGATATTGCTGAAGAAATGAAATATCTTGTTCATCACGCAGATGTTATTACGCCAAATTTAACAGAGGCTTGTCTGCTTTTGGATGAGGAATATATATCCCATCCGTTGTCTGACGAGGAGCTTTGCAAAATTCTTAAGCGCCTTTCCGACCTTGGTGTTGACAAAATCGCCATAACCAGCGTTATGACCGGTGAAAATGAAATGTCCGTGGGAATTTACGACAAGTCGGAGAACAAATATTATAAAATTGACTGCGGATATGTTAACCGCCCCTTCCACGGCACAGGAGACATTTTCGCAAGTGCACTGACCGGCGCACTTTTAAAGGGTTACAGCTTTATCGACGCCGCAAACCTCGCTGTGGGCTTTATTCGTGAAGCAATCGCCCTCACTTTAAAATATCCTCACATGAAAATCGAAAACGGGGTTATTTTCGAGCCGCTTTTATCACACTACTTTGCAAAAACAACTTATGAAAAATTTTATACTGAAATTGGGGAAAAGTTATGAAAAAAATTAAAATTGCAGGAATAGTTTTTGCACTCGCCCTCGTTGCGGCAGCTTCCGTATACTTAATATGGAACAATACCGCCGAGGCATCGGGAGATACCGTCATTTTCCACGGTGGGGCTTCCTATGCCACCATAAACGGCGAGAAGGTTGCCCTTGACGGGGAAATTATTGATGTTGGCGGATGTCTTTATGTGGCTTCCGACAAGCCCCTTATCGCTTTGGGCTTTAATCTTGGCTGGAAGGATGATATAAAGTCCGTTATCGCTATAAAAAACAATGTTACATCTTACATTGTCACGGACTCAACAACCCTTTGGAAAGGTCCTGATAAATATACATCCCCAAATAAAACGATGCTATATAAAAATGTGTTTTACATACCTCTTGATATGTTTGCACACCTGACCGATGCCGATATATCAACGGAGGGTGAAATCGCCAAGGTCGTATTCAACAGGCGTGATTTACTCACCGACACCGTTGTTGGCGACACACACAGGCTATCCGGTCCGACAGCTCAATACGGAGGTGTATATATTGCCGGAGATTACGCAATGGAAAAGGTTTCAATTCCCGAAACCTCAGCCCAAAATTATGCCGCAATAATAAATATGTTCGGAGATGCCCTCCCCAAATCCGTGGGAATATACAATATTGTTGTTCCGACATCTTCGGAATTTTACGGTCCTTCAAATGTATATTGCAATCAAACCGAGGGGATAAAGACTGTTTATAAAAACCTTTCCGAGAGGATAATTCCAATCAACGCAGTCAAGCCTCTTTACGAGCACGCAGGAGAGAGCATTTATTTCAGGACTGACCATCATTGGACTCAAAGAGGTGCATACTATGCATATAAGGAATTGATGGATGTTAAAGGTGAAACAGCCCCTCCACTTTCGGATTTCCCTCTCAAAACGGGAACATACACGGGCTCCTTTGCAAGCTTTGCCCGTGGAACTGCAGGCGAGGGGATTATTAAATCCAAACCCGACACTATCGAAATCTTTGCCGCTCCGAAATTTATTTCGGGGGCATCCTATAACGATATGTATATGAAATCCTTTAACAGATCAGTTTCCGCCGTTTACCAGAGCACATCTTCCTATATGGCGTATCTTGGCGGGGATAACCCGTTGACCGTTCTGACCGGTTCTGCAGGAAACGGCAAAAAAGCTGTCGTTATAAAGGAATCCTTCGGAAATGCTTTTGCCCCGTGGCTTCTTAATAACTACAGCGAGGTTTATGTTGTTGATGTGAGAAAATTCAATACCGCCGGTCAAAGGTTTAAAATCAAGGAATTTTACGATTTCATTAAATTTGACGACCTGATTATTATAAATTACCCCGTCTCCGTTTCATCAAGCGGAATACGGACACACCTTCTTAATTTTATTTAAGATACAAATTATGACAAATAATTCTTGCAATTTCTGATTAAATGTGGTATTCTATTACTATGTGATTTTGCACTATGCGGAAAATAAATATAAATAATTTGAAAGGAGATTTTCTATGGCTCCCAAGAAAAAAGACGAAACATTAACTTACAACGGAAAAATGCTTCTCCGTAAAGGAAACGAGATTTATTACGGGTCCCCGGACGGAAAATATATGGTTATTTTCAAAGTTCTGGAAAGCGAAAAGCTTAATGATTTGGATATTGCGACAAAGGTTTCCATCGAGCTTCGCACAAATGAGGCTGAAAATTCCCAGATTATGCGTCAGGCAGAGCGTGACAGTCTTTATAAGGCATTTGACATCGGGTTTTACTGGCTTGAAGATGCCCTTGCAAACTATTAAAGGAGGCTTTATGCAAAATGCTGTCATTTTGCCTTGACCTTAGGTTTGTAATTTAATTTGTTTTAAGCACTCAAACCAAGCCAAAGACGAGCATTGCGGTGTCACAAAGCAACAAAATTATGTCGCAAAGCATGGTTTGAGTGTTGATAACATTTCAACATTTACCCCAAATATGCGCCTGTAGCTCAGCGGATAGAGCACCGGCCTCCGACGCCGGGTTTGCGCTGGTTCGATTCCGGTCAGGCGTACCACAAAAATGAGGCTGTGGCAAAATGAAATCATTTTGCCACAGCCTCATTTTTGGGGATAGACTCAAAATAGCGCAGACCCCAAAAAACGAATTCCGAAAGCGTAAACGGGTACTCCAAAAGGTGAGGTTTATTCAAAACACAAAACACTTTTAAATTTAGAAATTCGCCAAATTCGTATTATTTTATTCCATATTTGGCTTAAAGCTCGGCATTAACTCAAGCTTGAAGAGATTTGCTTTGTGTCTCCTGTCAATTAGCTCCTTTTTTCTTTCATCGGCAATTTTCCCCGTACGAATATAAACATCAAGCTCTGCATAGGTGAAGCCAAGATTTTCTTCGTCGGATTTACCGCACAATCCGTCTATGGGAGTTTTATCCACCAAATCTCTCGGCAAACCCAGCAAATATCCAATTTCTTTAACTTCAGTTACGGTCAGATAAGACATTGGAGAAAAATCGCCCACGGAATCGCCGTATCTTGTTGAATATCCAACCCAATCTTCAGATAAGTTACAAGTGTTGCAAACTCTTCCGTTTACGCTTTGAGATACTGCATAAAGAGTTGACATTCTTATTCTCGGAGGTAGGTTTTGACGAGTCTGGGCTGTTATTTCCAAATCCTTTGGCATATTGTCAATTATCCCATCAACCGCATCGTTTATATTAATAACATAATGCTTTATCCCAAGATGATTTACCAGCTCATAGGCTTTATCAATATCGTGCTGTATCCCTTGCGGCATCAACACACCGACAACTCTCTCCCGTCCTAACGCCTCAACACACAAAGCCGCCGCAACGGAGCTATCCTTGCCCCCCGAAATACCGACAACCGCATTACAGCCTTTCCCATTATTTTCAAAGAAATCCCGTATCCAAGCAACACATTCATTTTTTACTCTTTCAGCATTAAACACTAAAATTCACCACCGTTTTTAAATTATTTCAATCTGACACATTTTCATTGTCGTTAGTGCGGCATTATGACTTTCAGGCGTAACTCCTGCACAGCAACTTGAATCAACACTCACTTTTGTTTCGAGGAAATTAGCTTTAATTAAAAGTGCATTGGATACAACGCAAATATCTGTGCAAAGCCCGATAAGTTCAATTTCAATCTCATCAGGATTATAGCTTGCTTTAATATATTCCGTAAGCTCCGTAGAACCAAATGTCGGCTTCTCAATGGCTTTATATTCTTTTTTATCCACCGCCGCCCGAACCTTGGCATCAAGCCTCCAGCCCTCTGTTCCTTTAATGCAATGTGGGACAGGCAAATTTTTACCCTCCTGCGTTTCCAAATAATTTTCGGCATGGGTATCATAAGTAACTATAATGTCGCCTTCAAATCCCTCGATTTTCTTTACTGCATTATCAACAATTGCAACAGCTTCATTTGTCCCCAATGCTCCGTCGACAAAATCCTTTTGCATATCAACAACGATTAATACTTTTTTCATATTTATCTTTCCTTTAAATTTTGGTTCATCATTTTAACTCTTTATCCATAGTCTAATACATATTATATCACACCCGTTGCAAAAAAACAATACCCGCCGGTGTTTTTTAATATTCACACAAAAAAGGGCTGTAGCAAAATGATTTCATTTTGTTATAGCCCCATTTTGTGTGGTCGGTACATTCTGCGCTGACCCCTCTTAACTTAATGATATTGCTTTTTAGAATTTATATGTATATTTACCTGCGCCTAACTCAAATGTTTTATTTCCAATTTCAACACGGGCAGGTCTTGGCAGTTCAAATTCATATACAACTTCATCGCCTGTAAACTCCCATCCTGATTTAATCGTACCAAATCGGCTTTCAATCGATGCTTTTGCCCATTTCAGTCTCTTATCGGGCTTCGGGCAAATAACAATTCGCTCAAATCCGGGATTTTCTTCGTCAAGCTTAATTCCGCATATCGTTTCATACATCCACGAACCCACACAGCCATAAGCATAGTGGTTAAAGGAATTCATACCGGTGTGCCACATAGTTCCGTCTGCTCTCATACTGTCCCAATGCTCCCACACGGTTGTCGCTCCCATATTAACAGAGAACAACCAGGACGGATATTCCTCCTGCAAAAGCAGAGAATATGCAACATCTTCATATCCGTTTTCCGACAATGCGTCCATTATATACGGCGTTCCGAGGAAGCCTGTTGTTATTTTGTTTCCGTTTTTCTTAACCAAATCAGCAAGCTTTTCCGCAACCTCATCTCTGTTTTCGGCAAGATTAAACATAAGCGAAACAGCACATTCCGTCTGGGTTTTATATTCCTTAAACCTTTCTCTGTATGCAGAAACAATCCTTTTGTGCATTTCCTCGTATTTGCTGTTATCTCTCCCCAACACCTTTAAAGCCTTTGCCACGATTTCCGTTGAAAGTGCAAAATATGCCGAGGCAATCAAATCCGTATCCGACGCACCGGTATTAGTGCCTTCCGGCGCATCAAGAGCGAGCCAATCACCCATTTGCTCATCACCGCACCAGAGAAATTCCTCCTCACCTCGGGAGTGCATAAATTCCACCCAGCCAATCATACTGTCTATTTGATTTTCCAAAACAGTTTTCTCGCCGTAGGTCAGGTAAATTTGCCAAGGACATATTGTTGCCGCATCGCCCCAGCCCGTTGCAGGCGTGAAGTCGTACAAAACATCCGGCACAACATTTCCAACAGCACCGTTATTGTGTTGCTCTGCCGCCAAATCCTTGAGCCACTTCTCAAAAAATTTCTGCACATCATAATTATAAGACGCTGTTTTCACAAAAACCTGTGCATCAGCTGTCCAGCCCAGTCTTTCATCTCTTTGAGGACAATCTGTCGGTATATCTAAAAAGTTACCCCTTTGCCCCCAAACTATGTTTTGATAAAGCTTATTCAGCTTTTCGTGGGAGCACTCAAAATATCCGGTTCGTTTAATATCCGAATGAACAACTATCGCCTCAAACATATCCTCATTCACATAGTCCGGAGCATCATCAAGGCGTATATAACGGAAGCCCATAAAGCTGTGGTGGGGCTTATACTCCTGCACCCCGTCACGGCAGATATATTCAACTCTCTGCTTTGCACTTCTCAAATTCGCCGTGTAGAAATTCCCGTCAAAATCAAGGGTTTCTGCATGGGAATACACAATTTTATCCCCTTTTCTGCCGTCAACCTTAAAGGTGACATAGCCTGTCATATTCTGCCCAAAGTCTATAACCCTTTCGCCCTTTGGTGTCACAAGCATTCCAAGGGGCTTGATATGCTCCATTTCACGGACAATTTCGCCCTCCTGCGGAATCAAGTTAAGGGTTGTTCCGTAATAATATACCGCATCCTCCCACTCATCAAGCTTATAAGTTGCATCATAGGTTTCGCCGTCATAGATTTGGCTGAAACGAATGGGACTTTCAGCGACCTTCCATTTTTTATCTGTTGAAATTATCTCCTCTGTTCCGTCGTCATAAACCAGCGTTATAGCCGCAATAATTGCAGGAACAGTTCCCCAGATATTGTTATCTCGCCATATAACAAGGTCGCCTCTGTACCAACCCTTGCCCACGGTTACGGTTATTTCGTTTCCGCTCTTTAGCTTGTCGGTTATGTCATAGGACTGATACTGGTGTCTTTTGTCATAGGCTGTCCAGCCCGGAGCCATTATAAAATCTCCGATTCTTTCGCCGTTTATGTGTGCTTCATAAACACCCATGGCAGTTATCTCAAGCACCGCTGATTTTACTTGCTTTTTAGCCTCAAACTCGCATTTATATATGGGGCAAGCCTCACCATAGTCTTTCTTAGGTCTTATCCATTTTGCAAATTTTATATAACTCATCAGTTATTCCTCTTTTTCAAAAATTTTCACAGGTCCTAAAAGCCCCGACGGCTCAATCAAAAGATACTTGGAAAAGGTATCCTTAAGGGCATAGGCATTATGATTTGAAACAATGACCGTCAGCTTATTCTTGTCTTTAATATCCTCTTTGGAAATCTCAAAGCGATATGGCGGAATTTGCTTTGAGCCAATGAACTTATCATTTATATAAACCTCTGCCGCCTCGCCCACACAGCCTAAATCAAGGAGAAAATCCTTCTTATCAAGCTCTATTTCCGTCTCATATTTCATATGTCCCGAAAAGTCAGGCCTTTCGCCCCTGCCCGTTATGTCAGGCAGCTCTTTTACTGTTTTATAGGCTTTAAATTCTGTTTCACATCTTTCCATAAGGCTTATATCAAACTCTGCGTCAACCATTCTTTCCCCGGAATATGTTTTGGGGGAATATTCCTCAATTCCTTCCGTTTCCACATCCCCGAAAATAATCATCAGAGAATGATAAGGCTCTATGGATATACTTATATCTGAATTATCGGTTGTTTTAAGCACCGCTTTATTTTCAAAGCCGTCATATTCGATATACTGACCGCCCTCAAATGCAGAAAGATTAACACTTGCAGTTATGGTATTATTTATATCCTCATTAACGAACATATAAATATGAGCACCATCTCTTTTATAATGATAATATTTTAAATATATCCCCTCATAATCGCTTGTCACATCCGCATAATTGCATTTTCTCATATATTCTGCCAATTTGTCAAGGGTTATGTTTTCAAATTCAAAGGGGCTGTTCCATTCCTTTTCGGAAACCGTTATAATTTTGATGTCCGCATTTTTCAGCTTTTTCGCAACCGCTTCGGGAATAACCTCCGCATAAGGAACAATCAAAACATTATATTTTTCACCGTTTAATTCACCGTTCTTGATTTTGTCAAGATAATCCGCAGGGATAATATCATAGTCAAAAAGGTTATCATAAAGCTCCTTCGCCACCGCTTCAACCGGCAAAAACTCTTTATTTATCCAATAATTTTCCCCATCATATAAAATTGCACAGCTTGGAATATGTATACCGTCAGAAAGCATATAACACATTCTGTTCAAATATTCCATATTATTTTTAAAGAATTTAAACAGCGGATTTTTTCCCGTATCAGAGAAATTGGGCGGTGTTTCCCCGTCATCCTCTTTTGGGGAAAATGCGTGGGGCACATAATAATTAACACCTCTTAAAAGCATATGGTCCATAAGATATTTCATTATCTTAGTCCCCTCTGCCCAGCCATACGCACCAAAAATTTCACACATAGTTCTGCCTTTTTTCTTTTCATCAATATGGCCTAAAGACGCACCGAGCTTTGCAAGATAATAATTAAAAAACTTACTGTTCATATGCTTATAACCGACAAAGCCTGCGTTGTCGCACAGGGTAAGCCCGGGAACAATCTGATGAAGCACAACATCAACTCCCGACATATCCTGACCGTTTAGTCCTCTGAAAAAGTGTCCTGTTCCGTTTCCCGTTTTTGCGTGAACATTATTATCCTCAATAATATGACCTATATACATCACATTATGCGCCCGACACCAGTCACCAACCTTATCCCCGAAATTCTTTTGATACTCCTTAGAAATTAAATCCATATATGAATATCTTATTTGGTCGGAAACATTTTCTATATCAAACCAAAGACCGGCAAGACTCTTTACATCTATCATTTCTTTAAGCTTATCGTGCCACGGATAATGGACATACGGCACACCCATATCAGGAGCAAAGCCGTCTCTTGTGTTATTCTGGAAGCATGGCTCGTCCGAGAAAAATCCGCAAAATGTATTTCCGAAATACTCTGAAAATCTGTCATAATGTCCCTGATAAACCTCTTCAATGAACAAATCCACGGCATGAGGATTTAACATATCGCAGCTCGGCAAAAGCCACTCCGCAATACCGCTTCTCGTCTTTACCGCCATAACAATCCGCCACCGTCCTTCAGGCAAATCAAAATAGACACGCCCATCTGACAGTCCGTCGGTTATATCGATTATATCCGAATATTTATCGCTGTTCGGGATGTGCTTTATGGCAAACACAGCCACGACCTCATCTTCGCCTATATCCTCCGGTCTTTTAGTTGTGGCATATTCCAAATCGCAATTCAGCCAAATATCAACCATAGCACTTCCACCCTTAACGGGACCTGCTACATCAATATGGTATTCCGTTATGCCCCATGACCGCAAATCTCTGTATTTTTCATCAAAAATTCCGTTTGCATAGCCTGTCGGATAGTGTTTATCGTCAAGAATCCACACCTTCATATTCCGCTTTTTACATTCCTTAAATATCATGGCAACATCTTCCCACCAGTCCTCACGGCAAAACTCATCGTGAGTTCTGGATTCAAGGCATATCGACCTTATGTTACAGCTTTGAATTCGGTCTATTTCAGCAATAATTTTTTCGTGCTCTTCATTATGGAGCCAGATAAACGGTGTTACATAATCAATGTCTATATTCTTTAAATTTTCAACTAATCTTCTGTCCACTTCTGTTTTCCTCCCAACACTTCCTGCATAGCATAAATTCTTCTGTTTATCTACATTATAGCATTTCTCATATTTAAATAAATACACAAAATAACCTTTTTTTATTTTTCATCCATATTATCTTAACATATATTAAATTCAAATTCAAACCAAATAGTAACTATTTATAGCGTTTTAGTAAGATTTTAAAGCATTACCGAAGCAGGAAATCCCGCTTCGGTAACCTTTCTATTATTTATATACAACCAGCTGCTTTGCACTGGTATGAGAGGTCTGCACCAATATAGCTGAGCATTCATCTCCAACTGATTTATAGCCAACCACATCATTTAATGAGCCGACATAAACTCTTTCCTCTTCCTTCTTTGATGCATCGTAAACTATAACACTGATTCCTGAAACTCTGAAAGCTTCGTCAAAATCACTTCCCGAATTATAGCCGAATCGCACCGTGTTTCCGACACATTCGTTGGCAAAGCCGAAGGAAAGCTGTGTTGCGTTGTTATAGTATTGAGAATCTGCCGATCCGTTATAGAGATAGCATCTTCCGCCGTCAACAATTCCCTGCCACACTCCCGTGGAGCTGTCAGGTCGTTTGCCCTGCCAGAGGCTGTAATCATAGAGCACAACTATATCAGGCTGACCTGCTGTGTATGACGGCATAATCTTGCCCCACACATCATAGTTAAGCTGAACCAAATCGCCCTGCTCAACATCGCCAATTTCAATTCTGCTGTCAAGCTCATATTCAACCCTCGCGCCTCTGGTGTAACCGCAGAGAACATTAACCACATCTCCGTTTTGGTTGACACTCTCGTGGATTTCGTCAACCAAAACAAAGGTTTTATCATAAGCGTTTGCAGGAAGCACACTATATTTATATCTCACCGCAACAACATCCGCAAATTCGTTCATAACATTTGTGGTATACGCATTTGACGGATAATACGCATCTATTCGCATAACAAGGTTCGTTTTAAGCGGTTGAACCATAACCTCGCTCTGCTCAATTTCACCATAAACCGGGTCATAAGGTACGCAGTAAACAGGTGTGTCCGCCGTCATATATGCTCTAAGACCTATGCGGTAATCTCTGTAATACTTAACTGAAAAGTCATCTGTATAGCCATAGATTGGCGTGAGTGAGCTACGGTCATTTTCATAAGGCTCATTTAAGAACGGTGTATCAATCTCCTTAAAATTGCCCTCTGCGTCAAGAGTATATCTCATCATTGTGGCTTTAAGCTCTCCGCCGCCCAACGCTAAGAATGCACTTTGTGCCTTTTTCGGCTCATTTTTATATCTTCTGCCGTCAATTTTGATATTTTTCGCAAAGGCAATATCTGTTATCTTTCCGTTTGGGTCTAACACCTTTACCAAAACCTTTTCGTCAAAGCCGTCCTTTATGTAGGTTGTGTCAATAACATAGGCATAGCTCATAGATTTTGACACCTCTGCGGAAACAAACGCAATTTCATTCATAAAATCACATCCGTAATAATAGCTGTTTCCGTTTTTGACCTCAGCCTTAAAATCCTCTGCATATTTTTTATCAACCGTATACTCAACTCCGTTGATTTTTGCAACGGTTGTTTTCCCCGATTTAACAAAATCAAGTGTTCCGTTCACCACTATGCTTGAAACAATTATTGTTATATGCTCATTGCTGTTATAGGTTTTTGCGACAGATAAAACATTCTCGGCTTTTATCTCGTCAATTTCAAGGGGATTCATATTTCCATCATAGATTTTCACATTATTATATCCCTTGCAATCCAGATAATTCCCGTTTCCTGTTTCGCTGTAAATCAGCATTTTATCCTTGTCCACACCGCTTGCAACAACAGTTTCATAATTATCTATAACAATCAAATCAAATATTTTATCATTATCGCTGTCCTTTAGCGATATAAAGCCTTTGTTAAGCTCATCAAAAAGTCTTGTTATATCCTTATCAACAGGGTAGCCGTTATAAACAATCACCGCATCCTCAAGCTTCTCCCTCTGTTCCTTAGAGCTTTCATCGCTTGCAAAATAGGTTATTTCATCATAATCGAAAGAAACAAAATTGCTGATTTCAAATTTAACATTTTCCGTTTTGGTTTTTGCAAGATAAATCACCCTCGGCAATTTATCCGTACTTTTATATCTGTAAAAATATTTCACATATTCGCCCAGATACTCGCTGTTCTCAACATCCTCATCAGCATAAAACTGCATTCCGTCAATATACATAATGCCATCCTCCGGCGGTGTATCGAAATTGATTGTTCTGCCGCTTACGCCGTTTACTGTTCCTTCATCAAAATAAATATCGTGGTATAAGGACAATAAAGTATTTTTTGATGAGGCGGTATATTCCATAGAATCATTGCCTATAATAACAGGCTCATACATTCCCACCTGCGATGCTTCAAAAATCAGCCTTGCGATTTCCTTAACCTTAATAGCCTTCTCGTCCGCAACCGAAATCAAAAATCCACATTCTCTTGCAGTTTTCAGATAACCCATAGGGTAACCGCCTCTGACATTGGAATATTCGCCATACCCCATTGCCTGACAAAGCATTTTAACCGCTTCTTCTAAAGCAATATTGTCATCCGGACGGAATTTATCGTCTGCCGGTCTGCTTATTATCCCAAGCTCTGTTAAGCTTTCTATGGCTTTTGCGCCGTATGCCGTCATAGCCACATCCGAAAAATACCTTTGTGTCGCCTCTAAATTCGTGTCAACGCCAAGCAAATTTGCAAGATAGAGTGCAAAATCTTCCCTTGTAACAATATTTTCCGCCATTGCGTCATTACTCAATTCTATAACACCTATTTTACCTAACAGTTCAAGTGCACTATTTTCAGTATTTTCTAATACCGTTGCGTTGACAGATTTGGAAAACGGCACAGATAAAATCATTGTCATCACTAAAAGCAGTGTCAGTATCTTTTTCATTGACATTTCCTCCTTCTGTTATAAATCAATTTAAACGAAGCTATAAGCCTTTATTCTTCCTTTAAAAGCAGCTTACCGTCTTTTTCTTCAATATCGAAAATCAACGGATGTTCCTCTCCTGCTTTGCTGTTTGGCGTGTGGATAACAAGCTTTAAATTTCCGCCAAAGTCACGAAAAACCATTCCGTGTCCGCCGTCATTGTCATAAAGAAGCTCATCCTGGAAAATCCAGTTTCCGTCAATTTCCCCATTGTCGGATTTGGCAACAGCCTGAAAATAGTTATAAGCTCCATTGCTGTCCTTGTTAAATCCTGACCACAGCATATACAGGTTTTCTTCGGTTCTCTGCATAAACGGACCTTCCGTAACGTGCCATATATTGTTGTTTCCACGCCTTGAAACGCTTTTCTCAAATTCACTGCCATAAAGCAACGGAATCGGTTCTCCCACGGATTTTTTTAAATCCTTTGTAAGCCTTAAAGCCTCTATGCTTGACTCACTTATATGCCATTTTTCGTTATGGAATACATCCTCATTATGACTCACAACAATATAGGGAATTCCATTTTTATCAACATAGAGAGTTCCGTCTATACATTGCCACTTTAATTCCGTTCGTGTCGGAGGGTCTGCATACGAAGTAAACTCTCCGTCGGGTGCATCACCTATGAGAATTTGAGTGCACGCCCCCTCAAATGAGGCAAAAAGGTAATATTTACCGCAATACTTATGAAGCTCAGGCGCCCAATACCATTTTTCCGCCCAAAAATCCTCAGTCTTTTCAAATATCGTCTTTCCCTCTGACCAGTTTTCCAAATCCTCGCTTTCGTAAACCTTAAAGCAAAGCTTTTCCTGCTTCTCCGTTCCATACATATAATATTTCCCGTTTTCTGCATAAATAAAGGGGTCTCTTATTCTTATATCCTTCGTTTTCATATTCTCTCCGTCTCCTACAGTTTAAGCAAGCTGTATATTATCTTCGCCGCTTCGGCTCTTGTTGCTCTGCCCTTAGGAGAAAAATTCGAGCCGTCAACACCGTTTATGGCATTTTCTCCTTTAAGTGCATAAACCGCAGTTTTTGCGTATTCCGCTATTTCTTCATCATCGTCAAACTTAACATCCGACACATTGGCGTATTTTTTACCGCCCGACAAGGATGCGTTATAAACCATCACAGCCAAATCCTGTCTTGTGATATAATCGCCTACCCCGAAAATACTCTCGCTGTAGCCTTTAACCACTCCGCTGCCGTAAGCCTTTGCGATATACGGATAATACCACGCTGTTTTATCCGCATCCTTAAACGGCACCACGCCCTCTTCCTTGTCCGAAAGATATGTGTTTACAAGAATTTTCGCCATCTCTTCACGGGTAATTAAATTATTCGGGCTAAAGGTTGTCTTTGAGGTTCCGTTTATTATCCCCTGCTCGGCAAGGTAAACAATGGCAGGCTTTGCCCATTCAACATTTTCTATATCTTCAAATATATCATACAAAAGCGGAGCTTCGCTTACCTCATTTTCCTCAATAGGCAAGGTAACATTTGACGGTTTCGAGCCTCCGCCCGACGACGAGCCTCCGCCGCCACCTGACGATGAGCCGCCGCCTCCGCCTCCGCCGGATTCGGTTTTATTGTTAGCCTCCAACGCTTTTTTCAGCTCTGCATAGCTTTCATATTCTTTTCCTGCCGTTTTTCTGAAGGCTGCCTCAGAAAGCTTTTCCGCAGCAACACCGATTTCGTTTTCATAGGCTTTTACGATTTCCTTTGTATTTCCATAACCGTCTTTTAATTCCACAACTGACAAAACAAACTGTTCCGTTAAAGCATCATAGAAATCATCAACGGAGGTAAAATTCTTTCCTTCAAGCTTTGCTGTAACACTTTTTTCAAACTGCTCTGTTACATACTCTTTATCCATCCATTCGGAAATTCCTTCATTCTCTAACTCAAGCATCTGTGCATAATCAAACAGATTGTCTTCGCTTCCCTTTTGAACGGCTGTTATGAGATAAAGCTTGTTCAGGATGTTCTTCGCTTCTTCAGCATCATTTTCAGGCAGGCTCTCCATTTTATCAAGAAGCACCGCCACGGTTTCATTTGAGCCGGCATTATAAAGCTCAAGGGCTATACCTAAATTTATATACTGCTCCGAAAGAGTCTGCGCTTTATCGGTTGATAAATTCAATATCGCCACGGCATTTTCCACACTCGTATCCGTTGCATATATAAATTCACCCGTGTCAAGGAGCATTTCGTCTGCCCTGTAAACATACACGGTATATTCCCCTGTGCTGAATTTCTCTGTTGAAAGCTTAAAGCTGAACTCGCCGTTTTCATCAGCATTTATCACTTTTCTGTATACCATTGTGCAATCCTTATTAGTCGCATACTGCTCCTTATCCGCAGGAATATCAAGGATTATCTGTTCCTTTGGATTTGCATTTCCATACACCAAGACCGAGTCCTTTAACGCCTTGATATTTGCAAAGCCGTCAGCCTTGGTATAGCCGTCAAGCTCATAAACAAAGGCTTTTACGCTGTCAACATTCTCCATTATCATAAGCATTATCATATCGCTGAAAATAGAAACAGTTTTTTCGGCTGATTTGAGAGTGATTGTTTTTGATTTCTGTCCGACCATTCTCTCGCCATTTTCACTGTTTTTATATGATGCAAGAACAAGATTTAAATTTCTTTCGTTTCCTGCTATTTCAGCCATATAACCCTCAAAAAAGGCAACAGTTCCGGCGTTGACCGCTCCGGTTATCTCGTTTTTATAGCCATCAAGCACCTTGAGATTTCCAACATACAAGCCCTTGCCGTTTCCCAGCGAAAAGCTTGTCGTATAATCCCTTGCTTCCGCGCCTAAATTGGATTCAACTCCCCTTACCAAAACCGTATATTCCTGATTTAACGGGAGAAATTTATCAAAGGCAAGCTCGACCGTGTAATCCTCCTCGTTATAGTCTTCAACCTCAAAGGAATATTCATTTCCGTCAGCATCACAGACCTTAACGCTCTCAGTCGTTACAGAAGCCGTATCAACCCCTGAGGTGAAGCTTATTTCCATTTTATTTATAACAGACTTAATTTCACGAAGTGGCTCAAATTTCTCACCGTCAACCGAAACAAGTCTGGTTTTCAAAGGCTTAAATTCAGGCTCTTCATTTGTGATTTTAAAGTTATCAATAACAAAATTAGAGTCATTTGTATGCGAGAAGGTTTTTTCTTCACCTGTTACACTGTCGATATAATTAACGCTTCCGTCAATTATCTCAAACTTTACAGGATTTTCCACCCAGAATGAGGCTCTTGCGGCAACCGTCCCGTATTGCGCATCCTTATAACCTGCAGGAAGTGAAACAGGTCCGATTTGTTCACCGTCAATATATCCTGTCACCTCAAGATTTTCCATATCAAACTCAAGCTCTATATGATACCATTTATCCTTCTCAATTCTGACATAGTTTCCCTCGCTTGGGAGAATACCGTTTCCAAAACCGAGACGGTCTCCGTAAAGCTGGAAAAATGCATCCGGATAAACAACTTTATCATTTGAAACATAGCTTCTGTCGGCAGACGGTAAAAAGTTAGCCGCTCCCAAATCCTTTCCGTTTGAGTCCATTCGTGCTTTTCCGTCCTCTGCAACAGGAGCAAGTAACATTCTCATATTCTGGTTAAGCTGGTCAATGGAAGTCATCCCCGGCTTTCCCGATTTAACCGAGTCATAAACCGCCTGAACAAGATTTGGGTCATCTTCGCCTTTAATATACTTATTCATTGCTGTCTGTTTATAGTCAAACTCCATTTTGAACTTGTAATCAATAGCCTTCCCGAAGTTTCTCGTGTTCAAAACCTGAACAAGACCGTTCATTCCCGCATAAAACGCTTTATCGTGTTCATCATCCGAATAAATATTAAAATCGTTATAATTCCCCTGGGTTCTTCCGTACCAATTCGGAGGGAGCTCGCCATCTTTCACATAATCATCAAAGGTGTCATTAACAATAACGACCTGCTGTGTATTTTCCCTGTCCATAGGCGATACAAAATAAATATACGGTTCATATATAATATCACCGTCAAGAGATTCCATATCCTCGGGCAAAATAATACAGTACTCAACTGTTGCATCAAGCTTTTCATTTAAGGGGATAACCATTGTTCGGCTCAGAAAATACGGCTCTTTGACCGAAAGCTCTTCCCCTGTTTCCGTATTAATAACAGATAAATCCGACGCACCTATTTCTTCAGGAAGCATGGAAAATTCAATCTTGATTTCATCATCTTTTATGTCTGCTGTTGCGTAAAACATACCCATCTCTTCAGCCTCAGACGTTAAATCCTCTGCACTAACCGCACCGATTCCCGTCAAGGACATTGCAATCAGAGAGCATATTATTTTTCGCATTAACTTTGACCTTCTCATTTTTGCCTCTCCTTTCATGTGTCTATTTTATAACCACAACATTTGTGAAAATAGCAGGATTTTTTTCATTTCCGATACCCGGCGAAAATTCAAGCCAGCCTTCTCTGCCGTTTAAGTCATTCTCGTTTATGATAATTGCGAAGAACACATTATCCATTGAAAACGGCTCATTTGTCGGGTAAATATCTATCCACGGAAGCTTAAGCTCATAGACTGTTTTTGTTCCCTTTCTGGAAATCATAAGCTCCATATCCTCTTCAAAGCCGTCTTTTTTACCGATAGCATCGTGGAAAACAATATTTTCTTTTTCGCCCATATAATAATATCTTGCAATAGACGGCTTATCATCAACGACTCCTATACCGATTTCCGTATAGCCAGAATCTTTAACTCTCCGCTCTGCAAAGGAGAACTGAATACTGTCATTTGACCATATTCTTTTCTGCGGGTCATTTGAGCCCATAATATCGTCCTCGACCTCCATTGCCAAATAGAAATAATCCTCGTCATAGTTAAGATACCCTTTTCCGCTTAAATCGCCGGCACCTGTCCACATAAACGTATTTCTATCTCCTGCAATACCCTGCACCATTCTTTCCTTATCCAAAATAACGGGCAAGGACTCGTTATATTCATTTTTCTCGATCACTCCGTCAATTTTCGGGGCCTTCGGAATTGGAGTAAACCCTGTAAAATACGACGATTCCTCAACCTTAACAACATCACCGTTATTTAAGGCAACCTCACCTTTAAACTCGATATAGTCCTTTGTTGCCTGAACCGGAAGATTAAACTCAACCCGACGGGTCATTTTCGGAAGAATATTATCAATTTTCACAGATGGAATTATCTCGCAAAGTTCATTGGGATTGGAAATATTCAGTTCTCCCGAAATATTGTTGTTGGATGAGTTGGTTACTTTAAGAACACCCTTCCATCTTCCGCTTTTGTTGTATTCAATAGAAAATTCCATTTCTGCCGCCTTTATAACATTCATGGGCAGTTCTCTGTACCAGACGCCGTCGCCGTTCAAATTCTTAACTGTAACCTTTGCGGTTGAACCGCTTACATAATCTTCGTTCAGCTTAACGCCTATTTTGCAAATTCCTTTTGAAAATCCGCTGTTATAAGCAAGCTCTGTTCCCTCCGGAAGCTTAACATCGACGCTATAATCCCTGTCGCCGCCGATTTTTTTCTTTACCTTGATTTCAAGAACATCGCCTCTCGCCGCCTCCAAAGCATTTTGCTCAATGGTAAATCCGCCTGCTGCAGCTTCGTCAAATTTGGTGAAGTTCCCCACTATATACTGTGGTTCTTCCGAAATTGGCAGATACAAAATTCCGTTTTCGGTTTTCTGAATATGGGAATTTCCAAATCTGTCATAGATAACCGCCTGATATACTCCCAAATCAATGGCAAAATCCTCTACGCCCTGAATTGCCCAAGCCATAAGTATGTCATGTCCGTCATTCTTATATCGGTAAAGCTTACCCTTACCCCCTGCAATGTCCTGGCTTCCGAGGCTCTCAGCTTCTTTCGTAATCATGGAATTATACTGCGCAACCGATGCAATAACAGGCTTTGCCTCAAACAAAATATCCTCGTTTTTCCACGCACGAAGCCATCCGAAATGGTATTCCGAATCAGAGGACAAGGTCGTGGTTGACCTGTTATCAATTTTTTCAACATTCATAAACCAGTTAATATATTCAACATGGTCATAAGCAAGACAGGACGCACGAACAGTCCAGTTCGCCTGGTCATCCTCTGTCATATATCTTGTTGAGGTTGTATAACCGAACTCCGAAATAACAAGCGCCTTATCCTGAAGATTCCACTTTTCAACAAGTCCGTCAATTTCCGCAATATACTCATGGAAACTGTTTTCAACGGGATGAAAATTATCAACTTCAGGGCGTGTCGCAACATCATACGGGTGGTAGCTTATTCCGTCAAAGTTGTCAGCACAGCCTTCTATTGAAAGACATTCCTCAATAAAATTTGTGTAGTTTCTCGCACAGCTGAATGCAAAAACTCTTGCGTTTGGAACATATTTATGAACAATCGGATATGTTACTTTCAAAAGTTTCACATATTCTTCTGCTGTCAGCTTTCCATTACCCCAGCTTAAGTCGACTTCGTTCCACACCTCAAAATCTCTTATTCCATAAGGTGCAACTTCACGAACAAGGTTTTCCACATACATCCCCCAAGCTTCAAGCTCTGCATCAGTTTTGGGGAAATCTATCTTTCTTGCCAGGTTTTCGTGACCTAATATAAAATGAACATTCTGATTATTAGCTTTCATATTTTCAAGCATCGCAAGATGATACCCTGTTAATTTATATACGCCTGTCGTTTGCTCATATTGTGCCCACGGAACACCCTCACGCATTTCAACCATACCCATATCGGAGAAAAGCTTCTGTATCCTTTCTACCTCAACTGTTCCTCGGTTTACCTGATAATGGGAGTTATTTCCCGTTATTCTGCTCTTTTTCCCGTCACTTCTTATTTTAATATAAGAAAAACGGCTGGCTCTTTTTGCACTGTATCCGTTTTTCGGCTCTGTAACCGTGAAAATACTGTCATAAAAGCCGTATTCCTTTGCTTTAAAGGAAATGTCTATGACCCTTTTCTCCTTCGGGGACAGCTTTATTTTCTCCTGTTTGCTGTAAGCCAGATGCCCGTCCTTGGTTACTGCACGATAGTCATACATAACTTCATTTTCTTCATCTAAAACATTTTCAAGCTCTGCCGTAAGGCTTATATTTGAATCTGTATAAATATGACCGAGAGGCTCATATTTTGTTTCAACATAGCAAGCCGTTGCAACCTCCGGAGGTGTTCCCATAACAAAATCAAAGGTTGATGGAATTCCTGTCGGAACATGAGCTATATACATATTATCAAGGCAATAGGAATTATTCTTGCTTCCCGACAAAAATCCAAAACTGTAAAAGCTTGTAAGCTTTTCATTCATCATTTCCGTTGACAGCTGTTTCCCGTCAACATAATATTCAATGGTTTTTCTATCAAAATTCATCCATAAATCTATATGATACCACATTGACGGCTCAATAACCAGCTCCTTAGTTTTCATAGTCAGGGTGTTCTCCGGAACAGTTACGCCCACATAGGAATCCTTATTATGGAGAACATAAAAAGTTCCATTATCCGCCGAAACTGTCGGAACAAAGGATGAATCCTTATCTTTTGCCACACTTATATAGGAATGTGCATACTGTGTGTCGCATTTAAAATCAAAGCTCAACACAACACTTCCGTAGGTTATGGGGCTTGCCTCATTTATGGCTGCATAGGTTTCGCTGTAGCCAACCTTTAAAACATTTCCATGCCCATCTCCAAGATTTGTGACCTCATAGGTATTCACCTGCTTCGCCCACTCGCTGTCATCTGCCTCGTCTCCCGTAAATTTAAACAAAACACGGGGAGCCGCCGTGTCTGCTGTTTCCGCAGTCACGGGAGCTATGGCTAAAAGCTGTATAACGGACAAAATCAACGCAAGCATTCTCCTTAATGATTTCATAAACAAGCACCTCTTTTCACATGAACTTATTACTCAACTGTTATGCTCTCAATCATTGGTGAATAATTATTATCCCAAAGGAAGACCTTTATAGTGTCAACCGCTTTGTCGCTCGGATAGGTAAGCTGATATTCCTTAACCGTTTGGGTTTTATCCACCGAAACAGGAATTGTCTGCGCATCAATTAACACATTGTCGTAATACAATCCGCAAACCATCATTCCCTCTACTGTATAATCCTTAATATTGATAACCTCAAGCCTTGCGTTTATGGTTTCATCTGTAATATCGCCCAAGTCACCAATTTGGTTTCCATTAGCATCAGCAAGGGTTAAGCATGGCACAGCAATGCTGTATTCATACTCCGTTGAGCTTTGTATATCACCCACACGAAGCATAATCTTATACTCGCCCTTGTCATATTCCTCATCCTTAAAGCTAAACTTATATCTACCATCGGATGATGTTTTCGTTTCCCCAACATAGACAAACTCGCCCTTATTCAAAACAGTTTCTCCGTCAGGACGGAAAACCATTATTGTAACAGGCTGATTTACCTCATTGGCTATTCCTCTTATTGTCACAATATTTGTATCAATTTTCAAACCCTCTTCAAAATCGTCTGTAACATATATGGGCTTGTCGCTTATATTTAACGAAATTACTCCGCTTTCCGCCAAAACAGCAGTGGAATTTCCGTAAAAATCATACACAACCGCCTTGTCGGTTCCAATCTCAAAATCAATCTGCTCCTCACCTTCGGTTTTCCAGAGCATATAAAGATTCGTCTTTCCCTTTTTAAATTTATAAATGTATCTGTCGTTGCTTACATCCGACAAATTCTCGTTACTTCCCGCCCCTGCGGTTAAGGTATTAAAGTTTGCCATAGCAAGGAAAACTGGCTTTGCCTCATAGTTTATTTCCTGGTCTTTCCAGCCTTTAAGGAAACCAAAATGAATATCAGGTTCATAAGTTAAATTGATTCTTTCTAAATTTACAAACCAATCAATATATTCAACCTTATCATAAGCCATTGCGGCAAATCTTACAGTTCTCTTTGCCTGAATTTCCTCATTTTCCGCCGTTTCATCCTCATAAGTCCAGCCCATTTCGGAAATGATTAACGCCTTATCCTCAAGACCCCATTTTTTGACAGTTTCTTCTATTTCTGCAAGAGATACCAAAATCTTATCTTCAGGGTCATAGCCCGTATAATATGGGTGATAACTTATTCCGTCAAAGCTTTCGATTACGCCGTCAACTGCAAAACATTCGTCCATAAAATCAGACCATGTGCTTGTGTATTGTTCCCCTGCCAAACTGAAAGCAAACATTCTGTTATCAGGAATATACTTATCCAAAATAGGCTTTGTCACAAGTATTAGCTTTGCATATTCTTCGCTTGATACCTCTCCATGTCCAAACTCCGATGCAATATTAACCTCATTCCAGAGTTCAAAATCCTTTATTCCATAGGGAGCAATATCCTGTGCAAGCTCCTCAACATAACTGCACCAAGCAGTTATTTCATCATCTGTTTTCGGGAAATTTATTCCTCTTGCAATATTCTCATGTCCTAAAATAACAAGATGGTTTTGTTTATTGTTTTTGATTTCAGAAAGGTATGATTTTTGGTTATCCGTCAGGGCATATTCGCCCTCTGTTGCCTCAAAGTGGTTCCAGGTTAACCCCTCACGCACCTGACCAAAGCCCGTGTCCGCAAAAAGCTTTTGAACCTTATCTATATCGCCAAGCCCGTTTCCCACCTGGTAAAGAGAATTTATCCCCAACTTATTATTCAAAACCTTCCCTGCATTAACAACAGAAAATCTTGTTGACTTGATAACCTCACCGTTTGCAGTTAAATTGACATTATAAAAGCCATATTTAGGTGCATCAAAGGAAGCCGTTATAAGCTTAAAGCCACCTGCACTCATTTCAAGGGTTTCACCGGTTGTGTATGCCACACTTCCGTCTTCATACATAATATCCAAGCTATATTCAACCGTTTGTGCTGTTCCTGAATTTATGATTGCCACATCAACCTTCACCGCCATATCCGTAAAAATATGACCAAGCTTATCTATATACAGCTCCGCCGTAACCGAGTTGCTCGCAAAAACAGTTACGCTTGCCGACATCAGGATAGCAAATGCCAAAATCAGGGTGATAATTTTTTTAAGTTTCATAAGTATTATCCTTTATATTTCCCGACTGCGGATAAGCCGCAGTCGGGATTATTTTTATTACTGTTCAATTACATATTCTGCATTATTGCATACAGGAATCATTCCTGTCATACTGTTCCATACAAATACTTTATATACGTCTGCGCCCTCCATTTGGGTTATATTCTGTGTATAAAGCTGATTTGCAGTTACATTAACGGGTGTTACCGCCAAAAGTGTTTCAACATCGCCGTCCTTTGCGTATTGAGCCACCATAACGAAGGTATCCTCCGATGCGATAACCGACGCTTTTTCAGCATTTACTCCGGCAAACGCACCTGTGCCGTTAACATACGTGTCACCTGAAATATAAACCATATTGTTGTTGTAGAACCCAGGGTAAAGCTCTGTTCCGATTGTCTGACCGTAAATAATCTCGCCTGCGCCCTGATTTAAGAGGTAACAAACCTTACCGTTTATAAATTCCATCATCTGCGCCTGAGTTCCAAGTCCGCCTGCAACCAAATTTGAATAATAACAGTTGCTTACTGCACTCTGGTCATTTACACCATCTCTGCCAAGCTTACCTGCAGAAATCGGGTATACACTGCCGTTTGTCGCAATAACCGAGCCGTATGAGAAGCTGTTTTTAACACCTGTCCAAAGCCCGAACGCAGAAACCTCTGTTTTACCTGTCACAGTGCCGAGGGAATAGGAATTTTCTATATTTGTATTTTTATAAGCAAAGCCTGATGCCCAGCCCAATTCACTCTGAACGGTTCCATCAAATACACAGTTTATAATATTGTTATCAACTGTCGCTGTATCTGTTCTTACGATATAGCCTGCCGCCATATTTTTCGCATAAACATTGCCTCTGAATGTACAGTTTTCAATGGTTGTTCCGTTTGCCGCACCGATAAGACCGCCGGCATACGCATCAATGCTGTAATTCGTTCCGTCATATGTTCCGATATTTCCTTCAATAGTCAAGTTCTTGATTGTCGCTCCGTTTGTCTGTCTGAAGAAGCCGCTGTGCCATGCAGGGTCTAAACCATCTACAACAACATTTGTTATTTTATGACCGTTTCCGTTAAAGGTTCCCGTGAAGATTGCATCTTTAGAGGAATCAAAAGGACTTGCCGCCCATGTCCATGTTCCGATTGGGGTCCAGTTTACTCCGTCAGGAATTGTAATGTCTGCCAAAAGCTCAACCTTACCTGCCATAGCAACGCCATTCTTTGCATTAACTGCATTTCTGAATTCGACGAGCTGGTCGTATGTGCTGATTTCCCATACATAAACAAGTGGCTCTCCGCCTTCGTTTATATAATTGCCGTTTGCATTTGTTATAACCGCATTAGTTTCTGTTCTGAAAACAGGATGGTTGTCTGTTCCGATTGTCTGACCGAATGCATCGCCTAAAAGATGCGCAATTTTACCGCTCTTAAACTCATAATCGGTTGCCTTTGTACCGCCACCTGCAACACCGCTTGAAGCTACTGCATTAAAGTAATAAGCATTAGTTGCACTGTTACCGAAATTTGTGGCATCGGGAGCACAAATAGGATAAGCCTTATCCCATGTTCCCGTTCCTGTTGCCGTAATTGTTCCGTATGTGAAACAGTTTTCAACCGTTGCTCTTAAACCAAATGCTGAAACCTCACTCTTACCCGTTACATCACCGATTAAGTATGAATTTTTAACAAGAGTATACATTCTCGCAAAACCGGACGCTGCGTTTGACTCTGATGTGAGATTACCGATAAATGCGCTGTTTGTTATTGTATTCATTGAGCTTGACGCTAAATCTGTGTAGCCCAAAAATCCTGCGATTGTTGAATAACCCGTTACATTACCGATAAACTTACAGTTTTCAATGGTTGTTCCAACCGCAGTCGCCGCAAAAGCACCGTTATTAAGACCATGGCTTGAACCCTTGCCGTCCGCTCTTGTTCCGCCTTCAATAGTCAAATTCTTGATTGTTGCACCGTCAGTATACGCAAACAAGCCACGATAATTTCCTGCGATGATGAAATTAGTAAGCTTATGTCCGTTACCGTCAAATGTACCTGTATACTTAATATCTACATCAGTTGCATCATCTGTTCCCGCTGCATAAACGCCTATTGGTGTCCAGCTTGATTCAACTGATAAATCAATGTCTGCTGTTAAAATTGCGTCGGCATCTGTCTCCCCTGCATTTACCATATTACGGAATGTAACAAGGTCATTATATGAACCGATTTCAATAGGCTCTTTCTCGATTGCAGCTCCGCCTTCGTTTATGTAGTCACCATTTTCATTCAGAATAACCTTATTTGTTTCTGTTCTGAAAACAGGGTAATCGTCTGTTCCGATTGTCTGACCGAATGCATCACCTAAAGCATAAGCAATGCTTCCGTTTTTGAAGTCAGTAACTGTTTTCTGTGTACCCTGCCCTGCAAGGCTCTTTGTAACATGATTAAGATAGTAACAATTGGTTGCTGTCCCTGCTATTCTGCACACATATCCGTTTGTTGTATTAGCAGTAAGTGTTCCGTAAGCGAAACAGTTTGTTGCTGTTGACTGCCAGCCCACACCTGTAACTTCTGTGTGACCTGTAACATCACCTACAATATATGAATTTGTTACATCTGTCTTGGAATATGCAAATCCCGATGCACTTCCGCTTGCACTATTTGTTACATTACCGATAAATGCACTGTTTTTGATTGTGTTGTTAATTGTAGTAAATGCAGCATTATCTGTTCTTCCGATAAAACCTGCAATAGCACCGCCAACACCTGTTACATTACCCATGAAGGTACAATATTCAATAGTCGTATTATTTGCCTGTCCGATAAGTCCGCCTGCATAAGCCGCCGTGCTCGTCACATTACCCTCTACCGTAAGATTCTTAATTGTCGCACCATTTGTACCACCGAAGAAACCGGCATGCCAGCCTGTTGAGTTTAACGCAAGATTGGAAATTTTATAACCCGCTCCATCAAATATTCCGCTATACGGATAAGTTGCATTGCCCAGCGGATACCATTCAGCACCATCGGAAATAGCAATGTCTGCCGTCAAAATTGCGTGTATACCTACTTCTCCATCGTTAACCAAATCACGGAAATACTCAAGCTCCTGATAAGTGCCAATCTGATACGGATTTTCTGCACTTCCGTCACCTGTGAGCGTTGTGTCGGCAAACACAATTCCGCCAAGGCTCTGCAAAAGCATTGCAAGGACTACCGTTAAACCTAAAACCTTTTTAAATAAGGATTTTTTCATAAAAATCGCTCCCTTTATAAAAATTTATATAAATTTATTTTTTTCTGTTTTATTATCCCCAGATAATGAGAGGAACAACTGTTGAGGTAAGTCTTCCGGGTGATGAAATTTCAATATTTATCTTATTCATTCCCTTAACAATCTCGCCAACCGTCACAACTGCACTCTGCTTATCCTTTGAGCGGTATCTCATTTCGCGGACATATAAATTAACATCCTCGCGATCAGCCGTCCAGCTTTCAGGAAGATGAAGCTTAACTCTTATCTGCTTTGTATCATTTAATGTATTTGAAAAAATGAAATCAAGCTTTAATGTATCTCCGGGTCGTACGGTATGCTTATCAAACTCAACTCTGCCCTTTGCCCAGATTAGGTCAGGGAAGTGGATTGAAAGTCCCGTTGTTGCCATTTCGTGGTCAGTTATGAAAAGCTCCGGTGCTTCAACTCGCTCTGTTTCGCCATCGGTATACTCCATATAGATTTCGTGCGCCTTTAAAACAGAGGGAACGAGCTGATAAATTCTCTCTGTAAGTCTTGTGCAAGTATACTCACGGCGTGGGTACGCACAGTCGATATAGCTTGAAACAATTTTATCACCTATGTATTCCTGCCAATCCTTGGGAACAAACTCTGTTCCGTGCATAAGCCCCATAATTGAGCCGATTGTTGCCGCAGTACAATCTGTATCATCACCGCAATTGATTGCATAAATCATTGACTTTTTATAATCGCCCTCGCCGTAAAGCAAGCCTAAAATAACAAAAGAAAGGTTAGCAGGAGCCTGGAAAAGACCCAAATCTTCAGATTCTTTTACGATTGCATTTCTCGCTTCCTTAAATTCAACGCCCTTGTCATAAAGCTCAATGGCAAGCTTTACGCTTTTCGCAACACGGCAATCCTTTGGTATAAATGAAAGACCTGTGTCAATAAGCTTTCTTATATCGTTTTCAAAAAACGCCGCACTCTCAAGTGCCGCCGTGAACATTGCCGCATAAGTTCCCTCGCCCAACCCGTGGTCAACACAGGCGTCCATATAAGCATATTTAACTGCATACTGTGGAAAGCCGGGGAACAGACAAGCCCAGATTTCAGTCCTTATCCATGCCCCGTTTGAGTTTTTCCATTGCTCATTAAGATATTCCCCCGAATATGGCGGAAGAAGTCCAAGCTTCATATTCGCCTTTGCGTTTCCGTATTCATTGCAATAAGGAACAACATAATTAAGCCAATATTCACCCAAAACTCTCGGAGTTATACTGTATATTCCTCTGTCCTCAACCGCTGTGAGCCAGATAATCTGCAAATCCAAATCGTCGTTTGGCATAGGCTCGCCCGGCGGTGTTGCAAAACCGCTTATATCCTGCATATTAGGGTCGCCCTCATAAGGAGCACCCATTGTTCCGCCTATATTTTTACCTATCCAACACGCACTCACACGGTCAAGATACATTTTTCTGTTTAACTTCATCATAACAACTCTACCTCTCTTACAGCAGGAAATAATCCCCATTTTTAATATTTATAATAAATCAGCAACATCAATTATATTTAGCAAACTTTAACAAAGTTGCCATAATCCCCACAAATTTATTGTTAAAGATAACTATTGCTCTATTTAAAAGTATACAGTATAATAAAATAAAAAACAATACCCATATTTATTTAAAAAGAGGTGCTTATTTATGATTATTCAGAATCAGTCAATAATGCTCAACATCAAGGATGCTGAAGATGCTTTTCATAAACAAATTGACAATTTTGCCATTCATGAATCTCAGCAGGAATATAGTCTATCTCCCAACCATCACCACACTTTTCTTGAGATGGTCTATGTTGTTAGCGGAACTATTGACCATTCAATTAACGGGGAAGAGTTAAAACCTCTCCACGCCGGTGATTATATATTTATCGATATAGGAACAACTCACAGCCTTGTTGTACACAACGCATTAGGTATCACTATGGTGTTTACGCCTCAGCTCATAGACAAAAATATTCAATCCTGCTCCTCCTTAAAAGAATTATTTAAAAACGACAAATTCAGTTCAGAAATGCGCTCGGGTGCTTTTCCCGTTGACACGATTTTGCATGATAATGACGGCTCTTTACTGAACATTATAAGGTTTTTGAAATCAAAATTTGAAAATCCCCAAAGATTATCAGGCAAAATTATCAGAAACAGCGTTATTTCCATGCTTATGCATATACTTGAGCCCCAGTTTCAGGATAACAAAAAAATAAACCCCATAACAGAGGCACTTATTAAAATTGTGGACGAGCATTATCAGGAGCAAAATCTTCTTTCCTGTTCCGCCGCCGAATTAAACTATACTATTCCTTATATTTCTGCGGTGTTTAAAAATGATTTTGGTGTAAGCTTTAAGGAATACCTGCAAATCCACCGAATAAACAAGGCGAAATATCTCCTGGATACCACTAATATGGCGATTTCGGATATTTGCTATGCTGTTGGCTATTCCAACATAAAATTTTTCCGCTCGATTTTCAGAAAATACACCAATATGACCCCGACCCAATATAAAAAATCTCCGTCCTTTGACCACATCAAAAAAACAATTTAAAAGCAAAGGGCATTCAACCCAATAAAACCCCGCAGATAAGAGAAAAATACACAAAAGCATTGACCTTTCTAAAAATCATCCGCATTTCAGACAGAAAGGGGATGTTAAAGCCAAGGCGGTGTTTAAAAAGTCAAAAGACTTTTTAAACACCGCCTTAATATAGACCTTAATTATTCATATTTGGTCCAATCGGTAGACTCTCTGAGAGAAGTCCATTTTTCATAGATATGATTCTTCATTTCATAATCATGGCTATTGGTTGCTTCCTGAACTGCCAGGTAGTACCAAGCTGATTTGTCACTGTTATCAGGCCAATTAATCATATCATCGAGTAAATCATCAGCAGATTCAGGTACACGATTTAACACTCTGTTAATCATCGTCATAGCCTCTGCTCTCGTGATAAACTGATCAGGCTTGAATGTTCCGTCTTCATAACCTCTTATCCAACCATGTGCAGCTGCTTCATGAATATCGTGTTCTGCCCAATGTCCTGCAACATCTGTAAAGTTATCAACAACTTCAAATTCCGAATTATCAAATCTTGCACAGATTGTTGCAAATTCACCACGGGTGATGAACGCATCCGGAACAAAGCGGTCTGAATATCTGCCTTTTACAATACCGAGCTTTGCCATTGTGGAAATCGCAATGTTGTGCCAATCTCCTTCATCAATATCGTTAAAGCTGTTTTCTGTTGTAAGATTTTTATCTCTTATTTCGTCCGGCTTTAACAATCTGAAAAAGATAGCTGTTACTTCCGCACGGTTTATGTTATTATTCGGTCTTACTGTACCGTCGGTGTAGCCTACAACATAAGCGAAATGTTCTTCGCTGTTAAGACTTCCCGGAGTATCATAACCATTGCCTGCACCACCGTTATCATCAACCCATTTTGCATATACGGTAATGTCATTGGTCATCTTAACCTCTTCAACATACTTGGTAAGTCCCTTGTCTTCGTACCAGCCTTCAAATACGTAACCTTCTTTTACCGGTCTCTTGTCGATATCAACGATTGTGTTACGGGCGTAGGTTTCCTTTTTATATTCTGTACCGCCGTTTGATTCGTATGTCAAGGTGTATTTTGTTGTAACACCTCCGCCACCGCCACCGCCTGAAGATGATTTTTTAAACGAATATGTGTAAGTAACGGTTTCCGTACCGATAGCCGGTGATACCGGAGTTGTATCCCATTCACCTTTTTTATATCCGGAATTTGCTTTCATTCCTACCGGAATATAACCCTCAATATCCGCCTGACCATTCTTGCTGTGTTTTCCATATTCGTCAAGAAGATTTACAACAATCACAATATCTTCAGTTGAGTCGTCTTCCCATTTTCCGTTTACAACCTTAAAGATAATCTTCTTCTGGAAGATATCTGCAACATGGTCGCCATCGTCAGGGTCAGTTGTGCCAATATCGTCTTTTTCCCATTGCGCTGTGTAAATATGAATTATTTCACCTGTACCGTCGGTCTTAACCCAGCCCATAAATACATATCCGTCTCTGGTCGGTGTCCCGAGGTCAATGTTGTCCTGCATTTCAATTGTCTGAACTGTTGTATGATTTTGTCCATCGTAATACCACACACCGCCATTAGGATCAACTTGAATCTTCTGAGTCTCTGTGTATTCTTCGGTCTGAGGAGTTGGTTCAGCTTCGTCTTCTTCATATTCATCATATACTACATCAGGTGTCTTATGAAAAACATATATATAAGAAACCGGTTCTGTTCTGCTTACCTCAGTCGGAGGTTCTTCTCTCCATTCGCCCGGATCATCATATCCTGTGTTTTTAATCATTCCGGTTGGAATGATACTTGTAATATCAGCCGTACCGGTTGGGCTATACTGTCCGTTGCTATCAAGAAGGTCGACCACCTTAACAATATCCTTTGATGAACCGTCTTCCCATTTTCCGTTTAAGATTTTAAATGTAATCCTCTTTTGATAAATATCGGGAACTTCATCGCCTTCATCAGGGTTTGAACCGCCACCGCTTATATCAATATCATAAAACAGTTTTAATGTTACAATGTCATCAGGTGATGTTATTTCTTTAAGGATTGCCGATTTTGTCGCCGCTGACATCTGTTCGTTTACACAATAATTTGCATAATCCCCGTCTGTTTTCGCTTCAGCTGTTACGGTTGCACCTATTGTATCCGTTTTCATTTCGGTATCATCAGGTGTGGTTGGATATTCACCATTCTGATTTGCTCTGTAATGTTCAACAATATATGTTACTGCTGTCGGGGATATAGGTGTTGTAAGTCTTTCATACTGCGCAATAAGAGTAATTGCCGTAACTGTTTTTGCTCCTGCAAGTTCAGCATACGTCTTGGAATTATCAACAATTACCGCATCCTCCTTCCAACCGATAAATCTGAAGTTTGTTTTAACAGGTGCTTCTGTCGGGAGAAGGTTTGCATCTGTATATCCAACAATCTTTGGAGCAATAGTTATGTTGCCGCCGATATTTCCCCCTGCCAAGTCATAGTTTACAAGATACGGAGCTTTTTTGTTTGTGAAAATCACTTGTGATGCTTCTGTACCATTGACATTTTTGATTGTGCCATCATAATAAAGTGCATATCTTACATCATCATAAATCCAAGTTACATCTCCATCTTTAACCTCATAAAGATATATCGGATCTCCTTCTTTATAACGTGCAAACTGTAAATCGGTAAGGGTTACTGTTATACCTTCAACTTCTTTTTCGGTTTCGTTTGAACCAAGGGTAATAGTTCCTTCACCCACTACCTGTTCGTGGAACACAGCTCTGAATTTGAATGTTATTTCCGAACCGTTAGCTTCAGGTGCGCCATTTGCATTCAGAAGCTTCTTTGTGATGCTTCCGGTAGCAGGAACTTCAAATATCTTATCCGGGTCTTTTTCCCAGAACGCATATAGAACAACATCCCTTGCCGGCATTGTCATTGTTGAAAAGTCAACCAGTTCCGTAAATTCTGTTCCTTTGTGTACGGCAAACCAGCCTCTTAATGTGTAGCCACTAAGCGATTTGTCACCCTCAAGCTTTGAAGGCATTGGCAAATCTGCACCAAATTCCACGCCTGTATTATTTTCCTGAGCTGAGGTGAGTTCGGTAAAAGTACCGTCTTCCTGTTGCTGATAATATTTATATGTGAGGTCAAATGTTTTCTTGATTGATGTTACACTAACCTCATGGTCTCGGGTTTTGGAAAGGTGTACGTCACCGCTGAGTATTTCACCATCTTCAGTTTCAAGATTAAACATCGCATTCGCAATCATTTCTGATGCATCATATATTTCTCCGTCAACCTCAACCGAGCTTATTGCATAACCCTCATGAGCCTTGAAGAAAACCTCAAGCAATTCCGAATTGTGATGTGCGTAGGTTGTACCGTCCATAATAATACTGCCCGAATCATGAGAGGTTGTCAACGTGTAAACAATAGCTCTTGTATAAACCTCAATCGCCTGACCGGACTGAACATTTGTTGCCTGGAATATATAAGACCCATCTGCTTCAAATGTAACATTGTTAATACTGTTTTCTATGTCGAACAATGTTGTTTCAGTATCAAGCGGTGTGTCATGATTTGATGAGGTAATGTGCAAAATCTTTGATATTTCATACCCTTCTTTTGCGCTGAAAATCATTTTTGCGGTATCTGCACCGGCAGTAACCTCTTCACGATATGTATTATCTATCTGCTCACCATTAACATTGCCACCGACTTCTGCAGGTTCAACTGTAAGAGTACCGCCATTATCTATTACGCCGCCCACAAGGTGGACATCTTCGTTAACAATTTCAACATCAAGATATGAAGATTCAGTAAATGTAATACCCGAATCATTTATGTTTGTAAGCACACAATCAAGTCTATACATTGCTTCTGCATGGTTCGTATCCGAAGATATTGTCAAAACCTTTTCCGCTTCAGCACCGAGAGTCCAGTTAGCAAAATCGGTTACATCAACAGATGTGCCATCTGAAACATCAAGAGTTGCAATTACAGTATCATCACCGGTATCAGATGTTAAATTAGTGTCAACCAATGAATACTGCATTGATACGCCAAGATTTCTCGTTCCGTCAGGATGGGATTGAGCCGGAATCATATCGGAAAGAATACCGTTAAGGGTTGTTGCATCATACTCAAATGTATAAGATGTTTCCACTCCTATATGCTTCCACATTTCATCATCAACAAGGCTATATCTCAAACTAACATTATCATACTTGTTATCCGCTGTAATTGTAGCTGTATCGGTGTCGGCTGTCTGATATATTCCCGCACCCGAATTGGTAGGCAGATATCCGCCAAAAGTATCGGCACTTTCATCCTCTACAATAGGGATATAGATAACAAGCTTTCTGCCATAGTCTGTACCGCTGGTTCCGTCCTTGGGAACTTCGGTTACACAGTGATATCCGAAGTTGAACCCTGTTACCTTTATTGTTTTGCCGCCTTCTATTGTTACTGTTGCCGTTGTGAAAAGCTCTTCCTCCGATGCCCAGCCGCTTGAAGTCATATCAACTGTGTAAACAGATATTTGTTCAAGGTCATAAACACCGCTCTCCACTGCAGGCAAACGGAAGTATTCGGAAATAGTGTCTGTTATAACGGATTTTTCATCCAAGGTTGAGTTTGATGTGATAGAGAATGCAATATCATGGAAAACATTTGTTACTGCACTGCTCTGTGTATGTGCGGAATAGTAAGAATCCGCCGCTTTTTCTCCCAATGAATTGTATGCTGTTGCCTCCGGATAGTTACTGGAAAGTGCCTGAAGGAAGCTTACCGAATCAGCAGACGGTGTGCCAAGATACATCGAGAAAATATGTGCGCCGCCATCCTTCATTGCCTTTGCAGCGGAAACAGCATCATTAGCAACGGTTGTGCTGAAATCCGAAGTTGTTGTCGGAACACCATCTGTAATCACAAGCACTATCTTTTTACGATTTGCATATGTACCGGCCGGCTGGCTGCTAAAGATTTTTTCAGCTATTTCCACGCCAAGGTCTGTTCTTGTTGCTCCGTTACCGTCAAGCTCGACAATCGCCTTGCCGATAGTGCCGGTTGACAAAATAGCATCATTCGTACAGTTAACAAGTGCCTCTGCATAATTATCGTCAGTTAAGTCTGCATACGCTACACCGGGTGTTGTTACCGGTTCAGTGGATGTTACGGTAGTACGTTCATAAACAGTTGTACTCTGGATATTTACATAATCGCCACGGAATCCAAGGAAGCCTGAAGTATACCAGCCTGCCTGATATGAGCCAAGGATGCTGCTTGACGCTTCATAATAGCTTATTCTCGTATATCCGTCACCATCCGCTATGTAATAGGTATTGTCCGTGTCAAGAGTTGTTATGTCAACGGGTGCATAAACTGTATTTGTAATTGTTTGTGTTCCGTAAGCGGTAAGTATTTCGGTATTATCATCGTATCCCGATTCACTTGCAAAGCCTACAATCGCAAGGCGATACGAATCGTTGTTTGCAGTATTAAAGCTTGCCACCTCCGACACAAATGAGGCAACAGCATTTTTCATAACGCCAAGCTTCGTTGAGTTATCTATTGTGTCGTCCATAGAACCTGACTGGTCAAGCACCAGTATTATATCAGCCGGCACAGTTGCAGCTGACGAGGTTGTGGAGCCTGTGGTATAAGCCTCAAGCTTAATCTTACTCGGCTGACCGCTTGCCGCAGGCAAAAGCTCCTTTGTAAACACAACAGCAGGGTCTGTCGCAGCAGAGCCTGTCGCAGCAGAAACCGTTACGGCCGCAGGAAGCAATGTTATAAGCATTGCTATCGTCAAAATTGTCGCCAGTATCCTTCTTGTTTTCATAAAAACCTTCCTTTCGAGATATTATTCGCATATTGTTTTATAAATCAGTCGGGGATTGTTTATGTTGTATATTGTACAACATAAAGGGGTACCCCTTTGCAAAAGTATTTAATTTCCGATTATTCGCTTTTATCAAGTCGCTTAATAAATTTTTCAAACATTTTTCGCCCTGTTTCAGCATAATCAAGAGCAAGTACTTTTTCAATTACTCTTTTTCTTTCATCCTCCGACACCTTATAAAGCATCAATAAGGAATCAAGAAAAAGTGAAATCTTTTTTTCAAGGGTGAAGCTTCTGTCACAAACAGATTTTAATGCCGCAAGCTCAATGCCGCTCGCCACTTCCTCAACCGCTTTAAAATCGTGCTCCGTCCATTCAGGGAGGCGATCGCGGAACAGATTATAATTCTTCTCAGCAGCCCATAGCTTTATAACTTCATAAGTCTGCGGATAGTTATATGAAGAAAAATATAAATCCCACGCATTTTGATTATTTTCACACAAGGCAATCTGTGCCGTGATTTCCATAGCATAAGCAAATAAGTTATCGCCGTCTGTTTGCTGTATATGTTCAAGCATCGTTGCATGAAAGTCCATAATCTCCTCAATAAGAACCTTCAACAATTCCTCTTTGGAATGAAAATAATAGGTTATATTGCCAACTTTAACTCCGGAATCCTGCTCAATCATTTTAAATGTTGTTTTGGTATAACCATTTTGAAGAAAAAGCTTGGTCGCCGCACGAATAACATTAATCTGCGCCTCAGTAAACGGATTTAGCCTGTTGTGCCGCTTAACAATACTATTTATCACCATTACCACCTCCAAACGCATTTAGTATTTATCCTAATTGTAACATAGACGCATTAAAAAGTCAATAGGTTTTGTGAAATTTTTATTTTTATTTAAGCATAAAACATCGTTGATTTCATCGAACCATCTCACCCTATTACAGAACAAGACTTTGCAGACTCAAGCTGGCATTCCCGATGTCGGTTGCGTATTTTGGGAGATTTAAAACACTATCAATCGCCATCCTCGCCATATCTGCCATATGTCCGGTTATATGCGTATAATACTTAAGTGTAAATTCGAGTTTAGAGTGTCCCAACATCTCCTGAACATATCTTGGACTTATGCCGCTTTCAGCTAATATGGTTGCGTATGTATGTCGAAGGTTATGGAACTTAAACGGAATGTGCAAATCATCCCTTATTATTCTTGACAGGAACTTAATGCTGTTATGTGTCAGAATTTCGCCATTTTCTTTTACATTTATAAGGTCTGTTACCTCAATATAGTTTTCTTTATTTCTATGAAGTCGTTCAGTGACGAAGTTTCTTTTATATCCCTCGCCGTAGAGTTTCTTATTCTTTGCTTGTTGTTCTTTTAAATCTTTTAAAAATCTCACAAAGTTATCCGATATATTTATTATTCTGTATGAGTTCTTGGTTTTAAGTGGGCAAAAGCACCACTTTCTATCCTGATATAGAAGTTGTTTATTAACACTTATAGTTTTCTTTTCAAAATTCACATCACGCCAACGAAGTCCCATACACTCACTTTCTCGAAGTCCGGTATTGAGTGCAATATAAAAGGGAATCCTTACATTTGTGTCTTCAAGGCGTTTATACATAACAGATAATTCCTCGGGCGAATAGACTTTTATTTCTCCAATATGCCTCGGGTCGGGCGGCGGTGTTACATCATCAAATATATTACGCTTCATATATCTTTTTCTGTGGGCATAGTCAAAAATGCACTTTAGTGTTTTGAATAAGCCTTTCACAAATTCCTCGCTGTACTTTTCGCCTTTTTCATTTACAAATCTTTCAAGAGCCTTTTGCGTGACGGAATACATATACATATCTCCAAAAGCAGGCTTGAAATGATTCCGATACATAGAGTCATATTTTTTCAGTGTTGCATAGGCTCTTGTCAGTTTTCCCTCAAGTTCGATAAATTCCTCATAAACCTCGTTAAAAGTTATTTTCTTGTTTTCGGGATAAACGCCCGTTTCTTCATAGTCATTTACAAACTTTGTGAGCGCAAGCTGTGCTTCCTTTTTAGTTTTAAAACCACCTTTCTCAATTTGCTTGTTTTGACCGTCAACTGTGCTCACATACACCCGATACGACCATGTTTTTCCCTTTCTTCTGATACTTCCTTTCATAAAAAATCCTCCTGTAATATATTAAGGTTTCCCTTATTTTTATTATACAGCATCCATAAAAGCCTTGTCGCTACTGTATTTAAAAGCAAAATAAGGGAAGACACGAAAAATTTTATCTCAAAAATTTCTTTCCCTTGTCTTTCCCTTATTTGCCCTTAAATCATCATTTTCTATATGAAATTTTGTCATAGTTTCGTGACGGGGAAGTGCACGAAACTATGCTTCCCAAAAACCGCATAAAAACAGAGGTTGAGAAGCCTCAACCCCTGTGCAAAAAATCATGTGATTGTATCTGTTTTTATTTAAAATATCTCTTGAGAAGCCCTTCAAAGCCTTTACCGTGACGAGCTTCGTCTTTCGCCATTTCGTGAACCGTGTCATGAATTGCGTCATATCCAAGCTCTTTCGCTCTTTTTGCAAGTTCAAACTTTCCTGCCGTTGCGCCACATTCAGCTTCTGTTCTGAGCTGAAGATTTTTCTTTGTGTCGGCGTAAACAACTTCGCCTAAAAGTTCAGCAAATTTTGCCGCGTGTTCAGCTTCCTCAAGGGCTGCCTGAAGATAGAAAGCACCAATTTCAGGATAGCCTTCGCGAATTGCCTGACGGCTCATTGCTATATACATTCCGACTTCTGTACATTCGCCTTCAAAATTAGCTTTAAGACCTTCATAAACATCCATTTCCACCTTATCTTTTGCACCAACACCTATAACGTGTTCACAAACAAAGTTAAGGTTACCTTCTTCCATAACAGTAAATTTATCAGCCGGAACACCGCACTGTGGACATTTTTCCGGAGCTGAATCTCCTTCATGAACATAACCGCAAACCTGACATACAAATTTTTTCATAATAAATACCTCCATAAAATAAGTTATATAAATTAAATATTTTTCAAACAATGTTCACATTCACCATAAAATACAAGAGAATGTGATTTAATTTTTCCGCCGAAATATTTTCCGGCAAGCTCATTAAGACTTTCCTCATGTTCATACATATCTGTAATTTTCCCACAAATTTGGCAAACTATGTGATAATGAGAAGATATGTCCCCATCAAAATGTTCTGTTCCCGTTCCGATATCTATCTTAAGAATTTCGCCCATTTCGCTGAGTTTTGCAAGGTTTCTATATACTGTTCCCAAGCTTATATTTGGGATTTCAGCTCTAACAGTTTCATATACCTCGCTTGCAGACAGATGAGTTTTAGTGTTTTTAAGCACCTCAAGAATTTTATCTCTCTGGTGGCTATGCTTAATTATCCCCATATCTTCCCTCCTTTAAATCGATAATAGTAATTGTTACTGTTATTAATTTATCACAAAAATTTATATTTGTCAATAGTTTTTTTAAATTTTTTTAAAATTTTAAAAAAATAAAAGCGGTGTTTAAAAAGTCAAAAAGACTTTTTAAACACCGCTTTGGTTTTAAGGAAATAGAAAAAAAGCTTTAAAGCGAACAAACTGAGCCAAAGCCTTGGCTTTGGGTCACCCGAAGGCATGCATAGGTACTCCGAGAGGCGAAACTTGTTTCGCAGCAAAAAATATATTTTAAAATTCAAAATATGCTTTATATATTTCCAATAGATATTTTGCCTGAATACGCTTCATTTCAAGGGGAGTGTTATGATTACCCAATTCAAAGCTGAAGAGATGCTGATAATTCAGCTCCTTAACTCCACGCTTAACATCCACCCATTTGACATTACCGCCATCAAACGGCATCATATGATTATCACACGGAAGTCCAATCATCCCGTCGTGTTCACCCTTATTGTCGTGGACATGCATAGCCTTAAGATAATCCCCTGCCTGCATGATAAAATCATATTGGTTTCCGAATTTTGAAATATTCAGGTGTCCCGTATCAAGGCAGATACCAATATTTTTCTGATTATCAACCGCCTTACACATTTTCAGCAAATGTCCTGCATCATAGTCCCAAACACGGCTTAAATTTTCAATACAAATCACCATATCTGTATCTTTAATATGGTTGGTGAGTTTATTCAAGGCATCGATTCTTACATCAAACCACTGCTCAATCGGGTCCCAATCTGTCCCGTAATTGGAATAATGAAGAACAGCAGACTTCACGCCCAGCTCATAAAAAACATCTAAGTTCCGCTTAAGATTATCTATTGCATATGTATTATCTCTTGATGTTATATCTCCTCTGTTCATAAAGATAAGATGCCCCTGCGGAACAGAAAATCCCAAATCATCTATATATTTTCTAAACTCTTTAACATCCTGAGACTTATCCATAAACTGTTTATAATGACACTCATTAATTTCGGTCTGATAAAATCCCGCATCAATATTTTCCTTAACCATTTGATATGCATCAACCATACCAAAATATTCTGATGAAATACTCGGTTTCATATAAATCACTCCCACCTTATATCGGTTTATTTAAGATAGATTATAGCAAAATGAACATAATTTGTCAATTAAATTTCAACTAATTCATACATGAAGTGTCTCCGCCCGACTCAACACAACACATCTTCAAAGCTTCATATTTATTTTTCCGTTATTTAACAGAATATTTTTTCCCGTTTAATATATCGTATGTCAACAATTTATGCTTATTTATAAATTTATCCTGCCTTGCGTCGGTTTTAAGCTTAAGCCGATTATTAAAGTATGGTATCGCCTTTGTATAGTCTGACAAAAACTGCATAAACGGCGTTTTCGGTGCGCCTATAAGCTCTGATGCACAATTCAGCAACGAATATGAGGAAATATGATTTTCCTTATCCGCTTTAAGCACTTCACTATCTTTTAACGGGAAATTCCCATATATGAGAAATGGAGTTCTCATAAGCTTTTCCCAATCTCCGTCTGCCATTTCAGCTTTCTCGATAAATCCGCTTTCCGTGTATGCTCCTTTATTTGCCCCTAAACTCGGAAGATGGTCTCCAAAATACACAAGAACGGTATCTTTTTCTCTTTTATCAATATAGTCAACCAATTTTTTTAAGGCTTTATCCGAATAATATACCCCCGTTGTGTAATTCCGGGTTGCATATATGGATTCATCGGACATATCCTCATTTGCAATATCAATAACGGTTTGAGCATACTTCCCTTCATAGGGTTGATGATTTTCCATTGATATTCCGAACACGAATTTAGGTTTTCCTTTGTCTTTTCCCAGCATATACTCAATATATTCAACAAAGCTGTCATCAGATATGAAGTTTCCTCGCTCTTTGGGAGTTATGCTCTTGATTTTTTTCAGCTCATCTATAAAATATATCTCATCAAACCCAAGCCTTGGATATGTTTCGTTTCTTAAATAGAATGATGAATTGAATGTATGAAGAAATATGGTTTCATAACCTATATCCTTATATATTGAAGCAAAGGTCGGGATTTCCTCGGTTACATATTGCCACGGAACAGCCCCCACGGGAATATAATCCGTTGACAATCCCGTCAGAACTTCAAATTCAGTCCTCACCGTTCCTCCGCCAAATGAAGTCTGATACATATATCCCGACACAGCATTTTCCCTTTCGGATATTTCCTCAAAATTTGCAACGGGATTCTGCGAAAACACCGTATTGGGTAATAATTTCGGGTCCCAAAAACTCTCCGATAAGATAACTATAACATCGGGACTATTAAAATCCTTCACCTTTTCGCCTTTATATTTCGCCATAATCTCATTTATGGTTTCCTTTGAATAGCCTTCAGGCTCTGCAGTTTTCATAGAATACAGATTAACGATAAACGCTCCCGAAAACCCGTTTACAAGATGATTTGTTTCCTGATTGGATGTTGAGAGAACAGACATATCGAATTTTCCAAGGGTTTGGGCTATTTTTTCAGGAGTTCTTATTCCCGAAAATGTAAGCAAAATCAGCAATCCTGCAATGCTTATACGAGGAATAATTTTCAGGCGGATTTTAGGTCTTAGTAAAAACAAGCCTATAATTATAACCATTCCGCCCAAAAGATAGAGCAAATACTCAACAGGAATTTTAATTCTGACAAATCCTGCCAATTCCTTAAGGTTTCCTGTGCTGTGGATTAAATCCCACGGATACACATAATCGCCCGTCAAGGCATATTTAAAATAACTCGATATGGACAGCGCATATCCGCCCGTCATCATAAGAAGCGACACAACAACCCCGTTTTTCACAATTAACCACAGTATAATAAACCATGTGTAAATCGTCAAAAGCGAAAACATTCCGGCACTTCCCGTGTCTCCGACTAAAAAGCTCAAAACAGAAGATGCGTCACCAAAAAACATATATTCCATCGTCCACCATAAGTAAAGAGGGACGAGAAAATTAATAATCATACCTGTTATGTATAATTTTTTGGACAAGGTGGCATTTTTGACCGGTTCCGGCATTCTGTCAAGAGAAAATATATTTCTTCTTATAAACGATTTTAAGGGGGAGCCAAAGCGGCTCTCCCCTAAAATAAGATATGGTTCTTCTTTATATTTGTTTTTTAAAAATCGCCTCAATTATCTCATCTCAAATCGCACATTTATCTGTTTGTTGTATATGCACTGTTGTCCTTAAGAAGAACGTCGTGTGCACCGCCTTCAATAATACTTGTTGCTGAAACAAGCGTAATTTTCGCATTTTTCTGAAGCTCAGGAATTGAAAGAGCTCCGCAGTTACACATAGTTGAACGGACTTTATTAAGGCTGAGTCCAACATTATCGTGAAGACTTCCGGCATAAGGAACATAGGAATCAACGCCCTCTTCAAAGGAAAGCTTGCTCGCTCCGCCCATATCATATCTCTGCCAGTTTCTCGCTCTCGCAGAGCCTTCGCCCCAATATTCCTTCATATAGTTTCCGTTAATTATAACTTTATTTGAAGGGCTTTCGTCAAATCTTGCAAAATATCTGCCGAGCATAACAAAGTCAGCACCCATAGCAAGAGCCAATGTTATATGATAATCCTGAACTATACCGCCGTCAGCACAAATCGGGATATAAATACCTGTTTCTTCAAAATATTCATCTCTCGCCTTTGCAACCTCCTGAACAGCCGTTGCCTGACCTCTGCCTATTCCCTTTTGTTCACGGGTAATACAAATCGAGCCGCCGCCGATACCAATCTTGATAAAGTCAGCTCCGGCATCCGCCAAGAATCTGAAGCCCTCAGCATCAACAACATTGCCTGCTCCAACCTTAACTGTATCACCGTATGTTTTTCTTATATATTCAATTGTTCTTGACTGCCATTCGGAAAAGCCCTCAGATGAGTCAATACAGAGAATATCAGCACCTGCCTCAATAAGAGCCGGAACTCTTTCTGCATAGTCTCTTGTGTTGATGCCTGCACCAACAACATATCTTTTTGAAGAATCCAAAAGCTCTAAAGGATTGCTCTTATGGAAATCATAATCCTTTCTGAAAACAAAATATTTCAGTCTGCCTTCGCTGTCTATAATCGGAAGATTGTTAATCTTATTATCCCATATAATATCATTCGCTTCCTTAAGTGTCGTTTCCTCTGTCCCGTAAATAAGATTTTCAAATGGTATCATAAATTCAGACACAGGAGTCTGGGGGTCCATACGGCTCACTCTGTAGTCACGACTTGTAACAATACCCACAAGCTTACCGTTTGATGTTCCGTCTTCTGTAACTGCGACAGTGCTATGCCCTGTTTGTTCTTTAAGAGCAAGAACATCAGCAAGAGTCTGGTCCGGACGGATATTGGAATCGCTGGGTACAAAGCCTGCTTTATGATTTTTAACCCGTCTTACCATATTTGCTTCATCTTCAATTGTCTGCGACCCGTATATAAATGCAATTCCGCCTTCCTGAGCCAAAGCAATCGCAAGTTTTTCACCTGAAACCGCCTGCATAATTGCAGATACAAGAGGAATGTTCATAGAAATTGCAGGTTCTTCCCCTCGTTTAAACTTTGTTATTGGGGTTTTAAGACTAACATTCTGAGTCATACACTCCGATGAAGAATACCCCGGAACCAAAAGATATTCGTTAAAAGTATGAGATGGTTCACTATAATAAAATGCCATTACAATCTTCCTTTCCGTATTTTCAATTATTATATTTAGTATATAATTTCAAGGCAAAAAAATCAATAGTAAAATAGAACAAATTTCACCATAATTTCACCCTTTTAATCAGCAAATAGTTTTTGCTGACTATTTAAGATATTATATCACATCTTCATCCATAAAGTCAAGAGTTAACATACATTTACATAAAAACAAAGGCTGTGGCAAAAAAGCTTTCATTTTACCACAACCCGATTTTTTTCAAAAACAACTTTATTTAACTGCTCCGTCAAGCACTTATGCTTCAAACATATCCGCCATTTTTCTTGCAGACTCCGCAAGTTTCTTAATTCCGTCCATAACATTCTCTTCCGTATAGTCCTTAAGGAACGAATCGGCCTCAAGAGTGAAATATCCATTATAATTTATTTCTTTCAGCGCCTTGACAACTTCTACAAAATCTATATTCATAGAAAACGGTATTTGATGCGAGTCGTTCAATTTATCATTATCGTAAATATGTAAAGCCAAAAGTCTGTCCCCAAGTGCCTTAACCATTTCAACTGCCGTCGTGTCGGAGCCCTTCATTTCCGCATTTTCCTCGGCAGATTTATAGTTATCCGGATGTATAACACATATTGACCCACCGGCTTCAGCTGTACACTCAATCGCCCTTTTATAATAAGCTCTGATTTGAGGACAACGGGTTGGGAATGGAGCATGGGACTGATTACATACAATCCCGTTTTCCAGACCAATCTGCTTGAGCTTTCTCGCAAACGCAAGATAATCATTTCCTGCAAGAGGATGAGAATTTTCTATTACTGAATTTGTTTTCCAATCATATTTGCACATAGAAAACATAGAAAAATCTCATGCATCAAATCCTGCTTTCGCTATATATTCAACCGCTCTTTCTTCTCCGATAATTTTTGCCGCCGAATTAATTTCTGTCGATATTTTCATAGTTTCACCCCATCAAATTTAAATAAATTATACCCATTTGAAGCTTCCTGAAAGCATTGTGACACTTTCGCTTGAAACCGTTAAAATTCCGCCGTCCGTATGCCCGATTTTTTCTTCACTATTTTCAATTTCAACCTTTACATCACAGGGCTTCACAGCCGTTATGAATGGAATATGCCCTGCCATAACGGCAAGATCCCCCTCCGCACCGCGAAGGCTTATCTTAACCGCTTCCCCACGGAACAAATCTCCGTCAGGAGCGGATATTCTCAAAGGAAATGTCTTCATTATGACAACCTCTTTCCTTTCTCAACTGCTTCGTCAATAGTTCCAACAAACAAAAATGCTGACTCGGGAAGCTCATCATGTTTTCCTTCTATGATTTCCTTAAATCCACGGATTGTTTCACTAAGAGGAACATAAGTTCCTTTTATACCCGTGAACTTTTCGGACACATCAAAAGGCTGGGACAAAAATCTCTGGATTTTTCTCGCTCTCTGAACCAAAAGCTTATCCTCATCGGAAAGTTCGTCCATACCCATAATCGCAATAATATCCATAAGCTCCTGATAGCGTTGGAGAATTCTCTGCACCTCACGGGCAACAAAGTAATGCTCTTCACCAAGAATTTCCGGTGATAATATACGGCTCGTTGATTCAAGAGGGTCGACCGCCGGATAAATTCCCTGGGAGGCAATTCCTCTTGATAAAACCGTTGTTGCATCAAGGTGAGCAAAGGTTGTTGCAGGGGCAGGGTCCGTTAAATCGTCCGCAGGCACATAAACCGCCTGGATAGAGGTTATTGAGCCTTTTTTAGTTGACGTAATTCTCTCCTGCAAATCACCCATTTCAGTAGCCAAGGTCGGCTGATAACCAACCGCAGACGGCATACGACCAAGAAGGGCTGAAACCTCACTTCCTGCCTGGGTAAATCTGAAAATATTATCTATAAACAGAAGCACATCCTGTCCTTCTTCATCTCTGAAATATTCCGCCATGGTAAGCCCTGAAAGTCCGACTCTCATTCTTGCGCCCGGCGGCTCATTCATCTGGCCGTAGACCAGAGTTGTGTTACTCAAAACTCCGGATTCCTTCATTTCATTATAAAGGTCATTTCCCTCACGGGTACGCTCTCCAACACCCGTGAAAACAGAAAGACCGCCGTGTTGCTTTGCGATGTTATTTATAAGCTCCATAATAAGAACGGTTTTTCCAACACCTGCGCCGCCAAAAAGCCCTATCTTACCACCCTTTGAATAGGGGCAGATAAGGTCGATAACCTTAATTCCCGTTTCAAGAATTTCCGTTGATGTTGACAACTCACTGTAACTTGGGGCAGAGCGGTGTATATTCCAACGCTCAACACCCTCATCAAATGGCTGATTATCAACAGTTTCACCCAAAACATTAAAAATTCTTCCCAATGTTTTTCTTCCGACGGGAACTGTTATTGTTTCACCGCTGTCATTCACGGCAGTTCCCCTCTTAAGTCCATCCGTTGAGGACATGGCTATGCAACGAACTGTGTTATCGCCGATATGCTGCGCCACCTCAACCGTAAGAGTTTTTTCACCATTTTGCATGGTTAAAGCATTGTGTATAGCCGGCAAACCGCCTTCCTCAAAGCAGACATCGACAACAGGTCCCATAACCTGCAAAACTCTGCCTTTGGCTGTATCTGACATTTACATCTGCCTCCTTTATAAGCCGCTTCCTGCGACAATTTCAGTAATTTCCTGCGTGATTGCCCCTTGTCTTGCTCTGTTATATTCAAGACCCAGTTCATCAAGCATTTCCTGTGCATTCTTTCCTGCCGAATCCATTGCAACTCGTCGAGCCGCAATTTCACAGGCAAAGCTTTCTTTCGCACAGGCAATCAGCATTCCTGCCACATATTCGGGAATCATTGCATTTAAAACCGTTATTTCATCAGGCTCAAAAACAATACCCGTTCTTTGAGTTTTTTCACTTTGTTCAAGAGGGAGAATCCATTTCGTTTCCGTCTCCTGAGACATCATGGATATATACCTCGTGCATACTATTCCAAGTTTATCAAATTCACCGTTTGAAAAATCCAGACACAGCTTCTCGGCAAGTTCCTTTGCTTCACCATATCCAAATTCTTCAACCGAATCATATCCCTTTCCGAATCTGTCGCACGCACGCTTTCCTATAGGAATAATCTCCGCATTGTCATACTGACGGACTGCTCTTATAATATTTGCGTTATATCCCCCTGCAAGACCTCTGTCACCTGCAATCACGACAAGACGCACTCTTTCGCTGTCACGCTTTGCCATATACGGGCTTTTTTTGCATTCATTGCAAAAAGAAAGCTGCATTGCCACATCTTTTACCGCCTCCGCATACTCTCTGCCTCGATTCATCGCCTCATTTGCACGACGGATTTTTGAAGAAGCCACAAGCCCCATGGCTTTTGTCAGGTGCAGAGTTGAGTTCACACTCTTTATGCGGACTCTCAATTTCTTTATATCAGCACCCATTTATATCACCTCTTCATCTCTGAAAGAGCTGTTTTTAATTCATTTATATCCTCATCATCCCAACTGCCGGACTCAACACGCTTTAAGAAGTCACCATGTTTATTTTCCAGCAATTCATAGAGAGTTTTCTCATATTCCTTAACCTTATTCACGGGCACATCATTTAGATATCCGTTGATTACGGCATAAACAATCGCAACCTGACAGCCAACACGAACCGGTGCGTTTCTGTCTTGTTTGAGCACCTCAACAATTCTCTCACCCAAAGCAAGTCTTGACTTTGTGTCTGCATCAAGATCACTTCCGAACTGGGCAAAAGCCTGCAATTCTCTGTACTGCGAATACAAAAGCTTAAGCTCACCCGACACCTTTTTCATTGCCTTAAGCTGTGCCGAACCACCAACACGGCTTACAGAAATACCCGGATTGATAGCAGGCATAACACCTGCATGGAAAAGCTCTGTTTCAAGGAATATCTGTCCATCCGTTATGGATATAACATTTGTCGGAATATACGCCGAAACATCCCCTGCCTGAGTTTCAATAATAGGCAAAGCGGTAATTGAGCCACCACCATATTCAGGAGCGACACAAGCCGCACGTTCAAGAAGTCTTGAATGGAGATAGAAAACATCTCCCGGATATGCTTCTCTGCCCGGTGGACGGCGAATAAGCAAGGACAGGGCACGATATGCAACTGCGTGTTTTGAAAGGTCATCATATATAATTAAGACATCCTTCCCCTGTTCTCTGAAATATTCCGCCATAGCACAGCCCGAATAAGGTGCAACATACTGAAGAGGAGCAGTTTCCGACGCTGAAGCCGACACCACAATTGTATACTCCATTGCACCTTCCGCCATAAGCTGATTTACCATCTGAACAACAGAGCTGTTTTTCTGACCGATTGCTACATAAATACATATAACTCCGCTATTCTTCTGATTTATAATAGTGTCTATAACAATCTCGGTTTTTCCCGTCTGACGGTCACCGATTATAAGCTCACGCTGACCCCTTCCAATGGGAATCATGCTGTCAATCGCCTTAATTCCCGTTTGTAGCGGAACAGACACGCCTTTTCGTTCGATAATCCCCGGGGCTTCCGACTCAACCGGTCTTGTTTCTTTGTAAGCTATACTGCCTTTTCCGTCAATGGGCTCACCCAACGCATTTACAACTCTGCCTAAAAGTGCCTCACCAACCGGAACGGATAAAACCTTTCCCGTTCTGCGCACCGTTGAGCCTTCACGGATATTATTGTCATTGGAAAGAAGGGCAACCGAAACCGTTTCACTTTCCAGATTCTGTGCCATGCCATAGCTTCCGTCATCAAATTCAAGAAGCTCACCCGACATACATTCACTTATCCCGTAAACCCTGGCGATTCCGTCACCAACAAGAATAACATTTCCCGTTTCCTTCATTTCAATACGGGATTTATAATTTTTAATTTGTTCCTTTATAATACTGCTGATTTCTTCAGGTCTTGTATTCATCCGTTAATCACTTCCTTTATATCTTGCAAACGACTGCGCAAACTTCCGTCAATTATCTTTCCGTCAAGTTCGACAATTACCCCTCCGATAAGGGATTTATCAATCAAATACTCCATTTCAACCGAGGTTTTGCTGATTTTCTCAAGCTTATTTTTAAGCGCAACCTTTTCCTTTTCAAGCAACTCCGTCGCACTCGTAACCTTCGCCACCGACACACGCTTTGACTCATCCAAAAGCCTTTTATATTCCGTTGCTGAGTCAATAAAACATCTTATACGGCCTCTTTCGCACAAAAGCTTCACATAGGAAACCACATCTTCGGGAACAATTCCCGAAAACGCACGCTCGATTGCCGCAATTTTTTCACTTGCAGGAATACTGAGTGATGCGAGAAAATCAAGGTATTCGGGATTTTCCTCAAACGCATCCTTCAGCCTTTCAATTCCCAAAGCATAGTCTTCCCGGCTGTTTTTCTCGCAGGCAAGCATGAATAGAGCAGTTCCGTATTCCTTACTTATCTCCGTCATTATCGTCACCTATTTTCTCAATAAAGGAATCTATCAGAGCACGATGGTCGTCCGTGTTAATCTCACGACCAAGCATTTTTTCCGCAAGACTTCCCGAAACATCAACTATATCCTGCTTAATTTTATCGTTTGCCTTTCTGTATTCAAGCTCAGCCTCGTTTTCAGCCTGACGGACAATGCTTTCTGCCCGTTCTCTGGCCTCCTCGATAATTTTATCTCCGCGATATTTTGCATTTTCCGTTGCACTTGACAAAATAGCCTCCGCTTCATCATTCGCACCGCGAAGCTTATCTTCCCATTTCTTTTTACTCTCATCTGCTTCCCCGACAGCTTCTTGCGCCTTTTCATACCTATCTTCAATCTCTTTTTCACGCTGATTGAGGATATTTGTTACAGGCTTAAATAAAAACTTTTTAACCGTCAAAAACAGAATCAAAAGATTGGCAAGAGAAATTATAATCTGCCATAAATTGACAGAAATTACATCTAATGACTGCATAAATGTCAGCTCTCCCTATCTTATTTTACTGCATTTTTCAAAATTTCAACAAACATTTCCGGAGCAACAAATATAAGCAAAATTGCAACAACCAACGCATAAAGACCGGTTGTTTCCGCAATAGCACAGCCCATAAGCATTGTACTTGTTACCTCACTTTTACATTCAGGCTGTCTTCCGATGGCTTCACAAGCCTTTGCAACTGCGTTACCTTCACCAATACCGGGACCTATACCTGCAATCATTGCAGTTCCTGCTCCCAACGCACACGCTCCTAAAATAATACCAATTGCCAGTTCCATACTAATTTACCTCCATAGCAGAATTTTTGCTTTTTCTTTTTAAGCTTTTCTTTTTCATATATTCCTCAAGCGGAAATCCGTCCGAAACATACATCATTGTGAGCATTGCAAAGATATATGCCTGCAAGCATCCGCTGAAAATATCAAAATAAACAGATAAAACTGCCGGAATACCAATCTGAAGAAACGGAAATTCTCCCAAAAAACCGGGAAGATTACCGAAAACTATATTCGACAGTCCCTGAAGCCCTGCCGCCACAAGGACGGATATAACCGTACCCGACAGAACATTTCCGTAATGACGAAATGCCATTGACACCGGTGTCGCAATTTCTCCGATAACATTAAGAGGGGTAAGCAACACCGGGCTTGTCAGACTTTTAATATAATATAAAGGTCCGCATTTCATTTTATAATAAGTTATAAGAACAAAAGTTATAATCGCCCAGCCTGCAACAATGTTCAAATCCGATGTGGGAGGATAAAGCCCTATAAGAGTAATCAAGCTGGAAAACGCCGAAAGCCCGATAATCGCCGCAATGAACGGAGCATAGCCCTTAAAATATTCTCCCATACTCTGCCCGACCAGACCATTAACTTTTTCAACAATCCATTCAGCAAAATGCTGACGCTTAAGAATATCTCTGGTTTTCAATCCGTGGGTCAGATATAGGCACAACCCCGTAATCGAAATCATAACAAGCCAGGAATTTACCTGGGCACTCGTTATAACCAAATCCTGAACGGGAAAAGGATAAGACAGATAAATCTGCGCACCGGTTATGCTTATCCCTTCGGTTTTCGGAGTTGTCAGAATTTTCAGCACTATTCCAATAACCGCAGGCAAAATCATCATACAAATATAAATCAAATCCACAACCTTAAAGCGGACACTTTTCTTACTCATTTTATCCACCTCCATAAAAAGACAGAATAATTATTTTTCATTTCGTTTACCCATAAGCGGTCTGAACGCAACCGCAATTCTCGGGAAAAACAAGGGGATTATAACCGCCCAGTTATCAAAAAAAGGAATAGAAACTCCTGCAATAACTATTACAAGAATAAACAACATTCTGTATCTTTGGGATACTTTCATAACGCGCCTTGCCCCGTCTTTATCTTTCTCCAACGCTTTCTGTACAGAAACACCCATTATGAGAAAATTCAAAATATCCGCAACGGCAGTAAGCAAGTTTCCAAGCAGAACCGTGTAATTCCATTTTCCGATTATGATAAAGACAGCTTGCATAACTGCACTCATCACAATAACCCAATATGCAATATATTTTGTTTCTTTTATAACAGTTTTATCTATTTCTGCCATTAAATCACCCTGTAAATAATATTTTTCATATATAAAATTCATTATACTATTAATTTTCTCTTTTGTCCACATTTTTTTGGAAATTTCAGGATAATTTATGTTTTATTATCCTCTTAGGACTTACTTTTACATTTTTTAATCGGTTTTATTCACAGGGGATGTTAAAAAACTCCGGATTGCAAGAAAAGAGGAAAACTAATAGGAATTGAGAAAACCTCTTGTAGAATATATCCCTGAATATACCTAAAAACAAGAGACTGTAGCAAAATGATTTCATTTTGCTACAGCCTCGTTGGGGGATGGACGCAAAATAGCGCAGACCCAATAAACCGAATCCCGAAGGCGTACATAGGTACTCCGAGAGGTGAGGTTTATTCAAAACAC
>SVKF01000026.1 GCA_015068605.1 Oscillospiraceae bacterium
ATCGGCTTTCGGCAATATTAGCACAAACACTCGTTGCACTTCTTCCGATTTGGTTTGATATTATATTTTCTTTCTTATTACGTAAATATTTAACTAAATTCAAAACTTCAACAGACAATTCCATTGATAACTTACCAAGCTTATCTTCCTTCATATGTAACCACCTCAAAGCAGATTATATCATACATTTGCACGAAGCGCAACATCGATATTGCGAAGCAATACATCATTTGCCATAGGCAACATCATTTACGCCAAAGGTGTAACTTCATTTTGTGTCCGATTAAAGCGGAATGATGTTCAACTGTACTGAAATGATGTTTGAAACTACGTTTCAAAATGATGTTGTGTCCCTCAGGACACAAACACAAAAAAGAACGACCATTCTATCAGAATAGTCGTTCTTTTTTGGCACCCCCGACCGGAGTCGAACCGATGACTAATCCTTAGGAGGGACTTGTAATATCCACTTTACTACAGGGGCACATATAAATTCACCCATATATAATACATCAAAACAGAAATATTGTCAAGTGTTTCTGCATAAATATAACTGAATAAATTATAGATTCGGAGGGATTTGATGTATGGAAAATGATACGGGTTATTTAATTATTCAAGCAGTTACGGCAGGAAAAGGAATTCCTATTGAAGGAGCTCATATAACCGTTACAAATGAAATGGATGGGGGTTATGTTGAGAGAGTTTTAACCACGGACAGAAACGGGCAGACGGAAAAAATTACGCTTAAAGCACCAAATAGGGATAATTCTCTCGAACCAAATCAAAAGGATAATTACAGTATTTATAATGTCAGGACAGATAAAGAGGGGTTTTATCCGGTGGAAAATCTTGATGTTCCGATATTTGGCGGACAGACAACTGTTCAACAGGTTTTGCTGATTCCCGTTCCGGCAGGATATATCAGAACACCGGAAATTATAGTTGATGAAGAGCCTGAAATGTTGTGATTTAGGAGGAGAGAAATATGAATGGAACACCTGTAATTCCTGAAACAATAACAGTTCATCTCGGAACACCATCGTCAAGCGCAGAGAATGTTACGGTTTCGTTTTCGGACTATATAAAAAACGTAGCGTCCAGCGAAATTTATCCAACATGGCCGGAAAACGCAATAAGAGCAAATATCTATGCACAGATTTCATATGCTTTAAACAGAGTGTATACGGAGTGGTACAGGGCAAGAGGTTATGACTTTGATATAACTAATTCAACAGCCTATGACCAATCGTTCGTTAAAGGTAGAAATATATTTGAGAACATAAGCGAAATAGTTGATGAAATTTTTAATGATTATATAAGGCGGCAAGGATTTGTTGAACCGCTTTTTGCGACGTATTGTGACGGGGTAGAGGTCAGCTGTGACGGGCTTTCTCAATGGGGGAGCGTAACTCTTGCGGAGGAGGGGCTTATTCCTTATGATATATTAATAAATTATTATGGGGACAACATAGAACTGGTGTTTGATGCGCCGGTTCAAAATGTAACAGAATCCTACCCGGGAACACCGTTAAGAGTTGGGAGCTCGGGCGATGATGTCAGGAGAATACAAAATCAACTTAACAGAATTTCTAAAAATTATCCTCTTATTCCAAAGATACCAAATCCGACAGGAGTGTTTGGAGTGAGTACGGAGGATGCGGTCAGAAAATTTCAGCAAACCTTCAACCTCACACCCGACGGAATCGTTGGGAAGGGAACATGGTATCAGATTCAGGAGATATTTGTTGCGGTAAAAAAACTTGCCGATGTTGATTCGGAAGGGCAAACAATAGCGGATGTTTCGAGGCAGTATAAGGGAACACTCAGAGAGGGTGATACGGGGGAGAGTGTCAGAGCACTTCAGTATTATCTGTTGCTGATTTCTGTTTATAATAATGCAATTCCTGCCATTTCAATAGACGGAATATTTGGAAATGCGACGAAAAATGCAGTAGAGGCGTTTCAACGATATTATGGAATTGAGGTAACGGGCGAAGTGGACAGAGAAACATGGAGCAGTATCTCAAACACATACTTAGGAATTGTTGAAACAATTTCACCTGAAAATGTTGGAAATAATACGGTTCCCTACCCGGGCACTCCTATTGTCCCGGGAAGTCAAGGGGAATATGTAAGGATTATTCAAGAGTATTTGTTGCGCATATCTGAAAATTACGACGAAATTCCCCGTGTCACGGTAAACGGAACTTTTGGGGAGACGGATGTTGAGGCGGTGAGTGCATTTCAGGAATTGTTTGGTCTTGAGGTAACGGGTTTCGTTGGTCCTGCAACATGGGCGGCGATAGCGGAGGAATATAATGATTTGACTTTGGGTGAATCTAAAAATGAAGGTCAGGCACCGGGATATGAGTTGACAATGGAGGGTTGATGGAGTTATGCAGAATAACAGAGAAGATGTTTATGAAATTCAAAATTATTTAAGAGCGATACAACTTGCAAATAACGAGAGTGCGTTGCTTAATCCTGACGGGATATACGGAAGCGAAACCGTTGAGGCGGTTATAGAGTATCAGATAAAAAACAGCATTCCTGCAACAGGGAGGGTTGACAGCTTCACATGGGACAGCATTTACAGAGATTATAATATTGCAAAGGAAAATTTGTCTGCTCCAGAAAAAGTTTCCTTTTTCCCTCTTGGGGTGTATGAGCTGAAAAAAGGTGACGACTATGATGAAATTTATGTTTTGCAGGCGCTTATAAGAACATACGATAAACGGTTAGGGAATCCACAACCTCTTGTGATAACAGGCGTTTTTGATGAAAACACAGAAAGGGCGGTTAAGGAAATACAAAGAATATTTGATTTGCCTCAGACAGGAACGGTTAATAAATCTCTCTGGAATAAAATGGCAAAATTTCATAATGATAGATATTTTTCTGAAAGATATTGACAAAAGGAATAAATTATGATAACATATATTTGAACAATCGTTCAAATGATAAAATGAGAGAAGGGTGAAGATGCGAAAAACTTGTGACAAGGATGCTCAAAAATGTGAATTTATGCATGTGCATGAGGAAATTCTTGAAAAGGTTAAAAGTGTAATGCCCGAAGATGAAATTTTGTATGAACTTGCAGAACTGTATAAGGTTTTCGGGGATTCGACAAGAATTAAAATCCTTTATGCATTGTTTGAGGCGGAAATGTGTGTTTGTGATATTGCAACATTGCTCAATATAAGCGTTTCGGCAATATCTCATCAGCTTCGGATTTTGAAGCAATCCCGTCTTGTAAAATTCAGAAAGGATGGAAAGTCCGTTTTTTATTCCTTGGCGGATGAACACGTAAGATGGGTTCTCGACCAGGGAATGGAGCATATTATGGAATAGAAAAGGAGAAAATTATGAAAAAGGTATTTACGATTGAAGGATTATGTTGCCCGAATTGTGCGGCAAGTGTTGAAAGAGATGTTAATAAAATAGAAGGGGTTATAGAGGCGAAGGTGAATTTTATAACCCAAAAAATGATAATAGAAATGAATGAAGAAGATGAAAAGAGAATAACAGAGGCGGCAATTGAGGTTTGCAAAGATGTTGAGCCTGATTGTGTTGTAACCTATTAATGAATAAAAAGGATAAAAAACTCTTAAAAAGAATAATAGTTTCTCTCATTTTATTTATTTGCGGAGTTTTGATAAATCACAGAATAATCGAGCCGGTGATTTTTGTTTTATCATATCTGATTGCGGGATATGATGTTGTGAAAAAGGCATTTGAAAGAATTATTAAAAGAAAGTTTTTGGATGAAAATTTTCTTATGGCGACGGCGAGCATAGGTGCATTCCTTATAGGTGACTACAGCGAAGCGGTTGCTGTTATAATTTTTTATCAGGTCGGAGAAATTTTTCAAAGCTGTTCAGTTAATAAAAGCAGACAATCAATATCGGAGCTTATGAGTATTTGCCCTGATTATGCTTGCATTGAACGAAATGGTGAAATGGTCAAGGTATATCCCGATGAGGTCAAAATCGGAGATATTCTGATTATTAAGCCCGGGGATAAGATTCCTGTTGACGGAGTGATTGTAAAAGGAAAAACATCTTTTAACACTGCCCCGTTGACGGGTGAGCCATTGCCCAAGGAGGCAGAGGAGGGCGATTTTGTCAGCAGTGGATTTATCAATATAGACGGTCTTATTAAAATAAGGGCGGAAAAGGAATATTCCGATTCAACGGTTTCAAAAATTCTGGAGCTTGTTGAAAATTCCACTATGGCAAAAGCAAAAACAGAGCGATTTATAACAAGATTTTCTGCTTATTACACACCGATAGTTGTAGCTCTGGCGGTCTGCATTGCCCTTATCCCGCCATTTTTCATAGGTAACTTTTCTAAATGGTTATATAGGGCGTTGTCGTTTTTGGTTGTGTCCTGCCCTTGCGCATTGCTGATTTCTGTTCCCTTATCATTTTTTTGTGGAATTGGTGGAGCATCAAGGAACGGAATTCTTGTCAAAGGTTCAAATTACCTTGAAGCTCTTTCAAAATGTAAAACCTTTGCCTTTGACAAAACGGGCACATTGACTAAAGGTGAATTTGAGGTTTCAGAGGTTAAAGCGTATGGAATAAATGATGATGAATTTATGAAATATCTTGCGATTGCGGAAAAAGGGTCAAACCATCCTATTGCAAAAGCGATTGCAAAAATGGCATCGACGGAAGGAATAGAAGCGAAAATAACAGAAATACCGGGGCGTGGTGTTAAAGCGTTGACACAGGAACGGGTGATACTTGCAGGAAATATAAAGCTTATGAATGAAAATGACATAAAGGTTCCCGAAACAGATGAATGTGGAACGAAGGTATACCTTGCAGTTGATGGAGTATATTCCGGATATGTGACCGCCTCGGATTTGGTTAAGGATGAGAGTAAAAAAGCTGTTTCGGAATTATATCGGGAAGGTGTTGTCAAGACGGTAATGCTGACAGGAGATACGGCTGAAAACGCAAAAAATATTGCCGGAGAAGTTGGCATATCCGAATATAAAGCAAGGCTTTTGCCCGAGGATAAGGTTGAAAGTGTCAAAGAGATAATTTCAGAGAGCGGATATGTTGCGTATGCCGGAGACGGAATGAATGATGCCCCTGTTCTTGCGCTTGTCGATGTTGGAATTGCTATGGGTGGTATAGGCTCTGATGCATCAATCGAGGCGGCGGATATTGTTATCATGGACGACAATCTTTTGAAAATTCCAAAGGCGGTTAAAATTGCAAAAAAGACGATGAGAACTGTCAGGGAAAATATAATTTTTTCTATAGGCGTGAAAGGTCTTGTGCTGGTTTTGAGTGCTTTGGGAATGACTAATATGTGGATGGCAGTCTTTGCCGATGTTGGAGTTGCAGTTATTGCAATATTGAATGCTATGCGAACCATGAATGTAAAGTAAGGGTCTGTATGCAAAAGCTGTATGCTGTTTTAAATAACTATGCAAAAGAGGAAAATTCTATGAGACTTACAAAAAAGCAAATGGAAAGATTAGAGAGCTTGTTGTCGCAAATGACGACGGAAGAAAAAATCGGACAGATGAATCAGGTGTCTTCGTCTATTGTCGGTGGTTTTGATATACCGATGTCAGAACTTCAGGAAATGATTAAAGATGGAAGAATCAGCCGTGAAGAGCTTGAAGAAATGATGGATAAGGCGGAGCGGGATTATCACGAAGAGGATATAAGGGCAGGACTGGTAGGCTCTATTATGGGGAATGATCCAAAAAAAGCTAATGAGTTGCAGAGAATTGCAATGGAAGAAAGTCGCCTTGGAATTCCGCTGATTATTGGTTTTGATGTAATCCACGGATTGCGAAGCGTATATCCGATTTCCATTGCGGAAGCAGGCTCGTTTGATGATGCTCTATTTGAGGAGACTGCAAAAATGGCGGCGAAAGAATCCAGAGCATACGGAATCGGATGGAATTTTGCACCTATGATTGATGTTGCTCGTGATGCCAGATGGGGCAGAGTTTCAGAAGGCCCGGGCGAGGACCCGTATCTTGCAAGTCGGTTTGCCCGTGGAAAAGTTAGAGGTCTCCAAAATGACCAAAGTGAAGTCGGAAACTATGTGGCGGCGTGTGTTAAGCACTATATTGCCTATGGTGCTTGTGAGGGAGGAAAAGATTACAACACTGTGGCAATGTCTTCTTCGCAACTGCATAATGTCTATCTTCCGCCGTTTCGTGCGGCAATGGAAGAAGGGGCGGCAACTGTCATGGCGGCATTTAATGATTTGAACGGAATTCCCTGTACGGTAAATCAAGATATGCTTCGGGATACTTTAAAGGATAAGCTTGGACTACGCGGCTTTGTGGTTAGTGATGCCAATGCAATCAGGGAATGTATAACTCACGGAATTGCTTCTGATAATACGGATGCCGGAATCAAGGCGGTTATGGCAGGAATGGATATGGACATGGGGTCGCGCATTTATTTGAATGAGCTGAAGGGTGCGGTTGAGAAAGGCTTAGTTCCCATGTCAGTTATTGATGAGGCGGTTCGCCGTATTCTCGCCGTAAAGCTGTGGCTCGGTTTATTTGAAAATCCTTATGTTCCCGAATCTGTTATTTCGTTATATGAGAAAGAAATTCCCGCGGAACATATAGCTCTTGCTCGAAAAGCGGCAGAGGAATCTATTGTACTTTTAAAAAATGAAAATAATATTCTTCCCATAAAAAAGACACAGAAAATTTGCCTTGTCGGTGCACTTGCCGGTAAAGCGGAAGAAGTTGTCGGGGCGTGGGCAATGGGCTGGAAGGTGAGAGATTGCGTATCAATTCTTGATGGTCTTAAAAATGCAGGAGCAGACGTGGTGTATTATCCTTGCTGCGGACCTGAAGGTGAAATTAATGACGCTCAGTTGTCTGCCGCCTGCAATGAGGGTGATGTGATTGTCGCTGTTGTTGGAGAAACAAGAGCTATGTCGGGAGAGGCAACTTCAAGAACGGATATTTCTCTGCCCGGAAAACAAAGAGAAATGCTTGAAAAGCTTCTTGAAACCGGAAAGCCGGTAGTTGCTGTTTTGATGAATGGAAGACCAATGGCGATAAAGTGGGAAAGCGAAAATGTTCCTGCAATTCTTGAAGCATGGCACCTTGGAATTCAAATGGGTAATGCTGTGGCGGATGTTTTGTTTGGAAGTGTCAACCCGAGCGGAAAGCTCGTGTCGTCCTTCCCTGCGCATAGCGGTCAGTGCCCGATGTATTATAATCATCCGAATACGGGAAGACCGGCAGGAGAAAGCAAGTTTACATCGAAATATGTTGATGCTCCGATTGAGGCTCTGTATCCCTTTGGCTATGGAATAAGCTATACGAAAATTAAGTATGATGACATAAGTGTGACTGAGCAGAATGATTGGCTGAATGTGTCTGTTATGTTGAAAAATGTCGGAGATACTGAAGGGGTGGAGGTCGTTCAGCTTTATATGCAGGATGTGACGGCAAGTCTTGTTCGTCCGGTAAGGGAATTAAAAGGGTATCAAAGAATAAAACTGAAGCCGAAGGAAGAAAAGAAGGTATGCTTTTCTTTAAACAAACAGGAAATGGGCTTTTATGATAATAGTGGGAAATATCTGCTTGAGGACGGATTGTTCCGTATCTTTGTCGGAGGAAATTCTAAAGATACCTTGATGCAGGAAATAATGGTCAGCTTTTAAGCTGAATTATTACATGGAAAATAAGAAAGGGGCCAGCGCAAAATGCACCGACCACACAAAACACAAAAAGCGAATAAAAAATCATTTTAAAAAGCGTAAATGGCAAAATATGCTTCATAAATTAGGAAAGAAATTCGCAGTTTGGCGAATTT
>SVKF01000012.1 GCA_015068605.1 Oscillospiraceae bacterium
GTGTTTTGAATAAACCTCACCTCTCGGAGTACCTATGTACGCCTTCGGGATTCGGTTTATTGGGTCTGCGCTATTTTGCGTCCATCCCCCAACGAGGCTGTAGCAAAATGAAATCATTTTGCTACAGCCTCTTTTAATAAGATGATGAAAAAATGCTTGACTTCTAAAATGGTAAGAGCTATAATGAAAATGAAATTATGAAAACAGAAACTGAGTTTTTCAGGATGAGCTTCTGTATGAAAATGACGGAGGAAATTTTATGGATTTTACACGACTTCAAAATTATATGGACAGACTTGTGAATGAATACAACACACCGAGCGTGGATTGTATTGTATATAAAGAGCATGAGCAATTGTTCAGATATTTTAACGGTAAAAAGGATATTGAAAATAACAAACCCATTCAGGGGGATGAACTGTATATAATTTTTTCTATGACTAAGATGCTTACCTGTAGTTGCGCTTTGCAATTATTTGAGCAAGGCAAATTTTTAATGAGCGACCCTGTTTCAAAATTTCTTCCTGAATTTGAGAAAATGAAGATTTCGGATGAGAACGGGAGCGATGATAAGGCTGCTTCTATTACTACGGGGGTTGCTTCGGGGGAGTACGAAGCAGTTAAAGAATCAGGCTATGCGAAAAATCCGATTACTATTAAGGATTTATTCACGATGGGGGCAGGGCTTGACTACAATATTAATGCAGATTACATAAAAAAAGCAATTTCGGAAAATAAAACAACAACAAGAGAAATTGTTAGGGCTCTTTCGGAGACAACTCTTGGTTTTGAGCCCGGAACAAGGTTTCGCTACAGCCTTTGTCACGATGTGCTTGGCGCATTGGTCGAAGTAATATCGGGTAAAAAATTCGGAGATTATATGACAGAAAATCTGTTAGAGCCGCTTGGGATGAAAGACACATTTTTTGGTGTGCCGAAAGACGAAGAAAAGCTTTCAAGAATGACAGCGTTGTATGCATATAATGCTGAAAGAATGCCGGAAAGAAGACCTCTTGTGTGCGGATATAATCTGACCGATGAATACCAAAGCGGAGGAGCGGGACTTGTGTCAAATCCGACGGATTATGCGCTGTTCCTTGATGCGCTTGCAAATGGCGGCATAGGGAAAAGCGGAAAACGGATTTTATCTTCGTCAACCGTTGACCTTATGCGAACTAATCATATGACGGGTAAACAATGTGAGGATTTTGATAAAGTGCGCAAGGGCTATGGCTATGGACTGGGAGTTCGCACTCATATTGATAAAAGCAGAAGCGGTTCATTAAGCCCGATAGGAGAATTTGGCTGGGACGGTGCGGCAGGTTGCTTTTCTATGGTTGACCCGTCCAACAAACTTTCGATGACATACTTCCAGCAGATATTGGGTTGGGATTTGAGAATTCAAACAGAAATGCGAAATGTTTTGTATTCTTGCTTGGATTAGACAATAACTTACGGATATAAAGTGGATGGGGGAAGGTTTTTATAAAGAGGACTTTCTCTAATTGAAGGAACGACGGAGTGGGGTGATGAAATGAGGAATGAGGTTTTTAAAGAAAATAGAAATGTTGCTAATAAGCAAAGGGTTGAAAATAATATCTTCATGATTGATAATGATCGTGCTGATTACACCTATGATGATTCATTTCCTTTTCATTATCATGATTGGTATGAACTTTATACTTTGAAAGAAGGTACATGCATTTACAGAATAGAGAAAAAAGAGTATGTTCTGAAAAAAGGTGACTGGATATTTGTTCCGGCAGGTATTTTTCATAAAGTTTTTTATACAGAAAGTCCTCATGAGAGAACGCTTATATATTTCAGTAAAGAATATATAACTCCATCACTTATTAAACATTTAAGTAAGTTTTCCGTAAACCCGGTATATACGCCAGAAAAGAATGATGATGCATATATTCACGATGTGATTGAAAAGTTGTTTAATGAATATAGTACACCGGATGAATTTTCGGAAATACTATACAGAAATTTGCTTTATGAATTATTGGTTTTTTTCTTAAGAAAACCATCGTTTAAGAATGGTGAAGCAGGAATAGATCTTATTATAGCTCATGTTGTTGAATATATTGAACATAATTATACTCAAAATCTAACACTTGAGAAATTAGCGGATATAAGTAATGTTAGTGTCAGTTATTTATCAAGGAAGTTTAAACAGATTATGGGTGTCGGAGTAAGTGAATACATCCAGCTGGTCAGACTGAACAATGCAAAAAATCTTCTTATACAGACTAATGAAAGTATATTGCGGATTTCCAATAAATGCGGATTTAATGACAGTAACTATTTTTCTTATATCTTTAAGAAAAAGGAAGGGGTTTCACCTCTTAAATACAGAAAGAAATATTTATAAAGCTTTATTCGTGCATTATTAACGAATAAAGCTTTTAAATTATGTGGTATTTTAGTATCTATAAACAAGACAAGAAAACTAAGCTTTTGGACATACAGTGCATTATTTTTAAGGAATTGTAGCTATGTTTTTTGTAAAATAAAATCATGGGGAGGTGTACCATGAGAGGATATAAAAATTATTTATTAAAAGGAATTCCCTTTATAATTGTTTTTATGATAATTGCTTTTGGGGGAATGGTGATTGATGCGGAAAGCGGTAGCGAGGAAATAAGCTTTGAGGCGGATTTTGAGGAAGGGTTATCTGCCCTAAAAGGAACAATAAACGGGACAAATATTTCGGCGGAAACGGTTTCGGAGAACAATGTTCTTAAGGCTGATTCAACATCAGAAAGTGCTGTCATAGAGGTTAAAACGGACGGGAATCCTATTGGTGAAGCAACCCTTATAAGTATGGATGTCTGCGCTGACAGAACAACCACTCGGGCGTATATGGATATTTTTGACGGGCTATCAGGCTCAACAAATGCTTCGCAGACACCAAGAGGTTGGTATATTACTCAAGAAGGAACAATATCATACTTTGAGAATTTCATGCCTCCTGCAGGAACGAAGGTTAATACATCGGTTTTATATGAAGGAGGAAAATGGTATAGATTAGAGCTCTGGATAGATTACACAAATAAAAATGTATTTTATTTTGTGGATGGAAAGGAAATTGCTTGTCTGCCAATAACGGTTAATCCGGAATCGGTTTTGGGATTTAGAATAACTGTTGACAAGATGAATGGTGGGGCGATTTATCTTTTTGACAACATAAAGATTGTTAATTTTTTAAAGCGCGGAGAGAGCGTGAATACAGAAGGAGTTATGGGAATTCCTGAAAATTTTGAAAATCCTGTAACATTGGAATATAAAACGAATGAAAATAACCTTGGTTTTATATTTTTGACTAATAATGTTAAAATTAACGGTACTTTAAAAAATGTAAAGGAAACATCAAGGGCTGTAAATGTTACGCTGACAGCAAGGGATGAACAAAAAAATATTATTCAATATGATAAGTTCAAAAAACATTTGCTTGCCGGAGAAGAGGCGTATTTTGAATTTACTGCCTATCCTGAACAATATGGTTTTTATTATCTTGAAACAGTTGTGTCTGATTCGGAAACGGGCGAAATACTGGTTAGCAAAGAAATGCAGTTTTCGGTTGCTAATGGAATGAGTGGTGGCAGAAATTCCAAATTTGGTTTTGTTGATCATAGTGCTAATGGGCATGGAACAGATGAGCTTGAACGAAAGATAAAGCAAATGTCGGATATAGGGGTTAAAACCCTTCGTGTCGAGCTTAACAGACATAACACGGACTATTCTTCGGGTACATATGAATTTGACGAGGCACATAAAAGAATGATAGATGCCGCATCTGAAAATGGTTTTGATATAATAGGAATTCTTACATATGGAAAAGTTCCTCCGGTTACAGAAGATGAGTATTCTCTCTGGCAGGAATACGTTAAGGCTGTTGCGGTGCAGCTTAAGGGGAAATTTAAGAATATTTCATATGAGGTGTGGAATGAGTATAATGGAGCAGGCTTCAATTATATAGGAGCAACCACGGCAGACTATGTAAATCTCCTGAAAGCGACTTATGATGCGGTAAAATCCGTAGATAAATCTGCTAAAGTGTGTGGTTTTGCGGTATCTCCGCAAAATATTGAGGATAATCCCGAAACGATTACGATTGATGCAATTGATTGGATGAGGGAAATTCTTGAAAAGGGCGGCGGAGATTATATGGATACGGCAAGTATACATATATATACGCATACATATCCGGAAAAGACGACGATAAAAAGAGCAAAGCTTTTAAGTCAGACAAGGGAGCTGCTGGATGAATTCGGTTATAATGATATGAAAATTGATGTAACTGAAATTGGATGGACAACAGACGGTGTTACGACCGAAAGAGAAAATGCGGATTGGATTGTCAGATGGATGGCAATGAATTATGAGCAGTTTGATAGAGTTTGTTTTTATGTTAATCAAGAAAAACAAACAACATCAACCTTTGAAAATCTTTATGGATTTACTCGGGCGTGGACAAAGCTGTATGCAGGAAAATATCCGGTTTATGGCGCTAAATATTCTTATTTGAGTGTTGCGAATTTCAACTCACAAATTGGAAATGCCGATAAGATAGGCAGATATGATATGGGAAACTCCAATGTATATAATTATCAGTTCAGAGATGAACTTGGAAATAATATATTTGTTGCATGGAATCGCAAAACAACCTCGGAAGAATTTATCCCGACAGAAAAAGAAAATGTAAGAGTTTACGATATTTTCGGGAACTTATATGATTTTGAATATGCCGAGGGCGGAATTAAAATTACTCTGACTTCATCTCCTGTCTATATTGCTGAAGCTGATGTAGTGCCAAGGATGAATGTTCTGATAGATTCCGTTGAGGAAACCGTAACTGTTTCGGGAACAATCCCCGGGGAAAAATACGATGTGGGTATAACTGTTACAGAAACGGCAAATCCTGAAAAAATTCTCTATGTAGAACAAGGTTATACAAATCAATCGGGGAAATTCGGTTTTACATTCAAAAATAATATTCCTAAAGGAAAATATCTTATAAAAGTGGGATATAGCGACGGAGTAATTGAAAAAGAGAATAAGCTGTATGTTAGTATTCCTGAAGTGAAGCTGTATTCCGGTGAAACAGAAATTAGCGATATTGCTCAGCTGAAAGCAGGAGATGAAATAACTGCAAGGTGGAGCGAAATTGATGAACTTATTGAGGAAAACGATGCTCTCGTTGTAATTGGGCAATATATAAACGGAGTCCTGGAAAATGTTAAAGTTGAAAAAATTAACAGTGGACAGACAAGTGCTGAAATTTCAGCGGAATATCTTGGAGAAGAAACAGATATTATAAAGCTTATTTTCTGGGATGCCGATAAATATAATCCGCTTATGGATATGCATACAATATCAAGAAAGGAGTAGCCATGCATGGGAAGGAAATTCATAGCCTTTTTGCTATTATTTGTTTTAGTTTGTGCAAGTATTCCGAGTTATGCGGAAGAGACAGAGTATCTTGAATCGGTTGTTTTGTTTGAATGTGATTTTGAGAATAATCTGCAGCCGAATAAAGGTCGCATATCGGTTAGGAATGCTTCTGTGAGTGAAGATGAGCATGGAAACAAGGTGTTATCGCTTAACTCGAGGGCAGGGACGGCAGTTTTTGATGTTTACGCCGATTCTCCCAAAGAAAGTGAAGCAACTCTTATAAGCCTTGATATGCAGTTTGACAGCAAGGTGTGTCGTGGGTATATGGATATTTTCAAGCCTGTTGAAGAGGGAAAATCGCCATCGCTTGATATAAAGAATACTTATCGTTCTCTCTATGTGACCCATGAAAACAGAATAGCATATTTTGAAAAGTTTGCATATCCGCAAGGAACAAGGGTTTTAAACAATCTGTTATATAACACAAATCAATGGTATCATTTTGATATGTGGATAGATTATGCGAAAAATACTGTTTTCTATTATGTTGACGGGATTGAAATCGGAACTGTTCCCATTGATGATGAAACCTTTAAAGCACCCGGTGGTTTCAGGTTGACTGTTGAAAATATGAATGGCGGAGCAAACTACCTTTTTGATAATGTTCGCATTGTTAATTTCAATAACAGAGGGAAGAAAGTGCCTTATGAGGGAATTGGTATTCCCGATAACTTTGAAAATCCTATAAGTGTTGAATATTTACAGAAGGAAAATAATCTTGGATTTATATTTAAAGACAAAAATGTTGAGTTTAAGTCAACTTACAGCAATGTGACGGAGGCTGATAAAAATCTGCTTATAGAAAGCGTGATTACCAATGAGGAAAATCGGTTGATTGCGGAGAAAAAAGATGAGCTGTATTTGAAAAAGGACAGTGAGGAAAAGCTTGTCTTTAAAACGAAGATTGATAAGTTTGGTTTTTATTATCTTGAAACAACTGTAAAAGACAGCAAAACAGGGGAAATAATAACAAGACAGAAATTTCAGTTCTCTGTTATGAATGCTCCGCAAAGCGGAACGAGAAATCGAAAATTTGCTTTGGGTGACCATACAGCAGGAGGGCAGGGCGCAAGTGAAAGAGACCGAAAAATTGAACTTATGGCAGATGCAGGCTCGGGCGGACTTAGAATTGAGTACACAAGAGACAGAACGACATACAGAGAAGATGGAACATATACGATTAACGAGGAACTCAGACGGAATCTTGAAAATGCAGTAAAATATGATTTGGAGCAGGTTGCAATTTTAACATATGGTAAAATTCCTCCTGTAACGGAGGAAGAGTATGCTGAATGGGAAAGATATGTTGAGCAAATAGTAACACAGATTACGGAAGCGAAAAAAGACCATCAGATTATAAGATATGATGTTTGGAATGAATATAATGGTGCCGGATTTAACTATATAGGAGCAACCAGTGGAGATTATGTCAATCTTCTTAGACATACATATCCAATTATAAAAAGAATTGACCCAAAAGCTGAGGTTTGGGGAATGGCGGCATCACCGACAATAAAACCAAACGCTCCGCAGGATGCCATAGAATGGATAAGAGAAGTTTTTGAACAGGGTGGCGGAGAATATATGGATGTTGCGTGTATTCATCCATATACCCATTCAGTTCCGGAAGAGGCAAGCACCAAACGAGGTATCCTTATGGACGAAACAAGAGCCTTGCTTGATGAATTCGGATATAAGGATATGAAAATCGGTATTTCCGAAATGGGTTGGTCAACCCCCGGGGTTGTTGATGAAATAGGTCAGGCGGCATACATAGTTAGATGGGCAGCGCTGAAGTATGACCAGGTCAGCGAGGTGTATTGGTATGTCAATCAGGATACTCAAACAAACTCTGACCACGAAAATGGATTTGGGTTTATAAGGTCATGGACTAAACAGTATTCAAAAGGTTATCCCATATTCTCTGCAAAGCCTTCCTTTTTAAGCTTTTCAAATTTTAATGCTATTATGACCGATGCGGTTTTCGAGGAACAGATAGAGAAAACAGAAGGCGGAACACATATCTTCAAATTCAGGCTTAAAGACGGAAAAAGAGCCACGATACTCTGGAATGCATCGGATGCTAAAGAAACATTAGGACTGAAAATAGATGCAAAAAAAGTTGCGGTTAGTGATATGTACGGAAACAGTACGGAAATTTCTCCGACAAACGATGGTATATATACAGTTGATATAAGCGGAGCTCCCGTGTATGTTATAGGTGATTACACAACTTGCGAGAAAACAAAGCAGTCGTTTCAAAGTATGACAGAAGAGATTGAAACGGCGGAGGGTGATGTAGCTTATATAAGGTTTAAGAATAACAGCGATAAAACGGTTAAGCTTGTTCTTGATCTTCCTTCAAATATAACGGAAAATCAGAGAACCTTGGAAGAGATCAAACTTGACATCGGGGAAAATTCGGTTGAAAATGAAAAGATTTATGTTTGGGTGGTTGATGCAGTAACAAACGATATTTATTATACATACGAAATCCCTGTTATATATAATGATGCAATCAGCTGTACTCTCAAACCGTCATATTTCAGAAACGGAAGATGGCAGTGCGTCCTTGAAATTAAAAATAATTTATACACAAAAAATTTATCCGGAGAGATTATTCTCAAAGAGCCGACGGAGCTTAAGGGAGAGTCGAAAAAGCTTAAGTTCTCAAATCTTCTTCCGAGAGATGTTAAATTGCTTCGTATTAACATCCCCGGAGAAATGGCAGGAACTAATCTCGAGTTAGTTTATGATATTAAAATCAACGGAGGAACGGAGACTGAAAATATTGTAAACAGCGTTTATATGACGGCAATGGCAAAGATGAAAAACGCTCCTTGTATCGACGGAAAAATTGATTACGGTGAATGGAATAAGTCTATGCCGATTGTCATAAATGACGAAAAGCAAGTCAGAGAAAAGCCTGAGTGGAACGGCAAGGAAGACCTTGATGCAAAAATATACTGTTCTTATGATAAGGATAATTTCTATCTTGCGGCAGAGATTGAAGATGATGTTTTTTATGATAAGGATGAATTGTTAAGAGCGTGGGCTGTTGATGGCATTCAGTTTGCTTTTGCGAAAAACAATGTATCCAGTGCGGCGAGAACGGAATATGGTATTGCGAGCATAAACGGAGCGCCAAAAGTCGACAGATACTCTTTCATAGGAGTTAATGCAGGAATAATAGACGAGAAAGATGTTGAGGTTTATGAAGGCGTTGAACTTGCGGTGAGTCGTGTTGGAAGCAAAACGGTTTATGAATCTAAATTCCCGTGGGAACAGATTTATGGCGAAAAGGTTGATATAAGCAAAATGAGCAAGGTGTATTTCAGTATTCTCGTAAATGAAAATGACGGAAGCGGAAGAAACGGTTGGCTGGAATATTGCGGAGGTATCGGCTCGGGTAAAAATGCGGCATTGTTTATTCCAATTGAGTTAAATAAGGATTAAATTAAATTTAAAATAAAAAGGAGAAAATGAAATGAAAAAATTATTTAGAAGAATTGTATCGGTAATGTTGTGTGTTGCAATGCTCGCATCGTTTGCGGTAACAGGTATTGCAAGTCCTGTGGCAAAAGAAAATGTTCTTATAGCGGAATATAAGGATGCATTAGACTGGTTATCAGCTGACAGAGTGTCGATTTCGGGCGGCGTATCCGGAACAAGAGCTACTCTTGATTTTTCAACAATTGATGCAAATGATGAAGTTCACGGAGAAGTTCTCAAATATTATTATAAAGAAGCAACAACAGTTGGAACTGTTGAAAAATATGCTGATATCAACGCAGTGAATTCTCCTAACAAGAGACTTAGTATGGAATTTTATCTTTCGGATAATAAGATTCCATATGAAATCAGACTTATGGCGTATGATGCATCTTATATGATAGGTCAGTTCCAGTTTAACAAATTTGAGGAAGGTGATGACAAGACTCAGGCGAGAGTCGGCATCTTGGTTCCGGGACAGGCAAGCGGGGCTGAAAGAGCGCATCTTTTCGTTTCCAACGGAGAATGGCATAAAATAGATGTAATTATGGATGCAGAAAATGTTAAATACTTTGTTGACGGAAAATATCTCGGAACTTTGAATATTCCGGAGAGGGAAGGCGATGTGCCGGTCAACTTTGGTGCAATTCAGTATGTAACAAGAGCTAATACACAAGCGGCTGATGTGGATTCAAATTCCGGTGTTTATTTTGATAATGTAAAGGTTTATCTTTACGACGAAAACTCTGAATTTTATGGAATTGCAACAGAAACGGATGATAAAATTGTGGTAAAGCTTTCCGAAACTGTTGCTTATAATGAAAAAAATGACTTTGGTTCAATTAGTGTTTATAATACAAAAACGGAAGAAGTTCTTCAAACGGAAACTCCTGTATTCAATGGAATTGACGAAATAACCATTCCTTTAATAGACGCTGTTGAAGAAGGCGTTGAATATATGGTTAAACTTCCAGCCACTGTTAAAGGTATATCAGGAAAGAGTTTAAATGAGGTTGCATATTTCACTCCTGAAATTGAAGCGGGATACGAATATCTTTACACACAAAACCTTGACTCTTATACAGAGCTTACGGATAACAATACTGATGTAATGAGTACTGGCGGTGCTGCATGGCTTAAGGATAAGATAATCAATATTGCAGATTTATCTTCATCAAGCGATGCAGACGATGCGGCGCATAAGAATGTTATGTATCTGACAAATACTTCAAAGACAACTTCGGCTTATGACTACCGTGGCGGTATTCAGTTCGGTGGAAACAAGTTTGATATTTCAGAGAATGAATATATTGTTGAATTTGATATGAAAATTCCTAATACGGATTATTCAGACTTTTTCATTCAGCCATATACATACATGGAAGGCCTGACTGATTCAGAACAAACAAGAATGAGTATCAGTCGTTCAACATGGTATGATATTCAAACAGATCGTCTTAATCAGCTTTGTACTCTTTCTGTGTCTTCCTCAAATGTTATAAATGCTGCAGCAAACACACCGAATCATCCGGGTTGGATTCAGCTGATAAGAAATAGTGACAGAGCATTATATGCAAGAGAGTGGAATAATGTTTCGTATCATGGAAATGCTGCTACATATGGGTATACGGTTATGGACCCTAAAGAATGGCATACAATTAAACTTGCAATAAGCAAAACAGAAACAGATTATGCAAAAGTTAAGCTTTATGTTGATGATGAGTATGTAACTGATAACACGGTAAGCACAGCGGGTTCCGGTGCGACAAATCTCTTATACGGAATAAGATTCTCAGTTATGATTCCGGCTTATTCAACATCACAGGGTCCGTTCCTCTATCTTGATAATGTTAAGGTTTCAACCGCAAAAACAACAACGGCTATTGAAAAAATCAGAATTGAAGATTACGATGGCTCTGCATATGGACCTATGACGGAAGATGTTCAGGTAAGCGCACAGAAGGCTGTTATCCATTTCACAGATGAGGTTGATGTTAGCGAAGCCACAGTTACACTCAGCAGTTCTTCAAGTGAAATAACAACAACACTTGGTGCATTTGATGAAACAAATAATACAGTTGAGGCGGTTCTTGACGGAACTCTTAAAAAAGATGTGACATACACAGTTAAAGTCAGTGGGGTTAAATCTCTTGACGGAAAAACGCTTTCAGATGCAGTTGCAACATTTAAAACAGATGTTTTGGGAAAATTTGTTATTGAAAACTTAATGATTGCAGACGCAAACGGAGAAAAAATCGATGATGTTAGCGCAATTGCTTTGAATGATGAAGTGAGTGCTAAAGCGCTTATTGTTAATACGCTTGATGAAACAAAAACTGTTGCAATTATAACTGCAGTATATAATGACGGAGCAATGACAGATGTTAATTATGCTGAATATGATTTGCCTACGGGAACAGTTATTGATATGGAAAATGAAGTTAGTGTAACGGTTAATAATCTTGATAAGCTCGTAGTAAAAGGCTATGCATGGGAAAGTTTAGAGAATAATAAACCGCTCATGCCTTATGTTGAATGTAAATAGTTTTGGAGGCCGATATGATTAAAAGATTTATTGCAGTATCAGTTGCTTTATACGCAGTTTTGACATCAACTGCAATAGGAGTGTGTGCAAAGGTTACAACAGATTTTGAAAAATCTGTTGTAACCGTAAACGGTATTGTTGAGTCGGAAAAAGATGGAGTTATGATAGGAATAGAAGTGTTTGCTCCTGATAAAAGCTATGAGGATTTAAATTCAGTTCCTTTTGATAAGGTTTCAGGTGTTGTTGCCAATTTTGGTCAGACTGTCAGCGAAACAAACGGAAAATGGGAATATGAATTTAAAATCTTTGATAATCCGGCTGTAAACTATGACGCAAAATCAGGCGAATATACTATTGTTATTTTTCCGGATGATGCCGGAGAGTCCTACACGGAAAGGTTTATATATGTTAACCTTGATGAAGCGAAAACTGTTATTGAACAGCTTAAAGCGGCGCAAAAACAGGAGTATGCAGGGATTATAAATAGTGGCAAGGATGCACTTGGCGTAAATTATAAGTTTTACGAAAGTCTTGATATTGAAAAGATTGCAGACAGACTTTTTGACGAAGTCAGCTCCGGAATTTTTGAAGAAAAGACAATCGCAGAATGTGTAAATGTTGTTCAGGGAAATGTGCTTCTTGAAGCATTGAATAAAGGGAAAATTAATAATATACTGGAATATACCAAATACTTCAGGCTTGATTCTTCCGATATTGCTCCGTTCCTCGAAAAGGATTATGTTTTAAATAATGGGGAGAGCATAACAGATTGGTTGTCAGAAATGGGATTTGAAGCTTTTTCGAGCTTTGAAGAAAAATTTATAGAGGCAACGGTATTGTGTGTTGTTAAAAATCCTGACGGAGAAGGAAATGTTAAGGAAATTACCGAAGCTTTTGCGAATAAAATCGGATTTACAGCGCCTTTAAGCAATAAAGCATACAGAGGTGTTATGGGAAATGAATATGAATCCTACGCAAAGCTATTGGAGGCATTAAACGGCAAAAATGAATCAGGTAATTTCGGCGGCTCCGGCGGTGGCGGAGGTTCATCCGGTGGCGGAGGCGGAAGTTCGTCAGGCGGAAAGAAAGAAAATACAGTATCAAGCGGAACATATATTCCGAAAGAAACTGAAAAAGCGGAACAGATGAATGTTGATATATTCAATGATATATCCGAAATAAGCTGGGCGAAAGATGCGATTGTTTATCTTGCACAAAAAGGGATTGTTAACGGAAAATCTGATAATATGTTCTGTCCGAATGATATTGTGACCAGAGAAGAAGCGGCTAAAATTCTTGTTATGGCTTTTGCAAAGGATGCCGAAGAAACGGAAATCAGTTTTACGGATGTTGATAAAAACAGCTGGTATTACAGTTATGTCGCAAAGGCGCTCTCGACAGGGATAATCAAGGGATATAGCGATGAAATTTTTGGTAGCGGAGATATGATTACTCGTGAAGATTTGGTTACTATGATATATCGTGCCGCAAAGCTAAACGGCATAAGCTTAGAGACTGCACCAATTGGATTTTCGGACGAGAATGAGATTGCCGATTATGCAAAGGAAGCAGTGGGTGCACTTGCGGATGCCGAAATAGTAAGCGGAGTTGATTTTGCGACTTTTGCACCAAAACAACCGGCGTCAAGAGCGCAAATGGCGAAAATAGTTTACAGACTGATGGAACTGTAAGCAAATACAAAACGAAAGTTTCGAAGGAGGAAGTACGATGAATAAGAAGATTTTAATACTTGTTATTGCTGTATGTGTATTTATGTCGACATTTTCTTTTGGTGTATTTGCGCAGGGAAATTCGGTTTCGAGTGAGGAGTCTGTAAATTTTCTTACAAATCTCGGAATAATAACAACAGAGATAGAGAATCTTGATGATTCTATCAGTCGTGAGGAATTTGCAGTATATATCGCAAGAGTATTGAAGCTTGATGCAAGTGCAAGAGAAGATGTCAGATATTTCAGTGATGTTGAAATGGACGGATATGCAATCGGGGCTATAAATGCACTGGTTGAATATGGTGCAATTTCTGTCCCTGAAAACAGAAAATTCAGACCTCAGGATGCAATAAGACTTGATGAGGCAGTGAAAGTTCTCGTTGTTAGCCTTGGATACAGACAAGCCGCAGAAGAAAAAGGGGGATTTCCGTCAGGATATTTGGCGACGGCGACAAGTCTTAAGCTGTTAAGCGGAGTCAAGGTTAATAATGGTGTTTTAAGCTTTAAAAATGCTTTCGATTTGATTTGCAATGCTCTTGAAGCGCCACTTTTATCCATTGAGGTTTTTCATACGGATGAGAGGGTGGTAACTTATTCTGCTGATAAGGATGACACAATCCTGAAAAGTATATGGGAAATAGAAAATATTGAAAGTGTTATAACTTCTGCATATGGAATAAGCATGGATGAGACAGTTGTTGAAAACAATAATGAGGTTATAATAAACGGTGAAACCTATACTTTGACAGATGGTTTGAATGTTGACGACCTTATGGGAAATGTTGTTAAAGTATATTATAAGGAAACGGCGAAGGATAAGCATAAAGTTATTGTTTCTTTGAAAAAAATGCCAAAAACAAAGGAGATAAATGTTTCATATAAGGATTTTATAAGCTATAAAGGAAAAAACTTTGAATATTATACCGAAAACGGAAATATAAGAAAAGTTGAGCTTGAAGCTCCTGTGTTTGTATATAATGGCTATCCATTAAAAAGAGATATTGAAAATACGCTTAAAAACATAAATAAGGGAAGTATTATTTTAAAAGATACAAACGGGAACGGTTGTTATGAATATGTTTTCATTAAAGATTACGCCAACCTGATTGTATCCGCTGTGGATAACCGGGTTATTTATGATAAGCTTGGCGGAATGAAAATCGATTTTAAGGATTATGATGCAATAAGAGTGTTTACTCCTGAAGGGTATGCGACAGGAATTGATGAAATAAAACAAGGGGAGAGCTTGTCTGTTGCTTTCAATAATTCGGGGAGGATTATTGAAATTCGCATATCAAAAACGGAAATTAGCGGCAAAGTTGAAAATCATAAAATTGAAAAAGGGACACACTACATAACCGTTGATTCCCGTCAATATGCCATAGAAAACAGTTATGCAAAGAAGATTGATTCTACATATCTTAATCAGAAGCTGACAGGCGAAAGCTTTAAATTTAAGGTTGATATGTTTGGGAATATTGTTTATATGGAGCAAATTGATGAATCCATGAAAACGGGATTTATAGTTGATTGTGCTGTGAGTGAAGATGGCTTCGATAAGTTATATATGCTGAAAATTCTTACTGAAGCAAATAAATTTGAAGAGGTTGCGTTATCGGATAATATTTTGATTAACGGTGGGAAATACCGAAAAGCCGAATCTGCGTTTGGCAATATTCCCACGAACGGAGATTATGGTATTAAGCAGATTATAAGATATTCTTTAAACAATGATGGGGAAATCAATGAGCTGATGACAGCGTCATATAATGCATGGATTGGTGATAATCCTGAAAATAAAGGCTTCCAGCAGCTCTATGAACGAACAGAAAGTAAACGATATGTTCGAGGAAGACTTGGTTCAAGAGCGGCATTGAGCAGTAATTCTCTTGTTTTCTTCCTGCCTTACGGAACAAATGAGTTTGAGGAAAAGGATTGTATTGTTTCAAATTACAATATATTGACGGACGATTTGATATATCCGTCTAATGCGTATATATTCAGTCGTGACGGAATTATGGTTGATGCTGCGGTTGTTTTTTATGAAAATGAACAGCTTATAAAAAACAGACTTTATGTGAAACCGATAATCATGGTTGAGGATATCATAAAACAGGTAAATTCCGAAGGCGATGTTATGAACTGCGTGATTGGGTATTCATCTCTTGGAAAAGTCGAATGGATTGTGCCTGAAGAGGTTTCTGTTGAAGGAATTGAAGAAGGCGACATAGTTATGTTTAATTATGACGCTCGCGGTAATGTGGAAAGTCTTAATAATGTGGGATATACCATGCTTTGTGATCGCAGTAACATTTATGAAACAGGAAAACCGCAATGGAGTATGAATAAATATGATTATTTCTATGCGGAATCAAATGATGCTGTTTCGGAAAATTATCGTGCAGAAATTCAGCTTTCTTTCGGAAAGGTTATCAATGCGACAGATAATGCGATTGCGTGGGACCGTGATAATGACGGCAGATTTGACGAAGTTGCACAGTTATCTGCCGGTGTGATGATTTATGACAGTTCTCTAAAAGAAGGGGAAAGAATTCGCATCGGAAAAGTTGAAGATATAAAAACTTATGCATCATCTCAGGACGAGTGTGCGAAAATCGTTTTAAGAACACGCGGAGAAGTTGTTGTTGAAGCATTTATCTATCAGTAAATAAATAGGCGGTGTTTAAAAAGTCTTTTTGACTTTTTAAACACCGCCTTGGTTTTAAGAGGATAGGAAAAACTTTAAAGCGGACAAACCGAGCCAAAGCCAAGGCTTTGTTATTCCCGAAGATGTACAAGGGCATGTCATTTATGTAAGGAATAAGATTAGAAACATGGGTGGACTTGAAGCTTTAAGATATTTCTTGATTTCGGTATATCTTCAGTTTCCCCACGCCTATTTGTCTGCATTCTTTTTCAAACTCTATGGTTCTGTCGTGATATGGCCCTATTTTTTCCTTTGGAATATTTTGATAATCTCCGCTTATCAAAGCATTTGCAGATGTGTTTGCCACAAGTATATCAACCTTATTTAAGTCAGCCAAATCGGCTCTCTTAACTATCAATCTATAAGGTGTCATAATCACATCATCAATTTCTTTTCCGTTCACAAAAACAGTTGCACTTTCATGAATATAATCAAATTCAAAAATTAAATCATCATCGCCGTCATACTCAAATTCTGCTGAATAATACACCTTCCCTGAAAAATTTTTATCAATAACCATATCCTTATCGGTTTGATAAATTTTTCCATCTTTACATATAATTCTGCTATGTGGTAAAACTTCAAATTTGTCAATTTCACACATCTTATTTAATTTGTCAACGTTTACGCAATCATAGCTTTCATTCGAAAATAAAACAGCAATAATTTCCCCACTTTCAAATAAAAAGCTTGTCTTTGAAAGCTTTTTAATGCTTCCGTTTGTGCAGTCGAGCAGGTAACCCTTGTCGGAGTCAGAAAATTTAATTTCCGCCTTTTGTCTTTCCTCGCTTTCGTTAAAAAGCATATAAAGTGTCTCGCCCTGTAATTCCCTTTTCATAACCCTTATATGAGGATTGTCGGATTGAACAAAACCTTCCGCTTCGCTCACATCATAGCATATTTTTCCCTTGTAATTTTCAAGAATTTCACAAACTTTTTCAGGCATATATTTATCCGTCGGAATATAGATTTCGTTATATATTAAATCCGAAAAATGGTTCATTATATAATCATCATCAATAATATCAAAATAAACTTGCTTTTCTTCAAGTTTTTTGCCCATTTCCCAAAACATCTCTTCACATTCTTCCATACCGCACCACACAGCGCGCATAGGCATATAGAGAGCTGTTTTTGAGCAGACATCACCCAGTCGGCAAAGATAAGATATTCTTGATAGATAATCATTGAATTTTCTCATATGGTCAACCATAGGCAATTGCGGAACAAAATGAGGTCTGCATTGCAATGAAAGACAGCTGTCCCGACCCGATGTAATACTCATTATATTTATAATATTTATTCCTCTTATGAATTGATAATTGCAGATATAGCGCATCTGATTGAATGTGACACCGTTCCCGTATACCCCGAAAGTTTCTGAAACAGCAAGCTTCTTTCCTGTCTGATTTGCCGCAGATGAGGCAAATCGCGGGAAAAAGTTATTTTCCTTGTTCCCTGGAAAAATTTGTCTTAAAATTGAATCAACTCCCGGGATGTGCATATGTCTTAATTGCCTTAATGCATTTCCGTTCTGACGGGAGAAACCGACTAACTGATGATCGCCGTCCATATGCCCCGTGAAACAGATATTATTATCGTTACACCATTTTTCAATTCTTGCCATATAATGCTCTTCAAAAATCTTTGAACAATAGTCTATGTATTCAATTTTGAATTTGTCATTGATTCCGTTGTGAAAAACAGCAGGAAGATTTTCTTTAAAAGAAAGCCCGGTTGTTTTTTCAAAATCTTCGATATTTGCAATATAGAAAGGATAATCCAGCATTGGTTCATCCGTAAATATTGCATCTGGGTTTTTTCCGAATATATCTCCCAAGTGCCTTTTATAGCCTTCATATGTCAATTCGATAAACTCATCAACTGCGTGTTTATCAAGAAGATAAGGGACATTACTGCCTACTTCCTCTGCGAAATATATATACACTTTGCAATCTTCGTGGGCAACAAAAGACAATTCATCAATTCTGTTAAAATTTTCATCAAAAGCACAAATTAAATCCGTTTCTTCGATTTTTTCACCTTTTTTTAAGATGACTTCCTTTTCTGCAATACGCATAGCTCTTGAATCGGGATATTTTTTAATAACTCTTCCGCAAGCGCTCCCCGACGGCCATCCGCCTTCATCATAAAGCCACATTGAAATACCTATGCTTTTCGCATACTCAATTGCAAATTTAACAAGCTCAAAAAACTCGTCCGAAAGATAATCAGGAGACATCTCTGTCACCATTGAGTAGGGTCTGAATTCTTTCGGTTCGGGCAAAATATAGGTTTTCCTAATTCCCTGATATTTCATTTCGTCAAGTTGACTTTTTATAAGTTCACGATTGATAGGGCTGTTCCATGTCCAGCTATAAATAGGACTTATGTCCGTTTCTTCAATATTTTTAAATTTATCAAAATTGAATTTATCCATACAGAATCACTCACTCCGCAAACATAATTTTAACAAGCTTATAAGCAAATGATATCACATATATATAAAATAGTCAATAAAAATTTAGGAATAATTGGCACGGTCAATCACGCCTAAAAGTCCTATTTGGTAAGGATTTTTCCCCATGATTTTTTGATTTTATCATATATGTTTAATATTGGGTTGAAAAAATTCAGAAAATAGTATATAATATAATAAATTTTATTTTTAGGGTTGAGATTGTATGAAGATAGAGACTATTTTAAGTGATTTGATGAAAATAATGTCCGTAAGCGGATTTGAAAATGAAATGTGCGAGCAAATTGAGAGAATGATGTGCTCGTTTTGTGATACCGTGGAAATAAATCGTTTTAACAGCGTTATTTGTCATAAAAAAAGCAAAAATCCTCATGCGGAAAAGATTATGATAGAGGCTCATCTTGACCAGATTGGACTTATGGTTAAGGAATTTGATGAAAAAGGACATATAAAATTCATATCTGTCGGAGGGATTGATAAACGAATTTTGCCGGGGTCAGAGGTCTTGATATCGGGCAAGGAAAATGTTTATGGCGTCATAGGCTCAAAGCCTCCTCATCTTAAGGAAAAGGCGGATAAAGATAAAATGCCCGATATAGATGAATTGCTTATAGACACAGGGTATACGAAGGTTGCGCTTGAAGAAAAAATTTCCATAGGCGACAGTATCGTCTTAAAGTCGGTTTTCAATAGGCTGGTAGGGGATAATTATTGTGGGAAAGCTCTTGATAATCGGGCGGGAATGGCGGCTGTTATTGCAGCTGCAACGGAGATTTCCGACTCACCCTATGAAATATATTATGTCTTTACCTCAGAGGAAGAATTGGGGCTTCATGGCGCATATTCAGCCGCAAAAGAAATTAAGCCCGACTATGCCATTGTTGTGGATGTTACCCACGGTAAAACGATAGATACGGAAAATGAAGCAGGTGTTTTTGAATTAGGCTGCGGTGCGGTTATATGCAGAGGTCCGTCTTTAAATTGCGAAGTCAGTCAAAAACTTGTTGATATTTCGGAACGAGCGAAAATTAAATATGACATTGAGGTTGCGTCGGGGCATTCGGGGACTAATGCATGGGTAATTCAAAAGGCATGGGGGAGCTGCAAAACAGGTCTTGTCTCCATTCCGCTCAAATATATGCATACATCGGTGGAAATGATAAATATTTCAGACATTAAAGAGGTCTCAAGACTCTTGAGTGAAGTGTTGAAAGGAGGGCTTGATAATGCTTAAACGGTTAACTGAAACAGATGGAGTTTCGGGAAATGAGAAGGAAATTGCAAAGCTTATATCCTCTGAAATCATGCCCTATTGCAATGATGCTACCATAGATAATATGAATAACCTTGTATGCCGGAAAAACGGAAAAAACGGCAAAAAAACAGTTCTTTTGTGTGCGCATACAGATGAGGTTGGCTTTATAATAAATAAGATAACGGATAAGGGCTATTTGAAATTTGAAACAGTTGGCGGAATTGAAACGAAAATCCTTCTTTCTCAAAGAGTGAGATGCGGTGATGTTAGAGGTGTTATTTCTCTTAAGGCAATTCATCTTGTTGAGGGGGATGAAAGAGATAAAATCCCAAAGGAAAATGAACTATATATTGACATTGGCGCATCCTCGAAGGAAGATGCGGAAAAATATGTTAAAGCAGGGGATTATTTCGCTTTTGACAGCGACTATGTTTGTCAGGGAGATATGATTAAGGCGAAAGCTCTTGATGACAGAGTTGGATGTGCGCTTCTTATGGAAATGCTGAAAAGGGATTGGAATTGTAATCTAATCTGTGCATTTGTGACCTGCGAGGAAATTGGTCATCTCGGTGCAATTTCGGCACTTGAAAATATAGAGGCTGATTATGCTCTTGTTATTGAAGGGACAAGCTGCAACGATATGGCAGGCGTTCCCGACGAAAAAAGAGTTACAAATTTTGGCGGCGGAATTGCAATTTCGGTTATGGATTACGGGAGTGTGGCAAATCCTGAGCTTGTTGAAAAGCTTATAGATGTTGCAGAGAAAAATTCCGTTAAATGGCAATATAAAGCCTCTGTCAGAGGTGGAAATGATGCCCGTGTTATATCAACAAGGAAGGGTGGAATTAAAACGGCGAGCCTGTCCGTGCCATGTAAATACATTCATTCACCGATTTCGATAATGAATAAAAATGATTTTGAGTCAGGACTTAAGTTGGTCGAAAAGTTTTTGGAAGTTGCGGAGGAAATATAAATGGAATTGTTTGAAATTTTAAACCCAAGCGGACGAGAAGAAAAAATGTCGCAATATATAAAGTCTTTTGCAGAAGGACATGGATATAGTTGTAGGTGCGATGTTTTCGGTAATCTTATCTGCGAAAAAGGTGAAAATATAAAAATTGCGGTTGAGTGCGGAATAGATAATATTTCCATAATGAAAACTGCGGAAACCGAAAAAGGAATGCTCAAAATTGCTGTTCCTAATTCAGCATTGGTAAAATCCCTTGTTGGGAAAAAGATAAAATTTTTAAACGGTGTCATAGGGATTGTTCGCTGTGATAAAAAAGAGGATATAACTGATTTTGATTTAAATGTTGATATTGGTGCAAACACAAAAGAAAAAGCGGAAAAAACGGTTCCGACAGGGGAATTTGCAACGGTAGAGTGTGAAATGTTTGAAAATGGTGGCTTTTTGTTCGGCAACGAAATTTCTGCCTATGCTCCGATTATGGTTTTGCTTGGAGTTATGAAAAATGCTGAAAATACTGCGTTTTTATTCTCGGCACAAAAGAAATTTATGTCCCGAGGACTTAATGCGCTGTTTGAAAATTATGAGGCGGAAACTGTGATTTCGGTAAATGCTCTTGCGGAAAAAAACGGGATTTCGTGCGGCAAAGGTGCTGTGATTATTATTAAGGAGAAAAATGCTGTCCCCACGGTTGATGTGCGAAAAGAGCTTATAAATTCAGCAGAAACCGTTCAGATTGGTGCGACCGATGAAGCCTTAGGACTTGATGCTCCGTTGATTTACGGAAAAGGTGCGCTTTGCGGCGGAGTTTGCATTCCCGTTCGGAGAAAAGGTGAAAGCTTTGAGTCGATAGCTAAATCGGATATTAATTCGGCGGTCGAAATTATCGGAAATTATTTGAAAAGAGGAATATAAATGAATATTGAAAATATGCTTAATACGGAGATGGGAATTTCCCCGAGAGTGTATGAAATTGTGAAAAATGCGGAAGGACGTGCAGTGGAGTTTTATAAAAAAGCGGAGGAGGTTGCTGAATATAATCAGCTTAAGGTTCTGAATGCTTTCAGAAAATTCAGACTTTCATATTCTCATTTCGGTGAAACATCGGGATATGGCTATGATGATTTGGGAAGAGATACGCTCGATGAGGTTTTTGCGGATATTTTTCATGCCGAAAGTGCAATGGTAAGGCATAATATCGTGTCGGGAACACAGGCGATTGCTCTTTGCCTTTATGCAGTTTTAAGACCGGGAGACACACTTGTTTCTCTTGTTGGAAGTCCTTATGACACAATGGAAGAGGTTATAGGGATAAGAGGCGAAGAAGGGACAGGTTCTTTGAAGGATTTTGGGGTGAATTATGACCAGGTTGACTTGCTCCCTGACGGAACTGTTGACTATAACGGAATTGCTGAAATATTGAAGATGAAAAAAGTTAAGGCGGTTTTAATTCAGCGCTCCAAAGGCTATGACTGGAGAAAATCCCTTGATGTTGCAGAGATTGGGAAAATCATCAAAACTGTTAAAGGTGTAAGTCCCGATACGGTGTGTATAGTTGATAATTGCTATGGTGAATTTGTTGAGAAGGTTGAGCCGACAGATGTGGGGGCTGACCTTGTTGTAGGCTCTCTTATAAAAAATGCCGGTGGCAGCCTTGCTCAAAGCGGCGGATATGTTGCCGGAAAAGAAAAATATGTTGAATTGGTTGGATACAGATTCACGGCTCCGGGACTTGGGAAACACGTTGGGGCAAGTCTTGGGTTTAACAAGAGCCTTTATCAAGGGCTTTTTATGGCACCGCACATTGTTTGCCAAAGTATAAAAACTGCTATACTTTGTGCCTGTGCTTTTGAGGATTTAGGTTATGATGTTTGTCCCAAGTCGGATGAAGTCAGAACAGATATAATTCAGGCAATACGCCTTGGTAAACCTGAAAAGGTTATAAAATTCTGTCAGGGAATTCAGAGCGGCTCTCCTGTTGACAGCCATGTAAGCCCTGTTCCGTGGGCAATGCCGGGGTATGAGGATGAGGTTATAATGGCGGCAGGAGCCTTTGTCCAGGGAGCATCAATTGAACTTAGCGCCGACGCTCCGATATGTGAGCCGTATAATGTCTATATGCAAGGCGGAATTGTTTATGAAGCTTCAAAGCTTGGAATAATGGAGGCTGTTTCAAGAGTTATTAAGGAGGATGAATAATGCCTGCTAAAAAATGTATTTTATATGACAGAAATTGCACGGGTTGTATGGAGTGCGACCGTTGTGATTTAAATCCCGATAAAATTTGCGATAGTTGCGGAAAATGTCTGGAAGACGAAAAAGGGTACAGGGAACTGAAAATAGACGGAATTGAAATTGAATAAAAGCTTGTGGCAGAACAAGTTTTTGCGTAATATGAAATTGCGTATTTCGTATTATACAAAAGGGGATATGGCGAAATGAAATCATTTTACCATATCCTCTTTAAGTTTAAAACGAAATATTTATATTTTGAATAACTAACTATTTCTTTATTTTCTTTGTTGTCATTTTAAGGGCGAAAACGCTCAAAAAGTAAAAAGCAACAATGAAAAGTATGAAAACAAGCCAACAAAGGGCAATATCTCCCATATCTCCGCTGTATTTTTTTACATCAGCGCTGGGAATAAAGTCGAATTCAACTTTAGGTGGGAGCTTGTCTTCAAATTTAGAGGGTAAATCCGTTATATCGCCGATTGTTCCAAATGCACCCATGCCCCATTTGCTTACAGTAAATTGTGCAATTACTTCAGAAATCCCGTTTAATGCAAAGAGGACACCTGCCATAACAAGCTGAATGAGCAACAAAAGAGGCATAACCGTCATGGCAACTATGGGGTTAGGAACGGCAGAGGAAATAACAAATGCCATTGCGTCAGATGCATACATAATGAGAAAAATTGAAATTAAGTATGCAAGAGGATTGCCGTCTAATCTGCTGCCAAGAAAAATTACAAAAATTATAAAAACAATAAGGCTCTGAATCATACACAGGAAAAACTGATAAATAAAGTGCGCCGCCATATAAGATGAGGCATGAAGAGACTTATCCAGTTCGTCCTTTACAATATCGTTTTTTTCACGGCACACCAACTGAATGGAATTAAAAATGCCAATCCATATACAAACACAGATAAGTGAGAAAAATCCGGATTTTGTATCCTCGTATGTTTTAAACATTTTTGCGCCGGTCACAATCATAACCAAAAAGGTAATGACAATTCCTATAAATATTGAAACAATACTTTCTCTTTTAAGTGTTCGGAAAAACTTCTTTGTATATATTTGAATTTGAAGAATAGCGTTATTTCCCATAATAATCTCCATTCTGCCGCTCTGCGTCGGCTTAAACAGTAATTAATTTTCTCTTATCTGCAGAGCAAGGAATGATAAGAGATTATTTCGTCCATTTGCATTTTTGAGCACTTATGCTCAAAAAATTTTGCACGGATAATAAAATCTGCTGATGTATTAACGGAAAAGTTTCTTTTCCGTTAATACATCCTCCTGAATTTTTCAACAAATTCATCAGCTCGACCTTCACCGTTTTCGGATACGGGGTTGATGAGTTTGGTTATATCTTTAAGTGCATCAACACCAAAAAATTCCAAAGCCTCGGTAACAGAGCCGCAAAATGCCAATCTTCCGATACCGTCTTTATTACTTTTCGCCAAAATAATAACTTTTGTGTATATTCTTTCGGGGTTAGGATAAGAAGCGTAGTTGTGAGAAATCAGCATAACCATTTTTCCGATATCGGACAAGGCTTTAAGATTACTCATAAGCTCCATACCGCTTTTTGGGTCAAGACCCGAATCCGGCTCGTCGAGAAAGAAAATGTCAGCATCTGTTACAACCTCATTTGCGATTGCAGCTCGTCTTTGTTCACCGCCGGAAAGCTTTTTGATTTCCATATCAGCTTTCCCTTTAAGACCTAAAGAATCAAGGGTATCCATAATGAAACGGGAACGCTCTGATTTTGACATTTTCCGTTTGCAACGAAGAATACAGGTATCTGTAACAACATCTATTAACCGTTCCTCTTTACGGATAGGCAGTGTCTGGGGAACATAGGCAATTCCGGAGGTTAATTCGCTGTTGCCGGATGTTACTCTGCCACCTATGGAAATAGTCCCGGCAATGCTGTATTTACCCAAAATTGAGTTCATAAATGTGGACTTGCCGGCACCACTGCCTCCGATAATAAGGGCGAAATCACCCTTATCTATGTCTAAGGATATGTCTTTAAGCAAAACTTTTTTCTTAAGCTTATCGGAAACATGAGTTTCGTTAAGCCGTACAGAAAGCCCCGGCTCTGTAACAAGACAAATACTGTATAATACCTCATTTTTATCATAGAAAAGATAATTGTTGTCTATTTTAAATGCATCCTTGCTTCTTATCCGACAGCTGTCAGAAACAACGCTGTTATTATAACGCAAAATACTCTTGTTTGATGTGCTTTTAACAGTACAGCCAAAGTCATTGGTGGAAACAACCGCGTTTTGCACAACCATCTGGCTTTTATCAAACTCAATCAGGTTTTTTCTTGATAAACCGATAGAATTGTTTGCTTCGGAAAGCTTAGCTCTTCGCCATTTGGACCTCTTATCGTAGCTTGTTGAGAAAACTATGGTTACGGCATTGTTGTGAGCTTTTTTTGAGTCTCTGCAATCAAAACGCAAAACATCTCCGTCATTTAACCTGATTGGACTATCGGAAGGATTAACATCTTGTTTATACAGAATGCCGTTGATGAAAGTACCGTTAAGGCTATTGTTGTCAGTATAATAAAATCCGTCGGGCTGAACGGTGAATTTTCCGTGACTACGGGAAATTATAGGTGAGTCAAGAACAATATCAGGAACACTTCCCGGAATTTTCCGACCCAATGTCATATCTTTTGTCAGCTTAATAACCGCTACATCTTTTTTTATATCACTGAAAACAAGCAGATATGCCATTTTTGAGGATGTACCGTAAGCGGAACTGCCTGCAGTTGTGGTGGATATGGTTTTTCTTAACATCTGTGTCACCTTGTTTTAAAAAATTTCTAACTGTAAATTAATCTTTTATATAGACCCCGGAGTATTGAAAAAGGATGTAGAGGACGATTCTTCTGAAGATTTACCCTCATCCTTTCTGTAATCCGAGGATGATGTTTCGGGTTTAGGACTTACAACTTCGGTGTGTCCACCGATTTCGGAAGCTGATTTTCTCTTTGTTCCCATATTTATTATCAATCTGCTTCCCGTGGATGTGGTCGAGGTTGATGGTGCAGATGATGGCGGTGATGATACCGCTACTGGTGGTGTTGCCGATGGCGGTGATGATACCGCTGATGATGGTGATGATACTATCGTTTCTTTATCCTTTGTTGAGAAACTCATCCTGAGCCTTGACCCCGAGCCTGACGATGAGGCAGAGGAAGATGTGGAAGACGAAGCCTCAGAAGATATGTTAATTCGCAAACCTCCCGAAGCAGAAGCAGAGCCATATAAATCGTCTGTCGCATCAATATTTGCATCTAATGTAGCAAATGGGTCGACAACCATTTTCTTACCACCCGTGGAAAGAAGCTCAAGGTCTTCAAGCATTTCCTGTGGGGTTTTATATCTTTTAGACACATCTCCTGCACAGGCGCGCATAATAATATTCCGTAAACTTTTATTTCCCCTCGCAGGTGATGGGAAGGGTGCGCCTGAAAGACGCTTGGAAATTGCTTCATTAAGTGTTGCGGATGTACTTGTAAAGGGCAAACATCCGTTATTGAGGAAAATATACATAACAAGACCCAAGCTGTAAACATCGGAGGATATATCATACTTTCCAACAGAATTACGGTGTATTTCAGGAGCGGTGTATGCAAGTGTTCCGATATTCATGGTGAAGCCGGAGGTGTATTCGGAAACGATTTTGGCTATCCCGAAATCACCGAGTTTATATGTACCTTCTTTATCCACAAAAATGTTCTGAGGTTTAATATCTCTATGTATAATATTATGGTCAGATGCGTGGATTAAAGCTGTGCACATATCCTTTCCGAGCTTTATGACCTGAGCCTCACTAAGGTTATCTCCTTCGCTGAGAGGCTGAAGCTTTTCCATTTTTATCAAAATATCGATTTCCGAAAGATGGTTGTTATCATCATAAATCTGACGCTGTGTGCTATCGTGATAATTAACTATGTTAGGGCAACCCGAAAGGTCACGAAGAATTTTAATTTCATTCAAAGCGGTTTCGGGAATACGCACCTCACCGCGCAGGTTTTTCTTAACGGTAACGATTTTCAGTGCGGCAACTTCCTTAAAGCCCATGGCTGTTGATTGAATCTCAAAAACACTGGACATTGCACCTTCGCCGAGAAATTCGCCCGAATATGTCCAGTTTTCCCATAATGGTTCATAGCTTTTCAATCTTTCTTCAACAGTTTTCAAAATCAACACTCCGATATTTTGAATTATGAAAATTTAAGGTATATATATTATACCATTATAATACACTATTTTACAGTATATCACAATATAATAAAAAAATCAAGAAAATAATAAAATTATAAATAAACAGGCTGCAGCAACTATCTATTTTGCTACAGCCTCAATTTAACTTTATTTCATTTTTTCTTCAAGAATTGTTTTGATAACAGCGGGGTCGCCTGCACCCTTGAGCTCTTTCATACAAGCTCCGAACAGTGCCTGAAGTGCCTTAACCTTACCGTTTCTGAAATCTTCAACAGCTTGATTATTCTCGCTTATTACCTTGTCGATAACTGATTCAATGGCTGATGCATCAAACTTTTTATCAAGTCCCTGCTCCTTGCAGTAAGCAATCGGGTCAACATCATTTTCGATAACAGCAATAAGTATTTTCTTACCTGCGTTTCTGTTAATATCGCCTTTGTCAACCATATTTGTAACCGCAAAAAGCTTTTCAGGAGTTATTGTCAGGTCGTTTAATGTTTTTCCGTCTTTACGGAGAATTCCTGCACAATCGGTCAAAATCCATGCCGCACCGTCTTTTGCGTTACAACCCATTGAAACAATATCGTCTAAAAGCTTGCTGATTTTGTGGTTGGAAATAAGCATATCGATTTCCTTGTCGGAAATTCCTGCAAGACGGTAATCCTCAGCCTTTTCGTCAACCGCAACCGGTTTATTTGCCTTGATTTTCTCAAGCCATTCGTCGTCAATGATGATAGGCATAAGATTTGCGTCAGGGAAATAGCGATAATCCGCCTCGGTTTCCTTATTACGCATAGCAAATGTTTTACCACTCACATCATCAAATCGTCTTGTTTCCTGAACAAGCTCTTCCGTCTCAAATTCAAGAGCGTCCATGTGGCGCTGTGCCTCATATTTTATTGCCTTTTCGATTGCCTCAAAGGAGCTCATATTTTTAATTTCGGTACGAACTCCGAATTCTTCGCTTCCCTCGGGGCGAACTGAAATGTTTACATCGCAACGCATTGCGCCTTCTTCACATTCGGAAATTCCGCCCAAACGGAACATTGACTTGAGTTTATTAAGATAAGTAACAACCTCTTCTGCACTGCGGAAATCAGGTTGTGTAACAATTTCGATAAGAGGAACGCTTGTTCGGTTAAAGTCAACATAAGAAACCTTACCGCCGTGAACAAGCTTACCTGCGTCCTCTTCCATATGAATTTGCTTAATTCTGATATCACGGCTTCCCGATGATGTTTTAAGAGTAACCACACCGTCTGTACAAATCGGGTGATTAAGCTGTGTAATCTGATAAGCGCATGGAAGGTCGGGGTAGTAATAATTTTTCTTATCAAAAGTTGTGTATCTGTTTATGTTACAGTTAAGCATAAGTCCGGCAGTAACAGCAAGTTCAACAACCTTTTTATTCATAACAGGAAGCATACCGGGCATACCGCTGCAGGCAGGGCATACGCAGTCATTTGGTTCTTTTGCGGAAGAGTGCCCACCGCAGGAACAGAAAATTTTTGAATTTGTTTCAAGCTCAACATGAGTTTCAAGACCGATAACTAATTCATAATTCATATTATTTGCCCTCCTTTTCAACGGAATTTGCAAGGCTTAACAAAGTACTTTCGCCAAAATGCTTACTCATAAGCTGAATTCCTCCGCAAACAAGTGCAGGAATACCGATAAGGTTTGCGAGTGAGGTAAACACGCTTTCTTCAAATACTTTGCCGAATGCCTCGTGGATATCATATTTTTCGTAAACTGTTTTACTGCAAGCAGGAGTTAAAACTGCATCATAGCTTTCCATAAGCTTTTCAAACTTTTCAGCAATAACCCGACGCACTTTAAGTGATTTATCGTAGCAATCCGCATATCTGTTTTTAGATAAAACATCGGAGCCATAGAGGATAACCGCCTTTGTGAGGAAGTTAAAGCCCTCTGTTCTTGAATTGACATAAAGCTCGTCAATGTTTTTATATTCCGTTGCTCTGTGTCCATATTTAACACCGTCATAACGGGAAACATTGTTGCAGGTTTCAGCAGTCATAAGAATCTGCCATGCCATATTTGCTGTTTCAAAGATGTCAACGGAAATTTCCTCAACAATAACACCGCTTTTGCGGAGGGTGTCTGCATATGCATTGACTTTTGCTTTTGTTTCATCGTCAGCTTTCTCCATAAGCTCTTTAACGATACAAACTTTTTTACCGGAAGCATCTGTGATACTGTAATCGTAAGATAAGTTTTTAAGGCTTGTTCCGTCTTTTTCGTCATGACCTGAAATAACACTCATAATTTCAGCAATTTCCGCTGCATTTTCAGCATAAACTCCAAGCTGTTCGCCCGATGCCGCACAGGAGATAATTCCGTAACGAGAAACTGTTCCGTAGGTTGGCTTTAAAAAGTCAACTTCCGACAGAGCGGCACATCGTCTTGTTGCACCGTTCATATCAACTCCCAAAGCGGCTTTAACCTCACCGGAGGCAACAAGCTCCGAAGCAGCTCCTTTTAAAGTGTCCTCTTTTTCGGAATAGTAGGAAAATTCGCCGACTAAATCAAGTCCGAATTCGCCAACATGGGTCTTTCCTGCAATTTTGTATCCCTTATTTTCAAGGCGAGTAACAGCTTCAGCGCTGAATAAAGGCTTGAAACCCTCAAGGATTTTAGAGCCTGCGGAAGAAACCGCATCTTTAACTAAAATCGTATCATCGACAGCAATGTTACCGTTATCAAATTTAACTGTATAATATTTCATATCTTCGCACCTCACTTTACAAGTCTCGGAACCTGCCAGCTATCTTCACTTCGTTCAGGAGCGCCCTCTAAAAGGCTTTCTCTTGAGAACTGCTGATTGCGGACATCTTCACGCAAAACATTTGTCATAGGCATAACATGAACCATAGGCTCAACATTTTCTGTATCTGTATTTTTAAGAATTTGCTCTTTCTCGTTCATAGATTTGAATATATCTTGAACAATGGTTTCTTCCTCGTCGGTAAGCGCAATCTGGTTAAGCTGCTGTGCATTTGAGAAAGTGGAACGCTTTCCTGCTGTCTGTCTGGAGGTTGCTGTTCCGGCACTGCGCTGTGCTAAAGCGCTTCCGCTACCTAAAAGGTGAACATCTTCAAGCTGCTGATTTGTAACTTCGCTTGGTGCACCGAGAAGCAAATCCTGCGCGTTTCCGTTGAGAGGGAATGCGATAACATCAAGGATTTTTTCTTCGTCAGTTAAAAGCATAACCATACGGTCAATGCCCGGTGCCATACCTGCGTGTGGTGGAGCACCATACTGGAATGCAGTATACAGAGCGTTAAAACGCTTTTTAAGCTCTTCCTCGGGATAGCCGGCAATTTCAAATGCCTTTTTCATAATATCAATATCGTGGTTACGAACAGCACCGGACGCAAGCTCAATTCCGTTACCAACAAGGTCATACTGATAAGCCAAAACCTCTGTCGGGTCCTTTGTTAAAAGTGCTTCCATTCCGCCTTGAGGCATAGAGAATGGGTTGTGAGTAAAGATTGTTTCTCCTGTTTCTTCGTCGATTTCATACATAGGAAAGTCAACAACAAAACAGAATTCAAATGAATCGTCTTTTATAAGATTAAGCTGTTCTTCCTTAGCAAGCCATGTTCTGATATGTCCTGCCTTTTTCTCTGTGTCATTTTTCTTGTCATCACAGATAAAGAACAGAGTTTCGCCATCTTTAACACCTGTAATGTTGATGATTTCAGCCTTTTTCTCATCACTTAAGAATTTGGCAATAGGTCCTGCAAAGCCGTCCTCTTTAAGAGTTATATAACCAAGACCGCCGAGACCAACCTCGGGAGATGTGGCAAACTTCAAAGAGTCTTCAAAGAATTTTTTGGACTTACCCTGACAAGGTGCAACAATACCGCGAACAGGCTTACCCTTAAATGCAGGGAAATCAACCTCTGCAAAGAAATCCGTAAGGTCACAGATTATAAGTGGGTTGCGGAGGTCAGGCTTATCTGAACCGTAATACATCATAGCATCAGCATAGGTGATGCGACGGAAAGGCTTCGGAGAAATTTTCTTGTCGGAGAATTTCTTGAAGGTGTCATAAATAACATCTTCACAAACATCCAAAACTTCTTCCTGAGTTGCAAAAGCCATTTCAAAGTCAAGCTGATAAAACTCACCCGGCGAACGGTCAGCGCGGGCATCCTCGTCACGGAAGCAAGGCGCAACCTGGAAATATCTGTCAAAGCCCGAAACCATAAGAAGCTGTTTAAACTGCTGTGGAGCTTGAGGAAGAGCGTAGAACTTGCCCGGATGCTTACGGCTCGGAACTAAAAAGTCACGAGCACCCTCGGGGGATGATGCAGTAAGAATAGGAGTCTGCATATCGAGAAATCCCTTGTCCTCCATTTTATTTCTCAAATGACGGATAATCTGCGAACGCTTAACGAGATTATCGTGGTTTTTAGGATTACGAAGGTCAAGATAACGGTATTTTAAACGAAGTTCGTCCTTGCTCTGTCTTGAAGCACGAACATCAAATGGGAGCATATTCCGGCTCTTTCCCAAAATCTGGAGCGAGTCTGCCATAAGCTCAACTCCGCCTGTTGCGATTTTGTCGTTAACGGTTTCAGCATCACGCTTTTCGACAACTCCGCTTACAGAAATAACTGTTTCACGATTAACATCTTTGATAAGTTTTTCGTCGTGAATAACAACCTGCGTAACGCCGGTGTAGTCACGAAGGTCAATAAAAATAACACCGCCGTGGTCACGGACAACATCAACCCAGCCGGCAAGCTGAACTGTTTTGCCGATATGCTCGTCACGAATGTCATTACAATATAGTGTCCTGTACATACTTATACCTCCTGAATTTTTAAAAATAAAAGCCCCGGGAATATTCGATGATATTCCCGGGACGAGTAAACAAAAATTAACCCGCGGTGCCACCCGCATTGACACAATAAGTGCCCTCTTTTTATATTAAGTTTTGAAAAACGGAGTGTTCCCAAGCTTACTACTCATCTCAAATGCGCTTCCAGTCCATGACGCATTCTCCCTATCAGACTTTCCACAAAAGCCGAGTCTCCGCTAAATATTATAGCAAAACAAATTGAATTTGTCAACATTATTTTACTAATAAAAATTAAAAATATTCATATTCAATAAGACTTGCAGAATTTTCAACTTTATGATATAATGAAGCAACTGAAAAAAATAAAACAGGAGATAGATAATGAGTATTTTAAATGCAGAGAATATAACACATAGCTTTGGGGGCAGACAGATACTGGAGGATGCCAGCTTCAGATTGCTCAAAGGGGAACACATAGGTTTAATCGGTGCAAACGGCGAGGGAAAGTCGACTTTTCTTAAGATTATAACAGGAGAGCTGACTCCCGAAAACGGTAAGGTTGAATGGTGCAGGCGTATAACTTATGGGTATCTTGACCAGTATTCGAGCCTTGAAAAAGGCAAAACCATAATGGATGTTTTAAGAGGTGCTTTTTCTCACCTTTCAGAGCTTGAGGCGGAAATGATAAGTATTTACGATAAAATGGGCGATGCGACAGAGGAAGAAATGGCGAGCATGATGGAAGATGTTGGGGAATTGCAGGAAATTCTCGACTCTTCAGGGTATTATACTATTGATACGAAAATTTCTGAATATGCCAACGGGTTAGGTCTTGGCGAAATCGGTCTTGACAGAGATGTATCGGAGCTTTCCGGAGGTCAAAGAGCGAAGGTGCTTTTAACTAAGGTGTTGCTTGAAAATCCTATGATTTTAATTCTCGACGAGCCCACTAACTTCCTTGACGAAAACCATATAAACTGGCTGACTAATTTCTTGCAGAATTATGAAAATGCCTTTATTTTGGTGTCTCACGATATGCCGTTTTTAACAGCCGTGACAAATGTTATATATCACCTTGAAAATACTGTGCTGACAAGATATAAAGGTACTTATGAAGACTTTTTGAGAATGTATGAGCTGAAAAAACAACAGGTTGAGCAGGCTTATAAAAAGCAGCAGAAAAAGATTGCGGATTTGGAGGATTTTGTTGCGAGAAATAAAGCCAGAGCCGCCACGGCAACTTTGGCAAGGTCAAGGCAAAAAGAACTTGACAAGATGGAGAGAATCAATATTGCCCCCGAAAAAATCAAGCCGTCGTTTTCCTTTAAAAATGACAGAGCACCGGGCAGGGTGGTTATTTCCGCAAAGGATATGGTTATTGGCTATGATTCTCCTCTTACAAAGAAAGTGGATTTGGTTATTGAGCGAAACAGAAAGATTGCGATTCGTGGTGTGAATGGTTTAGGAAAATCTACGCTTCTTAAAAGTTTGCTGAAAATGATACCAACCCTTGAAGGTGAAATTCAGCACGACCAGTTTATAAATGTCGGGTATTTTGAGCAGGAGGAGAGTGCATCGGACAAAACCGCTCTTCAGGAATTTTGGGATGAGTTTCCGTCTCTTACGAATGCGGAAGCAAGAGCGGCACTTGCCCGTTGTGGACTTACGACGGAGCATATAACCACACAGATGCGTGTTTTATCCGGTGGAGAAAATGCAAAGGTTAGACTATGCAAAATAATGCAAAATCCTGTTAATGTCCTTGTACTTGACGAGCCAACTAACCACCTTGATGTGGCGGCGAAGGAAGAACTTGCGAAAGCTATTAAAGAGTTTAAAGGAACAGTTTTATTGGTTTGCCACGAAAGTGAGTTTTATACAGGTATCGTTGACGAAATATGGGATGTTTCAGAGTGGAGCACGAAAATAGTTTAAATTGCATTATAAATCGGAGTTGAAAATATGAAGAAAATCAGATATGTCTTGATTGCCTTAATGATTGGCTGCCTTATTTTCTGTTTTTGGTTAATAAGCAATAAAAACAACAAATACGAAAAGCAGGAATTTATTATGGACACAACCTGCAGCATAACTCTTTACGGAAAAGAATGTGAGGCGGCAGGAAATGCGATTTTTGATGAAATCAGACGAATTGACTCACTTATGAATATGCACGATGAGAAATCCGAAATAAGTCGTATAAACAGGGCGAAGGCAAATGAAAAAATAAAGGTCAGCAATGACACATATTATGTTCTTAAAACTGCTCTTGAAATATGCAGGGAGAGTGACGGGGCTTTTGATATAACTATAGCACCGGTCACAAGCCTTTGGGACTTTAAGAGTGGCAAGGCGGAAATTCCATCAGAGGAAAGTATAAAAAATGCACTTTTGTGTGTGGGGTATTATAATATTGTTCTTGACGGAAATAATACGGTATATAAGCTCAAGGATGAAAGTTGTATTGATTTAGGGGCGGCGGCTAAGGGTTATGCAGGAGATAAGGCTTTGGAGGTTGCGAAAAAGTACAGCCTGACAGGCGGAATAATTGACCTTGGTGGAAATATACTGTGTTTCGGGGAAAATCCGACCGGAGATAACGGAAAATGGAAGGTTGGAATTCAAACGCCATTTAAGCAGACGGGAACATATGAAAAAATAATTGAGATTGATAACAAAACCGTTGTGACAAGCGGAACATATCAAAGATATTTTGAAAAATCGGGTAAGATTTATCATCATATTATAGACCCCGAAACGGGTTATCCTTCCCGTCAGAAATATAACAGCGTAACCATCGTAGCGGATAGCTCTCTTAAGGCTGATTGCCTTGCGACAGCGATTTTTGTTATGGGAGAAAAAGGAAAAAATCTTGCAAAAAAATATAATGGAGATGTTTATATTGAATAAAAGAAACAAAGGTTTTATGGTGTTGATATCCGTTGTGTTGGCGCTTTGTTTTGCATTTGTCGGATGGCTTTTCGATAAAGAAGAAACGCCAATAACTATGTCTGCCGGTTGTATCAGGGTGCATTTTATAGATGTAGGTCAGGGTGACTGTATTCTTATTCAGCTTCCCGATGATGAAATTATGCTCGTTGATGCGGGGGAAGCGGAAAAAGGAGAAAATGTTACCCGATATTTAGATGAAATCGGGGTTAAAAAGGTCGATTACCTTGTGGGAACACATCCTCATTCTGACCACATAGGTGGTTTGCAGGGGATTATAGAAAAATATAAAATCGGAAAAATCTATATGCCTAAGGTTAATCATGACTCAATGACATTTGAAAATTTATTGATGTGTATAAAAGAAAAGGGAATGCAAATAGAAAGTCCTAAGAAAGGTGAAATAATCTACCAAAAGGACGATGTTAAAATTCAATGTCTGTCGGACTCGGAATTAGAATATGATAATCTTAATGATTACAGCATTGTTCTTAAGGTGACTCATAAAAACAGGTCATTTTTGCTGACAGGTGATGCGGAGAATGAAATACTGGATGTGATTGATTTTGATGGCAAAGTCGATGTTTTAAAGGTGCCGCACCACGGAGCGGAAACCTCCTGCAGTGAAGCTTTTTACGAAAAAATTAAGCCTCAATACGCAGTTATATCGGTAGGAGCTAATAATCAATACGGGCATCCTAAAGAGGAAACGCTTGATGTTATTGATAAATATGATGCCAAGTGTCTGAGAACCGATAAACAGGGGACGATTGTCTTTGAAACAGACGGAGAATATCTTAAACTAATTGAAAAAGGTGAATGATTATGAAGCTTACAATCGACAGAATATACGGCGAAATTGCCGTGGTTATAGCGGATGACGGAAAAACTTTTGATGTTCCGACGGGAATTTTATCTGATGCGAAGGAAGGGAATATATATGATATCCGTCTTGATTCAGATGAGATGAATTTGAGGGCAAAAAGAATAGAAAAGCTCTCCGGTGAGTTGTGGAAATAAAAAATATCATATTTTTTGTCGAAAAAGTATTGCAATTTATGCGAAAATGTTGTATTATATATAGAATGTAAATTTTTAATTGGGAGGATTTTATGAATTTGACGATATCAAAAATGGCTGAAGGCATTAGTCCTTCACCGACATTATCACTTGATGCAAAGTTTAAGCAGATGAAGAAACAAGGAATTCCGGTGGTTGGTTTTGGTGCCGGAGAGCCGGACTTTGAAACTCCTGACAGAATTAAAAATGCAGCCATAGATGCAATTAATAAGGGTATGACAAGATATACTCCTGCTGCAGGAACTCTTGAATTAAGACAGGCTGTATGTGATAAGTTCAAAAGAGATTTAGGTATTGAATATACCGTAAATAACATTGTTGTAAGCAATGGCGGAAAGCATTCGCTCACAAATATTTTTATGTGTATATGTAATGCAGGGGATGAAGTTATTATTCCGTCTCCGTTTTGGGTAAGCTATCCCGAAATGGTTAAGATGGCAAACGGAAAACCTGTTTTTATCTACACAACAGAAGAGGATGGCTTTAAGTTCTCTGCAGAACAGTTTGAAAAGGCTATAACTGACAAAACAAGAGCAATTGTTGTCAATTCGCCAAGTAACCCGACAGGTATGATTTATACAAGAGAGGAACTTGAGAAGATAACTGAAATTGCGGTTAAGAATAATATTTATATTATTTTTGATGAAATATACGAAAAACTTATCTATGAGGGTGAGCATATTAATCCTGCAACATTCGGGGATGAAGCTAAGGAGCTTACTGTTATTGTAAACGGTCTTGCAAAGGCTTATGCAATGACGGGCTGGAGAATAGGCTATACTGCGGCAAACGAAAAGCTGACAAAGGCTATGTCAAGCCTTCAGAGTCATGCAACATCCAACCCGAACTCCATTGCGCAGGCTGCGGCAATCGAAGCTCTTTTGGGTGACCAGAGTGAAATCGGAACTATGTGTGCTGAATATGTTAAGAGAAGAAACTATATGGTTGAGAGAATCAACAGTATAGACGGAATAAGCTGCCTTAATCCCAACGGAGCATTTTATATCTTTATGAATGTTAAAGAATTGCTCGGCAAGGAGCATTACGGCAAGGTTATTAATTCTGCACAGGAGCTTTGCGATGATATGTTAGAGAGAGCGTTGGTTGCTCTTGTTCCGAGTGAAGGGTTTGGAATAGATGGGTATGCAAGACTTTCTTATGCAACATCTATGGAGGATATTATTGAAGGTCTTAACAGAATAGAAAAATATATTAAAGGCGAAGCTTAAGTGGGCGGTGTTTTTATGAAGATTGGATTTATCGGTGGAGGAAATATGGCATCTGCCATTATCGGCGGACTTATAAAATCCGGCTTTGTGCAGGGGAAGGATGTTTTTGTCAGCGATAGGGATTTGACTAAAATTTCAGAACTTTCAAAACTGGAAATTAATATTTCTGATGATAATATAAAGACCGCAGATAATTCGGATATAATTATTTTTGCGGTTAAACCGAATGTTTTGCCTGTTGTTTTGGCTGAAACAAAAGAAAGTCTTGAAAACAAGACGATTGTTTCCATTGCGGCAGGAACGACTATAAAAACTATAGAGAATATTATTGGAGCCATAAAAAAATTGTTCGTGTTATGCCAAATACTCCTGCACAAGTTAATTGTGGAATGGCTGTTGTCTGCCCGAATAAAAAGGCAGGAGATAAAGAGGCGGAGCTGGTTTGCAGGATTTTTGATGCTGTTGGCTCGTCGGTTATTCTTGAAGAAAAATATATGAATGCGGCAACGGCGCTTCATGGGAGCAGTCCTGCGTATATTTATATGCTTATTGATGCTATGGCAAACAGCGGAGTTAAGTACGGTATTCCGAAAGACATTGCACTTACTCTTGTGGCAAAAGCAGTTGAAGGCTCTGCGAAAATGGTGAGTGAAACAAAAATCCATCCGGCAAAGCTTTGCGATAATGTTTGCTCGCCCGGCGGAACAACGATTGAGGCTGTAAATGTGCTTGAAGCGTGCGGCTTTAAATCTTCGGTTCAGCAGGCGATTGATGCTTGTGTGGAAAAAGCTGAGGAAATGTCTGTTTAAAATCATTATGCGGTTTACTTTTGCATATATTATACCGATAGCAAAAGAGGAGGTACAAGTATGCAAAAGTATGCGCAAAAAGTTGCTAAAGCTTTAAAAACCAACGCAAGAGCCTGTGTTGTGATTTTATCCTTGATTGTAATGGGGGATATTATTGGGAATATTGTTTCCTGCCTTATAAGCGAGGACAACCTGACGGAGATATCTGCTGTTATTTCTCGATTTTATGAGAGTGAGCATAATATCGAGACAGATAAATGGACATTATTTTTTGAATCATTAAAAGAGTACACATTTTCTTTTGTATTTATATTGGTGTGCTCTTTTTCTGTTTGGCTTATTCCTTTGGCGTTTGTCAGAGCCGTGTATGAGGGCTTTTGCACGGGAATTGCATCAGGGTTGATGGTGAGACTGTTTGGAGCGAAGGCTTTTCTTCATGTGGGACTATGGCTGATGATGAAAAATCTGATATATATACCATTATTAATTTTTATAACGGTATATTCTGTAAAGAGCGCTATAGATAAACATAAAAGAAAAAATATTTCTGATAAGAATGTACTGCGAATTGTAGTATGTGAAATGCTGTGGGTGTTACTTGCGTCAACCATGTGCGGAGTGTTTGAAAGCTTTGTTGCAACACCTTTAATATTAAAATTGATTTAACGGAGGAAAATTTTATGGACTGTAAAGAGATTTATCTTACATATTTGAAAAATGAGAAAAAAGTTTCAGAAAATACATTCAGTTCATACAGTAATGACATAACGGGGTTTGAGGAATACCTTAACGGAATTTCTTGTAGTTTAAAAGATGCAACAAAGACTAATTTGCTGAATTATATGTTGGAAATGCAAAGTAATGGAAAGTCTTCCTCGACAATCGCACGAAAGCTTGCATCCCTTCGTTCGTTTTATGGATTTTTGTGTGATAGAAAAATAATAGATGAAAACCCTGCGCAAAATGTCAGGAATTATACATCCGAAAGTAAAACGCCGGAAATCCTAACTGGTACTGAGGTTGAAGTTTTATTGAGTCAGCCGGACGAAGACAGCTTGCTCGGAAGACGGGATAGGGCGCTTTTGGAGGTTTTATATGCAACAGGGATGCGCGTGACCGAGCTCATAAGTCTTGATGTTGAAAATGTTAATGTGGAAATCGGTTTTATAAATTGTGAGAGCAAGGGCAAAAAGCGTGTAATCCCAATATACGCAGAGGCGGCAAAGGCTCTTAAGTATTATGTTGAAAAGGTCAGACCACTTATGTTTGATGGTAAAGGTGGTCCGCTTTTCTTGAACAGAAACGGCACAAGACTTTCAAGACAGGGCTTTTGGAAGTTATTGAAAACATATAAGAACAGTGCAAAAATAACAAAGGAAATTACTCCGCACACATTAAGACACTCCTTTGCCGTTCACCTTCTTGAAAACGGGGCGGATATGAAGTCAATACAGGAAATGCTTGGACATAGCCATATTTCGTCTATGCAGGTTTATAACAAAATATTAAAACAAAAAATAACAAACGTGTATTATAATTCACATCCGAAAGCAAAGAAGAGTATATAAAACAGAAGAAGTTATAAAATAAACTTCGTCTAATGGAGCAAAGATATGCCCCATTGGATGAAGTTTATTTTTGTTCACGAATTTGCTGTGGTGTCTTGCGGTAATGCTTTTTGAGAGTTTTCGTCATTTGTGAACTGTCAAAAAAACCGCATTTATATGCAATATCCACGCATTTATATGAGGTTGAGGTAAGCAATTCGATTGCTTTTTCACAGCGCTTTTGCGTAATATATTTATTTGGCGACATGCCGAAATTCTGATAAAACAAATGGCGGAAATGGTCAAGGCTGTAGCCGGTCATTTTGGCAAGATAGGAGATATTTATTTTTTCCATATAATTTTCGTCTATATAGTTTTTGCAATAAAAGAGACTTTTTGTTTTATTGCCGTATTCAGACGAGTTGATACTGCGTTTGAGAAGGAGCAATATTTCCCGAATTTTCAAATCTATAATTTCTTCATATCCGTATTTTTGTTCAATACTTTCCTGAATAATCGATTCAATAACAGGCTTTATACTTCGCAGGTCGTGATATACCCCGTTTTCTATTTCTTCATCACAGTCAAAACCGAAAAAGAAACATTCAACATCGGAAAAATGTGTCTCTGAATGAGGAACGGATTTTCTGCACACAAGAACATCGCCGTCTGAAATTTTATGATTAACACCGTCTATGGTTGCAATCCCGTTACAGCCCCGGTCGTAAAAAACAAGCTCATGGCAGTTATGAGTTTGGGTATCAACTATGCGTCCTTTTTCTAAAAAATGTGAGCAAGCAAAGGATAAGCTGATGGACAAGAAAATCACCTTCTTAAAGTTTTTTTCTAATTTACATTTTAATACAAAATTACCATATATGTCAATAATTTTATCCCGATTTTGAAAAACTTAACCAAATTAACCATCTAAAATATCGTTTTAATACAAGACAAAAAAATCAGAATGTGCTTTAATTATTATAGAAGCATATTGTTGAAGATAGGAGATGACATCAGTGACTGAAAAAATTTTACTGGATACGGATATTGGAAGCGACTGCGATGATGCAGGAGCGATTGCCATATTACATAATTTTTCCAAAGAGGGAAAAGCGGAGATTTTGGGGATTACCCATTGCGGTTCTGAAATCGGAGGAGCGATTACAATTAAGGCAATCAATGAGTGGTACGGCAGAGAAGACATTTTGGTGGGGAAATATACGCAAGGCGTTTTTTTAGAGGGTGAGTTTTACAGGAAGTTCAGCGATAAAATTATGAAGCATTACCTTGAAAAAAATGAAATGCCATATTTGCCCGATTCTGTTAAGACCATGAGAAGGGTGCTTTCGGAGAATAAGGATGTTACGGTGGTTACCATCGGAATGCTGAACAATGTTGCGAATTTGCTCAAATCGGAGCCGGACGAAATAAGTGAGGAATCGGGCTTTGAGCTTGTTCGGGATAGGGTTAGATGTATTTATTCCATGGGCGGGAATTTTGAGGATTCTGAATACGCAGAGTTTAATATAAGAATGGATACGACAAGTGCGAATTATGTTGCAAGCAGATGTCCTGTTCCTGTTATATATGCAGGCTTTGAGCTTGGAAAGGATATAAAAACAGGAACATTTTTAGATACCGCCAAGGATGAGCATCCCGTAAAGCAAATATATGAGATTTTTGGCGGAAGGGGCTTTAATTGGGACCCGATTACCGTATATTGTGCAATAAATCAGGAAAATAAGCTTTTCAAAAAAATAAGCGGAAAGCAAATCACCTTTGATGATGAGGGGAAAACTGTTTGCAAGGATGGCGGTAAGGATGGCTATCTCGTAATGGAAGCAGAGCCGGAGCTTATCCGTATGGAGCTGGATAAATATTTAAGATAGGAATATTTAATCATTCCTTCTGATTCTTTTTCAGATAAAAGCCCGGAGTTACGCCAATAGTCTTTTTGAATTTTCGGATAAAATAATATTCCGTGTCATAGCCAATCATTTCGGCAATTTCCTTAACGGAATAATTCCCGGTAGACAGAAGTGTTTTGGCGTGTTCTATGCGAATATTCTGCAAATCCTTTTTCGGAGAAATATTGAAAAAATTTGTGTATAGCTGGCAAAATCTTGACGGAGATAAGTGTGCAAACTTTGCCATTGTTTCAATAGTCCATGGGTCAAAATATGTCTGATGAATATGTGCTCTTGTTTTTATAAGAGTATCCTTGTTTTTAGAGTTGATAAGATGGGTGTGATGAAAAAAGCTGGAAAAAGGGCGAAAATGCTGTTTTTGAGAAAACAGAGGATATATTCGGACCCGGGCATTGTTCCTTCACAACCGTAACGGAAAATTGTGTTGAGGAAGATTATATAGTATATCACGCAAACCTTGAGTCGGGAAGTGGCTGGTATGGAAGAAATGTGTGGGTGCAAAAATTTAGCTGGGATGATAAAGATATGCCGATTTTCGGGAAACCGAGTCGGAATATAATATAAATAACTGCAAGAGAAAGGATGAGAGCTTTATGATAAGTTTAAAAAGAATGGTTGCGATTTTTATTGTAATCGCAATGACGATTGCTGTGATGTTGCCTGTTATGGCAGATGAAGCAGAAGGGATTACCGGTGATTTAAGGTGGGATTTTGTTTCGGATGCAGAGGGCTTCACGGTTGAAAAGCGTGCTAAAATTGACGGTGTGGTTGACGGGGCTTTGTCGGTTACAAGCCAAAGAGATGACCCTATAATCCGTGCCAGAGGACTTCAAATTGACCCGACGGTGCACAAGTATTTGAGATTCAGCATAAAAAATGACACTCCGTCGGATTACGTTCAGTTTTATTTCTTTGATGCAAGCAACAAGGCGTGGTATATTCCTTTTTCTGTTGAGAGCAACAGCGACCAATTTGTTGAATATGAAATAGATATTGCAAACTTGGGGCATCAGGATTCGGACTTTGAAAATTATACCGATGCGGAGAAATATACGAAGCTCCGTTTTGACCCGATGAATAATGTTACGGTTAATACAGTTGAAATTGATTATATAATTTTGAGCCGGTATTCAAAAGAGGATGTTTTACCTGAAATTGTTGAGGAAATAAGTATTGCCGGGAAAAAGGTTCAGAATTTCGAGCCGGCTGCACCGAATGAAACCTTGCACAAGGTTAATGTTTTCAGAGATGCCTATGATGCTTTAAGCACTGATGATATTGAGCTTGTTTTCGGCGATGAATATGCAGACACCGTTGCAGAAATAAAGCTTGAAGAAGTGAAGGACAGAAAAATTGTTGACATAAATGTTTTGTGCGGTGATGTTGGTCGTTCCTACAGACTGGTTTTAAAAGCTGTTGATAAGGTTATATATGTTATGCTTGACAGTTGTGAGATTGCAAATAAAAAGCTTACATATTCGGGATATGTTATTGATGATGACGGAAATGTTGTTGTTTGCCCTGTGACTGTTCTTGCCCATGTTAAGGGTTATGATATTCACGAGAATATCAAGTATGTAAATGTTATGATGACAAATGAGGACGGAGAGTTTGGCGGAGAGGTCCTGCTTTACGATACGGAAACAGAGCCGCTTATGTTTGAAATGGAAATTGCGTTTGATATTATGGGCGGAGAGGCAACTGTTTTTGAATATGCTCTTTATATAAATAATGCCAAAATAAACGCAAGCCTTGAAGAAATGACGGAAGGCGACCTTGATGTTCTTGAATTTATGTCAGCAGAGGACAATGAAAAGGTTTTTGAAAAGGCAGGTGTGTGGCTTGACCTTTATGAAAATCAGGACGATGAGACAAAAGCTGAAATAAACAGTAAGCTTGAGCCATACAGAAGCTCTATGACGGCGGAAAATATGGCAGAGACGGTTAACGGAAGCATCCTTGCGACAATCCTTGGAGAGCTTGACACAAGCGAGGTTTGGGGAAAGCTTGTTGACATTGACAAAAATATGAATGCCCTTGAGGTCAACGGAAAGAGATTTTCTGAGCTTGATGACAGTGAGCAGAAATGGGTAACTGAAAACCTTATCGAAAACAACGAAAACGGTACAAACAGTTATGAAGAGCTGTTTGATGAAGTGAGAAAAAGTATGCTCTTGAATGAAGTTAATTCAGCAAAATATATGGAGCTTAAAGAGTTGCTTTTAAGCAATACGGAAATTCTGGAAAACGAAATGACAAAGCTTAAAAACGAGGATTCCGTAAAGGTTGTGGATAAAGCCATGAAGGCGGTTATTCTCGAGGCAGACAAAGCTCCGTTTGAAACCATAGACGCATTGATTAAATCGGTTAATGAGGCGTTAAGCGACGCATCTGAAAGCTCCTCCGGCGGTGGCGGAGGCGGCGGAGGCGGTTCATCCTCCGGTGGCAAGGGCGGTAACACGGTTACGGTCGCAAACCCCGAAAAGGAGGAAACTGAAAAGTCTGACGAAAACAAGGATGTTGAGGTTCAGCTGTATTTTAAAGATATGAACGGCTTTGAATGGGCAGAGAATGCAGTGACTGAGCTTTATAATAAGGGTGTTGTTAAGGGAACAGGCGACGGAAGGTTTGAGCCGGGAAGAACGGTGACCCGTGAGGAATTTGTTAAAATGGTGGTTGAAGCCTTCAAGCTTGGAACGGCCTCAATTAATGGATTGTTTGAAGATGTGAAGGATGATGACTGGTTTGCACCGTATATTGCCGTTGCCACGGAAAAAGGTGTTGTAAACGGAGTATCACAAACCTGTTTCGGCACAGGAATGACAATCACCCGTGAGGATATGGCAACAATAATTTACCGCACAGCCCGTATGCTTAATAAGGAGTTTAGAAGCAGCGGAGCAGGATTTGAGTTTAGCGACTGGATTGAGGTAGCACAGTATGCAAAAGAGGCTGTGGGAATGCTTTACGGTAACGGAATTGTAAACGGTACGGGCGACGGAAGCTTTGCACCTCGTGCCTGTGCAACAAGAGCGGAAGCCTCTGTGATAATCTTTCGGTGTATGGAGGAATTATAAAAATGAGCAGATATTTGAGTATAAAAAGAGTTGTGGCACTTGTGATGAGCCTTGTTCTTCTGTCAGGCTTGCTTGCTGTGACAGGAACGGTGGCTTATGCAAAGCAGGATAACTCTTATAATCGTGTTGTAAACTTTATATATGCCATGGGCATAATGAAAGAGGACGAGGATACAGGCGTTTTCTGGGGCGATACTCCCGTAAAAAGAGCGGAAATTGCGGAAATTCTCTGTAATATGCACAGAATTAATGCAACTAAAAATGAAACACCTATGTTTTCGGATGTTGGGGATGAAAACCGTGCCTTTGTTGAAACTGCCGTGAGAAACGGATTTATGTCAGGGGCAGGAAACGGCGAATTTCGTCCTAAGGATTATGTGACGAATGAACAGCTTGTTAAGATTTTTGTGTCAGTTCTCGGTGGAGGAGCTATGGCTGAAAATATGGGCGGTTATCCTGCCGGATATATAACTATGGGCAGAAAGTTAGGTCTTTTAAAGAACTTAAACGGTGTTATGACCGCTCCTGCGAAGCGTATTGATGTGGCAAACATAATCTATGACGCTATGCACGCCGATATGTATGAAATGGTTGCAATAAGCGAAGAGGACACAACCTATGCAACGGTAGACGGCAAAACCTTTTTAAAAGAAACCCTTGATATTTACAGCGTAAGAGGGATTATTGAGGCAAATGCCGTTACCTCCCTTAACCGCCCGGGCGGTCAGATTGAGGGGACTGTTAAAATAGACGGAATTATCTATGAGGATAAAAACGGTCTTGCAGAGGATTACCTTGGATGTGATGTTGTTGTTTATGCCAAGGAAAAGGACGGAGTTTATACCATAATTTATATAGAGGAAGGTAAAAACCACAATCAGATTACGATTGAGGATATAAATATTACCGGCACAGACGAAAAAGAGGTTAAGTATTACGACGAAAATGACAGAGAACAAAAAATGACCGTGTCTGCCGTTGCTGATATGATTTATAACGGTGTAGCGGTGTCATTTGACGAAAATCGTATGGATGTTGACTGCGGAAGAATAACGCTTATTGACAATACAGGCGATAAGGTTGCGGATGTTATAAGCATAACAGAGTTTAAAACCTATGTTGTTGACAGAGTTTTGCGTGATGAGGAAGCTATATCAATGAGATATAACGAAAACGCACTCTCTGTCAGAGATACTTCATGCAGTGTTTATAAAAACGGCGAGAGGGTTACTCTTGATGACATAAGCGACGGAGATGTGATTTTGGTTGCGGTTTCCGAAAATGAAACGGATGTAAAGGCTGTCAGAATTGAGGCGAGCAATGTTGCCGTTGTTGGTAAGATTGAGAATTTATCCTCAAAATCAGGCAGAAGATATGCAACGGTAAGCGGAAAGAAATATCAGGTCAGCCCCTATTGTGAAAAGCTGGAAACAGCTCAGTATATCGAGAAAATGGAGGTCGGGGATTCAGGTCAGTTCTATCTTGACAGCCGTGGAGTTATAGTAAACTATGATGCAAATGCCTTTAGCGGAAATGTTGCTTATCTGATTCAGTCAACGGTGAAAGAGGAAGGCTTTTCGTCATCTCTTGCGATAAAGCTTTACACCTCTAAGGGCGAAATTCAGATTTTGACAGCAGACAGCAAGGTGCGTGTAAACGATGCCAATATGAAGGTTGAAAATATCATTAAGAGTGATGAAATAATGACCAAGCTTAAAACACCTCAGCTTGTTTTGTATCAGGAGAAGGACGGAGTTTTAAAGGAGATTGTGTTTGCAGCAGATGGCTATGACGCAAACCGTTTCTCTCTTGATAAAACGGGAACTCTCCCTTGTAATTACAGCAGCGTTATCGATAATAAATATAATGTGACAAGCGATACGATTGTGTTTTATGTGCCAAATACGACGGAGGCATCCTCTAATTATCAGGATATTATAAATAACACAGCATATTATACCATTTATTCGGGAAGCCGATATGTTTCAACAATGTCTTACAGGCTTAATATGTATGATATTATGCCTGACGGAAAGGTTACATATATTGTTGAGAAATATGACCCTGAATGGGCGACGCCAACCAGCGGAAGCCAGTATCTTGCGGTTATGGGCGTTGGTGAGGGTGTTGATTCCGACGGGAATACCGTTAAAATGATTTACGGTATAAACGAGAGCGCAAAAGAGGTGTCGTTTACGACAAAGCTCTCTGACGCACTTATGGACTCATCTCTTATGAGAGAACCGAAGCAAGGGGATATAATTCAATATGTAACGGATTATCAGGGGAATATACGAAGAATAAAAATTCAGCATAATATAGACAGCGATGTTTATTATACGGCAACCAAAACAGACCCTAACGATAACAACCAGCTTAAGGTATACGGCGAGGCGGTTAACAATAACGGAACAAAAATTCCGATTGTCAGCAAAAATGTCTGGGAAAATATGACGCCGAATGATACGGATATGCTTATCAGTAACACAGGAACAGCAGTGCTTGAATATGACAGCGACAGAGAAACCTTCAATAAAATAAGCTTTTCTGATATTTTAAGAGGCGACAAGATTTTTGCCACGGTAAACAGCGGAAACAAAACCCGTATGCTTGTTGTTTATAAATAGTGAGGTGACATTTATGAAAAGATTTATGAGTATAGCGTTGATTTTAATATTGACGGTTGTTAATTTTGTTTCGGTGTCGGCAAGTGAGGTAAAGCTTACATATCTTGCGTCGGCAGACTGGAATGAAAATCAGGGAACAGACGGCTGGTACAGTATGTACAGCACCACAAAAACCATAGGTGCGTATGAAAATATGAAGTGGGGTTATTGGGAGAATATCTGGAAAACCTGCTATGCTTATTCTGTTCAAACGGGAAAAGCCAGCGTTTATATTGCAACTGACGGACTTATGAAGCCAAACCTTGGTTCGAGCGTTGCCCGTGTGTGGGTTGCACCAATGGACGGAACGGTTAGGCTTACATCAAACGGCGGAGTTAAGAAAAACGAAAGTCAGGCGATTGGCTGTACCGTTAAAGCAAGAATTGTCAAAACTGATTCGGAGGATAAAAATCAGTCGGTTTTGTGGGAACAGAGCATTATAGGAACGGATAATGTAGGTGTGAACTACGATTTAACCGTTGCAGTTAAAAACGGCGAAAAGCTATATTTTGAGCTTGCCTGCGCAGATACAGATGCCTATGGCGAGAGTCGATGGGACCCGAAAGTTGAATATACCCGTGCAGCGTGCGTTTCCGCAAACGGAGAAATGGTTAATTCAGCAAAGGATATAAATGATGCGGATACTCTTGAGTGTATGTTCTATGATGCAGAGGCTATAGATAAAAGCTCGGTTGTCTATCTTGCGTTATATGACGAAAACGGCACAATGGTTGATTACAGAAATATGAGTGTTGATATAGGAAGCTGGGATACAAGAAAAGCGGAGCTTTCGTTGCCCGTGCTTTTCGGACGGGATTCCTATGAGGGCTGGACAGCGAAAATATTTGTTCTGGTTCTTGACGAAAACAGATGCTATTCAATGATTTCAGGCGAGCCTTTCGGGCTTTATTAAACTGTAAGAGAGAACAGGAAGTGATGTATAGTGAAGAAAATTTGTTGGTTTTTGACAGTTTTGTTGATGCTGGGAAGCTTTTCGGTAACCTATGCGGAGGAAGCGGCAGTTACTGTAACTTATAGAAGCGGACTCAGCAACACTCAAGGGCAGGATAATTTCTATATCTGCGAATTCAATGGTAATGAGGCGGTTGAACTTCCGTGGGATGCAAGCGTATCGAGATGGAAAGGGACAGAGGCTCAGCCTATGGTTAAGTATGACTTTATGAATCCGTCGACAGCGAAAGATGTTGGATTTAAGTTTGTTGCCCCGACTATCGGAATGGTTCGTCTTAAAGGTGAGGCAACCATCCCGTATGCAGATGTTAAAAACGGTAACGGTATGATACTCAGTATTTATAAGGGTTCAAAACAGATTTGGAAAGCAGGCCCGATAGAAGCGGGCTCGGCAGCGTATGATTTGACGATTTCGGTTAAAACCGGGGATGAGCTTTATTTTAAAGCAAATGCAAATGGAAATCAAGATTGGGACTGGGTATACTGGTGGCCGACCGTTGATTATCTTGCGATGGATTTTGTAAATGATGATACCTGCAAATATTTCCAGAAGGATAAAGACGGAAATATGAAAGAGCTTGAGTTTAGCTCTGAAACTTATGGCTATACAGCAGATGATGACCTTGCATTTATAAGCACAAGCGAGGTTTTTCCGACGGAAAAATATTCTTTGGTTAAGAGATATGAGGTAACTCAAAGAGGTCGTCAGCGTGTTTACGCTTCATTGGAAGACAATGATAACCGAGGCGGTGGCAATGTTGCCTATATCTATAAAAATGGTGAAAAGGTCTGGGAACAGCTTTTTGTTCCGGGCAAGGAGCAGGTGCTTGATGTAAGACTCCTTGCGGAGCTTGGGGATATAATCGATGTTGAAATTGCCGTGAATGACTATACGGGCTATAACTACACAAAGTGGGATTGTAATATCGCCCCGTATTTTGGAATTTCCCCTGTATGTGAGGCAAGTACAAGCGAGGGCAGAGAAAACGGTAAAATCAAGGAATTTACTCTCGGCTCAATGGTTGGAAGCACTCAAGGCGGAAACGGTGTCAGATATTATTCAACAAAATTCAATGTTGAATATCCTATGACCTATGATTCAGGCGCAAAGAGATGGAAGAGCACAGTTAAAAATGACGGAGGATACATTTCTTCAACGGAGATGAATGCTGCGTCCGATTGGGCAACAAGTGGAGACACTGTTATGGAAATAACACTGTCAGACAGCGGAATTCTTCACATTGACGGTATGCTTGATATAAGCACAGCAGGCGATGGGGCATTGGTTGAGATGTATCATAATAATAAGCTTCTATGGTCAAACCGTGTTGGCGGAAAAGTTAATGCAAGATGGGATGACCCATTTGATACTCACTATTTCTTAAACCGCGTTAATGCTGTGGCAAATGTGGTAAGAGGCGATAAGCTTAAAATAACTGTTAACAGATGGCGAAAATATAAAAATGACAATGTTGGAATCGGGGATATAAAATTAAGCTATATAACAGGCGATATTTTATCCGACACAACAAAGTGGAAGATAGATAACAGCATAGTTATTGATACGGCGGAAAAAACGGCTTATCAAAACGGTGAGAAAACGGGAATAGACCTTGTTATAAATAACGGAACAACCTATGTTGAACTAAGTGATGCGCAAAAGCTTTTTGATAATATACAAATTACAGACGAAAAAGCGAATTTTGGCGGAAAAGAATATGTGGCAATCAGAAGCTTTGCGGAAAGCAACGGTAAATATGTAAGCTGGGCGGCAAACCGAATGATACTAATTCACGATTCCTTTGAGGTATTCTTCGGTTATCCCGAATTGAGCGAGATTGAAACAGTAATAAAGACTGGAGGCGATTTGTTTGAATAAGAGCATAATGAGAATTTGTTCGTTTATGTTAACTCTTGTAATGGCATTGGGGATGGCTTCTGTTACCACCCTTGCAGAGACAGAACGAAAAACAGGGGAAGGTGCTTACGGAACACCCGTAATTGATGGCTTGGTTGATGATGTGTGGAACACAACCTCCATAAACCCCATAATGAACTGTATAACAACGGATAAAGAGGAATATATCGGTTGGTTTAAAATCCTTTGGGATGAGAAAAATCTCTATATTCTCGCAAAGGTTTATGCAGAGGGCGGAATTTATCAGAATGCTTTTCAGTGGGAGGAAGACCAGGTTAAGTTCCATATAGACGAGGACTGCAGCCGTGATACAAGCTTTCAAACAGGAGATTATCAGGTAGTTTCCAACTGGGAGGGTTACAAAAGCGGAGTTAACTATAACTCCAATAACTTCCAAAGTAAAACAAGTATGTTTGAAAACGGATATTATGTGGAAATAGCTGTTCCTTTTAAAACAATAACTCCGAAAGACGGGCATAAAATCGGACTTGAAGCCCTTGTTGTAACTTCCATAAAGCTTGGTATGTATGTTCAGCAGTATTTGTGGAACGGCGACAGAAACTGGATATGGAACAGTCCTGCAGGCTATGGAACAATAACCTTAAGAGATAATGTTACAAGCTTTCCCGAAGAGCCGGAATTTAAAGGACAGGCGGTAAACGGCGGATATGCAGAGCCGGAGGTTCCGATTACGGTGGAAAAGGTAAATGATGTAACAGTAAATTTCGACAGTAAGAGCGGAGTTTATAATATTGTCCATGTAAACGAATATCCGAGTATGGAAATCAACGAATTTGCAAACCTTATCGATGCAACTGTTAAAGACGGAAATACGATTATTAAAGACGGTGTAACCATAAAGTATACGGCAAACGAAAGACTTGCGGAGTATAAAAATGATAAATATGGCGACGGACATTTAATGTGTGAGCGTGAGGCGGTTATGTCTGACGGAAAGCTTTATGTTCCCATAAGCTCAACAGTTCCGACACTTGCGTATCATCTTCAGTATGACCGTTTCGGAAAGGTTTTAAATCTCACATCGGGAACAGATTATCCCGAAACAGAGCTTGTTTTCTATGCCCGTGACTTTGGTGCGATTGGCGACGGTGTCCATGATGACGGCCCTGCCATAACAAACGCACTTTATGCGGCAATGGCGACAGGCAGACCGTCAAGAGTTGAGCTTGATGAAAACAAAATCTATCTCATCGGCGAAAGACAGGACAGTATGAGTTATTTCACCTTGCAGGATGTTGAAAATCTTGTTTGGGACGGCAAAAACAGTACGCTTTTATTTGAAAGACCGACAAACAGCTTTATTTTCATATCGAGATGTGCAAATGTTACGGTTAAGAATCTTCATGTTGATTATAAGGAGTTTACAACAACTCAGGGTAGAATTATAGAGCTTGAGCCTGAAACAAATTCTTTCCTGATTGAAATTGATGAAGGTCATCCGCTTCCTGCCGATGATGACTGGGTAAATCTTATCCAGACAGGCTCAAACGGTCTCGGTTCAACAGGCGGTTGGTGGGCAGGATACTTATATGATGCAGAAAAGCCTCATATTAAGCGTCAGAGATTTGATAATTACGGCACAAA
>SVKF01000027.1 GCA_015068605.1 Oscillospiraceae bacterium
TATATTTTTAGTAATGCGGTCGCCAAACCATTTACTATTATATCATGGAGGTTTTTCTTTTGCTAAAGCTTTTTATCTTCCCCCAGTAGAACTGGGGGTTTATTCCCACGCCTTAAGGCACCAATATAAAGTGGCTTGAGGCTTAGTGCTCAAGCCACTTTTAGCGTTGGTGTCTTAAGATGTGTGAATAAAGGAGCTATAGCGAAATAAAATCATTTTGCCACAGCTCCTAAATCGGTGAAAAAGTCGCGATTGGCAGACCTTCCGGCGAGCTTATAGGCTCGTCCTGCATATTGCCCCAAGGGGCCGTGCAAGCCACCGGCACACGGTCGATGGGGATGGTTTGCGAAATCTATCCATATGCTTCATCCTATAAATACTGAATATCTGCGTTATGCTAAGGTTGTCAATATTTTGGATGTGTAAAATTTATTTTTTGACCTTGGATGGGGTCAATTCATATTTGCAGTCCTCATTAAAACAAACGAGTTTAATTGGACCTCTGCCACGGAACGGTCTGCGTTTCATAAGGATATTTCCGCAATCGGGACACTTATCGTTCGTTGGTTCGTCCCAGGAAATGAAACAGTCTGTTCCCTTTTCGCAGGTGTAATACGTTGCTCCTTTTTTAGACTTTCTGACCTGAACCTTACTTCCGCAGTTGGGGCAGGGAACATTAAGCTCAGGCGTGAGCGATTTGGTGTTTTTACATTCCGGATATCCGGGACAAGCCAAAAATTTACCAAATCTACCCTGCTTATACACCATCATGCGACCGCATTTATCACATGGTATATCAGACTCTTCATCAGCAATTTCGATATTACCGATTTTCTCCTCAGCCTCTGAAAGAGTGGTTTTGAACGGTGTATAAAACTCGTTTATAATATCAACCCATTTTGTATTTCCGTCTTCAACGGTATCAAGCTTATCTTCCATGTCAGCCGTAAAGCCGACATCAACTATATTTTTAAAATAATCAGCCATAAGGTCTGTAACAATCGTTCCCAGCTCTGTCGGATAAAGAGATTTTCCTTCCCTTGCGACATAGCCGCGGCTTGTTATAGTTGTTATTGTTGGGTTGTAGGTACTCGGTCTTCCGATTCCGTATTCCTCCATAGCTTTAACTAAGGAAGCTTCCGTATAACGGAGAGGAGGTTGAGTAAAATGTTGCTTGGAATCAATATCCTTAAAGGAAAGCTGTTCACCTTCGGATACTGAAGGGATTTTTCCTTCTTTTTCTTCTTCAATATCTTTACCCTCTACATAAACAGCAGTAAAACCATCAAACTTTGTAATAGAACCGGTGGCGATAAGAGCGTGCTTATCGTTAGCGGAAATATCAATTCTGACGGTGTCTAAAACAGCGCTTGACATCTGACTTGCTAAAAACCTGTTCCAGATAAGCTTGTAAAGCTTGTATAAGTCGGGTTTAAGTGAATCCTTTATGGATTCGGGATTAAACTGCATAGAGGTTGGTCTGATTGCTTCGTGGGCATCCTGAGCACCTTTTTTTGTTTTGTAAAAACGAGGTGTCTTGGGGATATATTCATTTCCGTATGCGGTTGATATATAGCTTCTGCATTCTTTTTGCGCATCAGTGGAAATTCTTAACGAGTCTGTTCTCATGTAGGTTATAAGACCGACCGAGCCAACACCTTTTAAAGTAACACCTTCATAAAGCTGTTGAGCTGCAAGCATGGTTCTTTTGGTTGTAAACCCAAGTTTTCTGGAAGCTTCCTGCTGAAGAGTGCTTGTTGTAAACGGTGGAGCAGGGCTTCGAAGTTTTTCGCTTTTTTGAACTGATGTTGCAATGTACTTAGCATCCTTCAATTCATCGACTATCTGAGTTGCCTGTGCTTTGTTGCATATATTTGCCTTTTTATCACCAAGAAGACCGTAATATTTTGCAATAAACGGAGTCTTCCCTTTGTTGTTGGCAAGTTTAACATCAATCGTCCAGTATTCTTCTTCATTAAAGGCATTGATTTCCCGTTCACGGTCAACGATAAGCTTCGTAACAACCGATTGAACACGACCTGCACTCAGTCCTTTTTTAACTTTTTTCCATAAAAGAGGGCTGATTTGATATCCAACAATTCTGTCAAGCACACGACGGGCTTGCTGGGAGTCAACCAAATCCATATCAATGGTACGAGGTTTTGTTATAGCATTTTTGACAGCGGTTTTGGTGATTTCGTTAAAAGTTATGCGACACAAAGAATTATTGTCAATATCAAGCAAGCTCGCAAGATGCCAGGAAATTGCTTCGCCTTCACGGTCGGGGTCGGCTGCGAGAAGAACTTTTGAAGAATTTTTAGCATCACGCTTAAGCTTTGAAATTAAATCACCTTTACCTCTGATAGTGATGTAACGAGGCTCAAAGTTATTGTCAATATCAATACCAAGCTGGCTTTTGGGTAAATCACGCAAATGTCCCATTGAGGCAACAACATTGTAGTTTGAACCTAAATATTTTTTTATTGTTGAAGCCTTTGCCGGAGACTCAACAATAATCAGTGTCTTTTTATTTGTACTTTTTTGTGTCAAAAAAGGTCCCTCCTTGTCAGTATATATTTATTTCCCGGTTCCTGAATAACGAAATCGCTTATCATAAGCATAGTCAGTTTGCTTGACACCGTATGAACGGGGATGTTGCAATGTTCTGAAATATCGTCAGGAAGCTGTGCATCTCCGCAACTCTGCAAATATTTTAAAATAATCTCATCTTCTTTGTCAAATTCATAGTTCAGCGTCGCTGAATAAGCGGCCTCAGGATTTTTGAGAAGCTTCATTCCATTTTCAAGCAGATTAATGCAATCGTCCCGATTATCATAATGGCGAACAATATCTTCAAAGCTTAAAACGGGCGGAGCTCCGTCACGGATAAGCGAATTCGGCAAGTCGTATTGCTCGGAAATGGGACTTCCGGGGACGGCGAATATATCTCTTGAGAAATCAGTAGCGTGCTTGACGGTTATTGAGGTTCCGCTCTGCATAGTTCCCTCAACGACAACAATACCATGAGCTATTCCTGCCATCAATCTGTTTCTGTGTTGATAAAAATATTTCCTTCCTACTGTTCCCGGCGGACGCTCGGAAACAACAGCGCCATTTTCCAAAATTTGCTCATATAGTTTACGATTTTCGGCGGGATATATCATATCGACACCGCCGGATAAGAAGGCGACAGTTCTTCCGCCACCCTCAATAGCCCCTTTTTGCGCTTCGGCATCAATACCTATTGCCAGACCGCTAACAACAATTATGCCGCATTTAACAAGGTCACGACACAGTTGGTTTGCCATCATTCTGCCGTTTCTCGATGAGACTCGGCTTCCGACAACGCTGATAAAAAGGTAATCGTTAAAGTTAAATCTTTCTCCCTTTATGAAGAGAATACGGGGAGGAAGGTAGCTGTTTTTAAGCTGCTCCGAATAATCGCTATCGTTAATAGACATTATATGAATATCCAGACGCTTGCACTCTTCAACAAGCTTTTCAGCAGAATCTAAGGTTCTTTTCTTGTCAAAAAATTTTTTCAGATAAGAATAATATTCTGATTTTTTATAATCGGATTCCTTTGCTTTAAAAGCATTTTCGGCAGAACCGAAAATACCTAAATATTTGTAAATTGTTTCAGGTTCATATTTGCAAAATTCACAAAGCCATATTTCGTGAAGCAATGACATATTTATATACCTCTTTGAGAAAATTTATACATCACAATCCCGGCGGCTATGGCAGCGTTCAGGGACTCTGCGTTTCCGGGCATATTTATTTTTGTGATAATATCGGAAATGTTTAAAAGAAAATCGGAAACTCCGTTTGCCTCATTTCCGATAACAAGTGCATTTTTATCATTAATAACAGTATCTTCTAAATCTATGGAATTACGCAAGGCTGTTGAAATAATTTTATAACCGCCTTTCTTCAGGTTATCTGCAAAAGCGTAGTTATCTTCAAAATGTATATTGAGCCTGAAAATTGCTCCCATGGTTGAACGGACAACCTTCGGGCTGAAAACATCGGCAGAGCCTTTTGTTATATATACATCAAAAAAACCCATAGCTTCGGCAGTTCTTAATATTGTTCCCATATTCCCGGGCTCGGAGACACCGTCAAGAATCAAAACATTCTCCGACAGAGAAGAGGGGGCAGAAAAATTATATTTCATAACACAAAGCACCCCTTGAGGGGTATCTGTATCGCTTATCTTGCGAAACAAATCATCGGGGACAATGTATAAATCAGCTTCATCCGGTAAATATCTGTTTTCTTTATAAAATGAATCTGAGACAACAATGTATTCAATTCTGTCTCTTGCCCACTCAAAGGCTTCGTCGCAAATTCGTTTCCCTTCCGCAATGAAAAGAGCGTGTTTAATTCTCCCGCTTCTTTTTTGCAAAGAAGTGAGCTGTTTTATTACTTTATTGTCTTTGCTGGTTATATGTTTAATCATAATTACCTCTGGAACTCTAATCTCTCTTTTATCGGCTTCACAAGGAGCAAGGAAACATATCCTATAACAGCCTGAACCGGAAGCTGAATCAAACCTGAAAGAATAGCGTCAGAGAGAAAAAGGTTTAATGGCATTTTTAATGTTCCCGATTGAACAAAAGAGAGGAGGATGACATTGCAAAGCAAAATTGCACCAAATCTGGCAAGCAGACATCTCCAGAAAGCGGTTTTTTGTTCATAGAGAATTAACCCGTGAATAAATCCGCCGATAGCATAAACAAAAAAAACGCTAAACATCAAAGGCGTGCCGGATGAATTAAGGTAAGTTAATAAATATTCCAATCCGCCGAAAGCCCCTGTAAACAATGGCCCGTAATATTTTGCCAATACGATAAGAATAAAGGAGTGAACAGGAACGGAAATCAATCCTATAAAATCCAAAGAAATAGACTTATCGGACAAAAAAGAGTATAACGGGATACAGACAACAAAGACAGCGATGTTTACATGCTCAGTAAATTCGAGATAGCTTCTTTTTTTGTCAAATGCAACAAAATAAATCACAAATCCAATAAAAACGAGTGCACAAATCAACAGATGGTATTTGCAGAAAAAAGACAATGTGTTATCAAGATTTATGTCCTGAAAAAAATTGGATAGTGATGTTAAAGCATCATTTATAAACTGTTCAACAGGTGTTTTGATAGAGTCAAATAAGTTCATAGTTTCCCTCATTTAAAATCGCAAAAAGTTATACTCACGCAAGAGTATAACTTTCTACAAAATAATTTATCTTACCTTTTCAACAAGCTTTGTGAACGAAGCAGGATCGGAAATTGCAATCTCGGAAAGCATCTTTCTGTTGATTTCAATACCATTCTTCTTAAGACCGTTCATAAACTGGCTGTAGCTGATACCATTCATACGGGCAGCAGCATTGATTCTTGCAATCCAGAGCTGTCTGAATTCTCTCTTCTTAGCTTTTCTGTCACGATAAGCATAAACGAGTGACTTCATAACAGCTTGGTTGGCTGTTTTATATAACTTGCTCTTGGCACCTCTGTAACCTTTTGCCAATTTTAATATCTTCTTGCGTCTTTTACGCGTGTGCATAGCACCTTTAACTCTTGCCATTTCAATAAGGCTCCTTTCTGAAAATCAAATCTTATTTGTAAGGTATCATACTCTTGATTGTAGCCTGGTTAGCTTTTGATAAATAACCGAGCTTTCTGAGTTTTCTCTTTCTCTTAGTAGTCTTCTTGTTCAAAATGTGACTTCTGAAAGCCTTACCTCTTTTTACCTTGCCGTTTTTAGTAACGCCAAATCTTTTAGCTGCCCCTTTATGTGTTTTTATTTTAGGCATAATCTTAGTCTCCTTCCGCAAAATGTTTTCGGTTTGACCGATAAAAAGTTTTATATTTTTTTAGGGATAACAAACATAGCCATATTTCTTCCCTCAAGCTTGATGCCTTTTTCAACAACACCAACCTCAGCCATGGCATCCTGAACACGGATAAGAAGGTCTTTTCCCAAAGAAGAATGAGTAATCTCTCGTCCTCTGAAACGGACAGAAACCTTAACCTTGTCTCCGGCTTTTAGAAATTTAATACCCTGGTTAACCTTAGTGTTGAAATCGTGCTCATCAATATTCGGGCTGAGACGCACCTCTTTAATGCTGACAACCTTCTGATTTTTCCGAGCTTCCTTTTCTTTTTTAGCAAGTTCAAACTTGTGTTTGCCGTAATCCATAACTCTGCATACCGGTGGCTTTGCCTGAGGGGCAATCTTAACCAGGTCGAGGTTATGTTCGTCGGCAATACGTTGAGCATCTTTATTGGAAACAATACCAAGCTGCTCACCATCAGGACCGATAAGTCTGACTTCCGCGTCCTTGATTTCTGAGTTAATCATCAAATCTTGTTTAGCTATGTGAGAACACCTCCAAAAAAATATCAGCACCTTTTTACATAAAAAAAGCGCGAGAGCATAGCTTCCGCACAAAAAACAAATGAATAATATCAAATGAATCAAAGCCCTTTTGCAACAATCTGCGAAGGGGAGAAGCGGAAAACTTCTGCTTTACCTGATAAATATACCACTTAAAAACAGCTTTGTCAAGTGTTTTTTGAAAAAAATTAAAAAATTTAAAAAAAAGGCTTGCATTTGGAAAAAATCTGTGCTATAATCTAATAGTTATTTACGGGATAGTCCGCTGCATACCCCTTTCTGGTTGGGAGTTTGCAAGAATGTCCTCAGATGAAAGGATGTATAAAATGAATATTTTAGAACAAATTACTCAAGAACAAATCAGAACAGACCTTCCTAAGTTTAACATTGGTGATACCATCCGCGTATATGTTAAGGTTACAGAAGGAACAAGAGAAAGAATTCAGATGTTTGAAGGAACCGTTATTAAGAAGAATCACGGCGGTATCCAGGAAAC
>SVKF01000013.1 GCA_015068605.1 Oscillospiraceae bacterium
ATATTTGACAGGCATGCAAACTTAAAATATAAGTATGGTTCAAGACACTTTTGGTGTCGAGGGTATTATGTAGACACCGTGGGAAGGAATAAGAAAGTTATAGAACAATATATAAGAAATCAGTTGGAAGAAGATTATTCCACAGACCAAATAAGTATGAAGGAATATCTTGACCCGTTTACGGGTAATAAGAACTAATAGGCAAAAAAGACAGCCGCATGTGAGCGGCTGCCAGTAATTGTAATGCGGTGTCAAACTTCGATGCCCCTTATAGGGGTTAAGCCTGTAATAGCCCCTTATAGGGGCTGGTCAAACCACTAGTTTACTAGTGGTTATGATTTTATGAAGCATATTTTGCCATTTACGCTTTTAAAAATGACTTTTTATTCGCTTTTTTGTGTTTTGTGTGGTCGGTGCATTTTGCGTCGTCCCCATTTTTAGAAAAATCAATATAATATTACCATATAAAAGCCATATCGTCAAGGGGTAAAAACAATTTTTTAAAATTCTGTAAAAAATGATATAGAGAGTAAAAATAATATTATGCAAAAAAACAGAATATATAAGTTGACAAGCACTATAAATAAATGCTATAATAGTAAATTAAGAAAGTATGGTCTGTTGACATATTCAGAATAATAAACAGGGGGAATAAGGATGACAAAAAATATTGGCAAAAAATTAGTTCTTGAAGACGGCAGCGAATATATCGGCTACGGCTTCGGCGGAAACAAAGACATCGTTTGTGAAGTTGTTTTTGACACATCTATGGTTGGTTATCAGGAAGTAATGTCTGACCCTTCCTACACTTCTCAAATCGTCATTATGACTTATCCGCTTATCGGAAATTACGGGATTACAGAAGACGATTTTGAATCAAAAAATCCAACAATTGGCGGTATCATTGTTCGTGATTACAACGATATGCCCAGCAACTTCCGTTATACAAAGACTCTTTCCGAAGTTCTTGAGGAAAATTCAATCCCGGGGCTTTACGGAATTGATACAAGAAAGCTTACCCGTCACATAAGAGATAACGGTTTGCAGAGAGGGATTATCACATCTTCCGATACGCCCACTCAAGAGGCTGTTGAAATCATCAAATCAACACCTGAAATCAGAAATGCGGTTTCAAAGGTTTCCAGCAAAAAACGTTGGTATTCAAGGACCTCAAGTCATAAATATAATGTTGTTATTATCGACTGTGGTCTTAAGCTCAGCATTATCGAAAAGCTTAAATCCCGAGGCTGTAATGTTACTGTTGTTCCTTACAACACAACAGCTGACGAAATTATGTTTATGAATCCTGACGGAGTTTTCATTTCAAACGGGCCCGGAAGCCCTGAGGATGTTCCCGAGGTTGTTGAAACCGTGAAGGCGCTTATCGGCAAATACCCTATTTTCGGGGTTGACCTGGGAAATCAGATTATAGGTATGGCATACGGTGCAAAAATCTATAAACACAAGTTCGGTCACAGAGGCGGAAATCACCCTGTCAAAAATCTAAAAACCGGAAAAATTGAGGTTGTCAGCCAAAATCACAGTTATGTCATTGATGAAAAATCCCTTGAAAATACTAAATTAACATTGACTCATATCAATGTTCTCGACAATACCGTTGAAGGTGTTGCTTGTCCTGAGGATAAGGTTTTTGCGGTGCAGTATCTGCCTGAAAATGCTTTGGATGATGATTGTCCGAAGTGCTTATATGACGAATTTGTAGAAATTATGGAGGATGCAAAGAATGCCTAAGCGTAAAGATATTAAAAAAGTATTGGTTATCGGAAGCGGTCCTATTGTTATCGGACAGGCTGCGGAATTTGACTACGCAGGAACTCAGGCTTGTCTTGCTCTTAAGGAAGAAGGCTATGAAGTTATCCTTGTTAACTCCAACCCTGCAACAATTATGACTGATACAACAATTGCAGATAAGGTTTATATGGAGCCTTTAACCCTTGAATATGTCGCAAAGATTTTAAGATATGAACGTCCTGACGCAATAGTTCCCGGAATCGGCGGTCAGACCGGGCTTAACCTTGCTATGCAACTTGCAAGAAAAGGAATACTTGCTGAATGTCAGGTTGAACTTTTGGGGACAAGCTGTGAAAGTATCGAAAGAGCTGAAGACAGAGAGCTTTTCAAAGAACTTTGTGAAGAGCTTGGCGAACCCGTTCTTCCATCTCTTATTGCAAATTCTATGGAAGAGGGCGTGTCTGCCGCTAAAGAAATAGGATACCCTGTTGTCCTTCGTCCCGCCTTCACTCTTGGCGGAACAGGCGGTGGATTTGCAGACAATGAAGAGGAGCTTCGGGAAATTATGAAAAACGCTCTTCAGCTTTCTCCTGTTGGACAGGTTCTTGTTGAAAAGAGCATAAAGGGTTATAAAGAAATCGAATTTGAGGTTATGCGTGACAGCAATGACACTGCTATAACAATTTGCAGTATGGAAAATATGGACCCTGTCGGAATCCACACAGGTGACAGTATCGTTGTTGCTCCTGCGCAAACTCTTACAAGCAAGGAATATCATATGCTCCGTAATGCAGCATTAAGACTTATTCGTGCTTTAAAAATTGAAGGTGGCTGTAATGTTCAGTTCGCCCTTGACCCACAATCCTTTGACTATTATGTTATTGAGGTTAATCCACGAGTTTCCCGTTCATCAGCACTTGCTTCAAAAGCCAGCGGTTATCCTATTGCAAGGGTAACGGCTAAAGTTGCGGTTGGAATGAACCTTGATGAAATTATGCTTGCTAACATTCCTGCAAGCTTCGAGCCTTCTCTTGACTATGTTGTTACAAAGATGCCTCGTTTCCCATTTGATAAATTCACAAATGCGTCCAATAAGCTTGGCACACAAATGAAAGCAACAGGTGAAGTTATGAGTATCGGCAGAACTCTTGAGGAAAGCTTGCTCAAAGCTATTCGTTCTCTCGAAATCGGTGTTTGCCATATTTATATGCCTAAATTTGACCAGGATAAGATGTCTATCGATGAGCTTTTAGCTTATATTGCCGAAGGAACAGACGACAGAATTTACGCAATCGCTCAGCTTATGTGGCTTGGTGTTGACCATAGCAGAATATGCAACATAACTCATATTGATATGTTCTTCCTTGACAAAATCAAGAATATTGTTGATTTTGAGCGAGTTCTCGAGTCCGCTGAAGCAAAGGGCAATATCGAGCTTCTTAAAAAAGCAAAGAAAATGGGCTTTTCCGATAAATATATCGCTCATCTCTGGAAAATTTCAGAGGATGAAGTATTTAATCTTCGTTGCGACAACAATATCTTCCCTGTTTACAAGATGATAGATACTTGCGCAAGTGAGTTCCCGGGATATATCCCTTACCTCTACTCAACTTATGAAGAAGAAAATGAGTCTGTTGTAAGCGATAAGAAGAAAATAATCGTTCTCGGAAGCGGTCCTATTCGTATCGGACAGGGTGTTGAGTTTGACTATTCAACCGTTCATGCCGTTAAGACTATCAAGGATTATGGCTATGAATCAATCATTATAAACAACAATCCGGAAACGGTTTCAACCGACTATACAACAAGTGATAAGCTTTATTTTGAGCCTCTCACCGTTGAGGATGTTATGAATATTGTTAAGCTTGAAAATCCTCTCGGAGTTATTGCTTGTCTTGGTGGACAAACAGCAATCAATCTTGCAGAGCCTCTCGAAAAACGAGGTGTCAAGATTATCGGAACAGATGTTCAGGCTATCGAAAGAGCGGAAAACCGTGACTCATTTGAGCACATTATGAACGAACTCGGTATTCCGCAACCAAAAGGTAAGGCTGTTACAAAAATCGAAGACGGAGTTAAGGCTGCAAGTGAAATCGGCTACCCCGTTCTCGTCCGCCCAAGCTATGTTCTCGGCGGTCGTGCTATGCAGATAGTTAATAATGAAGAGGGTCTTCGCAGGTATCTTAAAACTGCTGTTGAAATTGATGAAGATAGACCTGTTCTTGTTGATAAATATATTGTCGGCAAGGAGGTTGAGGTTGACGCTGTTTGTGATGGCGAAAACGTATTTATCCCCGGCATTATGGAACACGTTGAAAGAACGGGTGTTCACTCCGGCGACAGTATCAGTATATACCCGACATTTAGTATTTCCGATAAGGTTAAAGAAATAATTATTGATTATTCAAAACGCCTCGCTTTGGGAATCGGCATAGTTGGTCTTTACAACATTCAGTTTATTGTTGATAAAAACGACGATGTATATGTTATTGAGGTTAACCCACGTTCATCAAGAACTGTTCCGTTCCTTTCAAAGGCAACAGGATATTCTTTGGCTGACATTGCAACTCTTGCAATCCTTGGAAAGACACTCCCCGAGCAGGGAATAACCGAGGTTTATCCTAAAGAAAAAGACAGATGGTATGTTAAAGTTCCTGCGTTCTCATTCTCTAAAATCAGAGGTCTTGACGCTTATTTGTCACCTGAAATGAAGTCAACCGGTGAGGCTATCGGCTATGATAAGAGCAGAACAAGAGCTCTCTATAAAGCGCTTCAGGCATCAGGAATGAATGTTGTTAATTACGGTACTATATTCGTTACCATTGCAGATAAAGATAAGGACGAGGCTCTTCCTCTCATTGAGAGATTTTATAAAATGGGCTTTAACATTGAGGCAACTCAGGGAACTGCAAACTTCCTCAAATCTCACGGAATTAAAACAAGAATCAAGAAGAAAATCAGCGAAGGCAATGAGGAAATTCTTGAATCAATCCGCAAAGGCTATGTAAATTATGTTATCAACACCCGTGATATTGGTGAGGTTGATGATGAGTCTGATGGATTTATGATCAGACGCTGTGCCGTTGAAAACAATGTCACAATGTTCACGGCACTTGATACTGTCAGAGGTCTTTTGGATGTTCTTGAAGAAATGACAATTTGCATTTCAACCATTGACAGTGAATAATTAAACGCAAAATTGGGCTGTAGCAAAATAAAAATGTTTTGCTGCAGCCTCAATTAGTTTTACTGTTTTATATTCAAAAACACCGATTGGATTTTAAATAACCAATCGGTGTCTCTTTTTTAATATTATTTAGTTTATTTCTTTCTGTAAATGATACCAACTATATCAGGACCTGCATTTATTGCAATAACAGCCCCAACAAGATATTCATAGCTTGGCTCTATATCCATCTTTTCGCTGCATACCTCTTTCAATTTTGCGTATGCTTCGCTGTTGCTGCCATAAACTAAGGAATAAGGAGTTCCTTCCCCTCTCTCTGCGACACACATATCAATCATTGTCGAAATTGCCTTTTTGTCTCCTCTTATTTTATTGAGGACTTTTGAGTCACCATCTTCAAAAGTTATAATCGGCTTAAGCCCTAAAGCATCTCCGACAAATGCGGCAGCGGCAGAAACTCTTCCGGATTTCTTGACAAATTTCAAGTTCATCGGCAAGAACAAAATTCTGACATTTTCAAGCCATTCATTCATTTCCTTTAAAATTTCATCAACATTGGCTCCGTCTTTCGCCATTTCCGCAGCCTTAATAACCGCCATACCATAAGCCATACTGTATGTTTTTGAATCGATTATATGAATATTAATCTTTTCCTTTGCTTCAGGATAATCCTCATAAAACATATCCTTTGACATAATTGCACCCTGTAGTGTCGACGAACCTTTCGAGTTAATACAGGTCAGAATTATATCCGTGTAACCCTCTTTATAGCACTCTTCATAAAGTTCACCGTAAAGCACGGGAACAACCCTTGATGTTGACGGAATTTCCTTCGCATTTTCGAGAATTTCGTAAAATTCCTGCGGAGTCATATCATATCCGTCTTTATATTCTTTCTCTCCGTCGATAATTGTTATCGGAAGAACTTCTATCCCCAAACTTTCCCTTATTTCAACAGGAATATCCGCTGTTGAATCTGTCGCAATTTTAATTTTCGCCATATAAAGCTCCTTTCATTATCCGATTTTCGGATTTTTTTTAAATTATACCTTAATATTATTCCCTTGTCAAGAAATTCCAATCAAAAAACCTTCCGGGAGCTTCACTGCGACACACGAAATTACACTCTGTTTCCCATACAATCCACCCATGTTTTTTCATCGGGATTTATGCAAATAACCTTTTTATTAAGGTCTGTATCAAAGATTTCCTGACCTAACGGTGGGTAATATGAAAGGCGCTCTTTTGTTGTGCAAATTGTCTTGTGGCAGCTGTTCACGGTTCTGATTTTACAACCGGAGCCATCACTTTCCCATATTTTAAAATCTTCTTTATTTATGTCGCACCAAGCTGTTTGTGCGGTAAACTGAATAGTTCCGCACCAGGAACCGGGAATTTCCTCTTTCATAAGGTCTCCCAGCTTTCTACCGGGGCATTGTCTTTCGACTCGTTCAATATTAAAGTTAATAAAATTCACTTCCTGATTCCCTATAAGCCTACCGCCTTTACCGTCGTCATCTCCGCACCACTTACCAAAATACGGAAGATTAATATTCCTCTCATCCAGGCAGTAATAAGAGTTATAGGGTGATTAGAGCCACAATGTATGGGATAATTTCCAAAAGTAAAACCGTAATTTCCGATTGTCGCACCACAGTTAATGCAGATAACGTGTTCTCCGCCAACCTGAATTCCCTCATAAAACCCTAATGCATCAACATTAGTGTAGTTGCTGTAAGCATAGTTACTTCCATCAGTCATTGTAAGTCCTATACAGCCCTTTACCGGCACAGGAGGAGCTACGCCTAATCCGACATCACTTGCCTTTGCAATACTGTCACCATAGGAAATAAGCATAACATTTTTCACTTCAACTCTGTCTGTTCGACGCAAATCAATGCAGCGTACAGGGTGCTGATTGTTAGCAAGAACAACAGACAGATTCTCAAGCCGAAGAGCGGCACCATTTTGAATTCCTTTGTCTGACCATGCATTTCTGATGACATCCGCATTATCTATTTCAGTATTCATAATAGCGTCCGCCGACACATAAAGCACTACGCCGTTATCAAATGATTTTTGAAATCCGTATTCATGGGATAACCCAATAATACGGATTTCTCTGTGAGCATTTGGGACACAAATCGTAGTAAGAGGACCATTATCGCCAAAATCATACAAAGCATCAATAGAATATTTACCATTTAAAAGAAAAACATTTTTATCTGTTTTAACACATTTGTCTATAGCCTTCTGAATAACAAGCTCGTCATTTTTCCCTGTGCAGACAAAATCTGCTTTCGCTTTAAACTCATCGGTGCTGTTACTTCCCGCAACATAAACATATCCAAAATTCATAAAAAAACCTCCAAATATTTACATTGCTCTAATAATATAATAAGCCTCATTTTTTGTCAATGGATTTTTCTTTAAATAAATTGACTTTTTTTACAATTTTAAATTTACATATTCAAAAAAATCAGCGATAAAACACCTATACAAAATCCCACATTTTGATTCCAATTAAGCTTTTCCTTAAAGCAGAATTTTGAAACAATGTAAATAAGCACCATACCTCCGCCCTGAATGGTCGGAAAAACAATTGCGGCAGGATATTTGGCAAGCATCATCGCAAAAAAATTCATTAAAGCGTTTGCAATTCCGATACCGATAGCAAGATAACCGCCATTTTTAAGCTTTGGTACAGAGAGCTTCTTTTCTTTAAAAAGAGTCAGCAGCATTGATACAACAGCGATGATAGCCAGTGCGATAATCATAAATTCCGACTTGAAATCCCCACTGCTTTTCAGCTGATACATTTTCTGAATTGTTGCGCAAAGTCCATTTCCGATAAAAGCAATGATGATGTAAAAAAACCACTTTTTTGTGACAACACCTGTATTTTTTGCACTGCCAACCAAATACAAAGAAATAAGCAACAAAATCAGTCCGATAATATTGAACGTATCTAAATTATCGTGCTGGAAAAAAACTCCATATAATGTGGGAATAAGCAACGAATATGATACCACTAAAGAAGTGAGCGAAAGCGCCCCTTCCCCCATTGCCAAAATAGTGCAAAAACGCGCAGAAAGATATGTAACCGCAAATGCACCGGCATAAACGTAAATATCAAGGGGTATCGGGTTTTCGCTTTTGGGCATAAACAAAAAGGAAATCAAGGATGCCAAAAGAATAATAAAATTAAACCCGAAAAATCCCATTTTTTGAGAATTTGTGTTGAAATTATACATTTTTTGAAAAACATTTTCCAAGGTAGTAAACACAACAACAAGGCAAAGTAATATTTCTAATGTCATTTTATGAAAGTTCATCTCCTAACCGAATACAAAGTATGTCACAAAAACAAAACATTGTAAATGCACTTTTGTATCGTAATTATCGACTTTTTATCCGCTCTGAAAAAGCAGTTTTATTATAGAACACTCGCCCGCAGGCAGTGGTTGAAGCTTTACGCTTTGTTTACCCGTATACATTTCGCCAAAGGCGAAAATTTTAATAAATAGGCTCACAAGTAAGATTTATTCCCAATCTTTTAAACACATTTTCGTCAACCGAAGACAAGATAACAGATGAGTGAACTTCGCAACCTCTTAATTTATCAAGCTGCTGCATTGCAAGTTCAGCTCTTTCATCGCTTGGTGCACAAATTGATAATGCAATCAGCGCTTCGTCTGTATGAAGTCTTGGATTTCTGTTTCCGAAATGTTCGGTTTTAAGTCTTTGAATAGGCTCTAAAATAACCGGAGAAATAAGTTCAACCTTATCATCAATTCCTGCAAGAGTCTTAAGCGCATTTAAAAGGAGTGCAGACGATGCACCTAAAAGCTCCGAAGTTTTCCCGGTCACCATCTGTCCGTCAGGAAGCTCAATCGACGCCGCAGGAGCACCTGTCAGTATAGCTTTTTGAAGAGCCGGCCCGATAACCGGTCGGTCATTTGTTGTTATCCCTGCCTTCTTCATCAACAGTTCAAGCTTTAAAACAACTTCATCGCCAATTCTTCCTTTTCTTTGCTGACATAAAGCCGTGTAATATCTTCTTAAAATTTCCTGCTTAGAGGCATTTCTCACATTTTCATCATCAATAATGCAATTTCCTGCCATATTAACGCCCATATCCGTCGGAGACTTGTAAGGACACTCTCCCAAAATTTTTTCGAGCATCGCTTTAACAACAGGGAATATTTCAACATCTCTGTTATAATTCACCGTTGTGTCCCCGTATGCATCAAGATGGAATGGGTCAATCATATTAACATCATTAAGGTCGGCAGTTGCCGCTTCATAAGCAAGATTTACAGGATGAGTGAGGGAAAGATTCCAAACGGGGAATGTTTCAAACTTGGCATAGCCCGACTGAATTCCCATTTTATGCTCATGATACAGCTGAGACATACAGGTCGCCATTTTGCCGCTCCCCGGTCCCGGTGCGGTTATAACAACAAGCTCTCTTGTTGTCTCAATATACTCATTCTTTCCGTACCCTTCATCGCTTACGATTTTAGCAATATCCGACGGGTATCCCTCTATGGTATAGTGTCTGTATACACGAATTCCAAGGGTTTCAAGGCGTTTTTGGAAAGCAACAGCAGAGGCTTGTCCGTCAAAGCGAGTCATAACAACACTTCCAACATAAAGCCCTATTGAGCGAAAACAATCGATAAGTCTTATAACATCAACATCATAAGTTATTCCAAGGTCACTGCGAAGTTTGTTTTTCTCAATATCCGACGCATTTATCGCCATAACAATTTCGACTTTATCTTTAAGCTGAAGAAGCATTTTAAGCTTACTGTCAGGCTCAAATCCAGGAAGAACACGGGACGCATGAAAATCGTCAAAAAGCTTTCCACCAAATTCAAGATAAAGCTTACCACCAAATTTGGAAATTCTCTCTCTTATATGTTGCGACTGAAGATGCAGATACTTTTCATTATCGAACCCTATCTTGAACATAAAAACACCTCTCCCGAATAAATTAACAATATTTTATTATTATATAATACTTCCCCAATAGTCCATTTATAAATTAATATTTAACGACTTATAATGATGCTTTAAGAGCATCAACCTTGTCAAGCTTTTCCCATGGAAGAAGGACATCCTCTCTTCCAAAATGACCGTATGCTGCTGTTTGTTTATAAATCGGTCTTCTCAAATCCAAAGTTTTAATTATACCACTTGGACTCAAATCAAAATTCTTATAAACAATATCACAAAGTTTCTCTTCCGAAACAGAACCTGTACCAAATGTATCAATGCGCAATGAAACAGGCTGGGCAACACCGATTGCATAAGCAAGCTGCACCTCGCAGGATTTAGCCAACCCTGCCGCAACAATATTTTTCGCAACATAACGGGCTGCATAAGCCGCACTTCTGTCAACCTTTGTCGGGTCTTTTCCTGAGAAAGCCCCACCACCGTGACGAGCATATCCGCCATAGGTATCGACAATAATCTTTCTGCCCGTGTGACCGGAATCCCCCTGAGGTCCTCCGATTACAAATCTGCCCGTAGGATTGATATAAATTTTTGTATCTTCATCCATAAGCTCTGCAGGAATTATCGGCTTGATAACATTCTCGATGATTTCTTCTCTTAAAAGCTCCATTGCAACGGTTTCATCATGCTGAGAAGAAACAACAACAGTATCAATTCTCTTAACAACACCGTTTTCATCATATTCAACCGTAACCTGTGTCTTTCCGTCAGGTCTTAGATACGGAATAATACCGTCCTTGCGTACATCTGTGAGCCTTTTCGCCATTTTATGAGCAAGATAAATAGCCATAGGCATATAAACGGGAGTTTCGTCGCAAGCATAACCGAACATCATCCCCTGATCTCCTGCGCCAAGCCCTTCACCTTCATTTTCCGCTTTAAATTCGTACGCTTTATCAACTCCCATGGCTATATCGCCGGATTGTTCATCCAGAGCAGTTATAACCGCACAGGTATCACAGTCAAAACCATATTTTGCTCTGTCATATCCGATTTCTCTGACAGTTTCCCGAACAAGCTTCTGTATGTCTATATACGAAGTCGTACTAACTTCACCAACAACCATAACAAGCCCTGTTGTAACCGTAACCTCGCAGGCAACTCTTGCCATAGGGTCCTTTTCATAAATTGCATCAAGAACAGCATCGGAAATTATATCCGAAATTTTATCCGGATGTCCTTCTGTAACCGATTCTGATGTAAACAGCTTTTTATATTCCATTTTTATACCTCCTCAACTGCCTCTAAAACAGCTCTGTGAATTTCCTCAAGACTCTTGTTTGCCTCAATAATCTTTATATTTTCTTTCTCCTGAAGTCGATTAAAAACATCAATGAAATTATTTCTGATTTTTCTCATCAATTCTGTGCTTTTCTCATAAAGCTCCGCACCATCACGGCTTGTGTCAATCCTTTGCTTACAGGTATCGGGATTAACATCAAGAAAAATACACAAATCCGGTGTTAAAATTTCAGGACAATTCAAATTAATATCCATAACCCAATTTATATCCGACGCCGTTCCCTGATATGCAAATGACGAATAGTAATATCTGTCACAAATAACAGTATATCCATCATCAAGCTTCTTTTTTATGCCAAGCTCCGGATGAGTTATATGTTCAAGTCGGTCTGCAAGAAAAAGCGCCGCCTGAAGATACATATTTTTATCCAGACTCTCTGATAATATGCGCCGTATATATGCGCCCGTTTCATAATATTGCGGCTCTGCGGTTATATATACCTTTTCGCCCTTTTTCTCCAAAGCCTCTGCAAGCATTTTAATCTGAGTGCTTTTTCCGCTTCCGTCAAGTCCTTCAACCACAATAAATTTATTTTCCATATATCTTCACCAAATCTTATTATACAAAATTTTTCATCTAAATGCAAGAGATTTTGTAATTTCTATTGCATTTATTTGAAAATTATTATATAATCATATCAAATATATCATTAACAGGGGGATTTTTTGTGAAAAAAGACATAAACGAAAGGGGACTTTTTAACGATAATCCCGATTTAATAGAAAAATGTGAAACTTGTGCATATGCTGTTATGCTTGAATATACCAAGGAATGCTTATGTTCTAAATTCGGTCCTGTTTCACCCGAATATAAATGCAAGAAATATCGGATAAACCGTTTTTTAAGACGACCGCCAAAAAAACGCGAGCTGAATATATCCAGATATGCTGAAGATGATTTTTCAATAGAATAACAATACGGGGATGTTAAAAAACTCCGGAACGCAAGAAAAGAGGAAAAAACAACAGGGAATGAGAAAATCTTTTGTAGAATATATCCCTGAATATACCTAAAAGCAAGGGTAAAAAATCAAAATTTTGATTTTTTTAAATCTATCTTTTATTGCTACGAAACAAACTTCGCCTCTCGGAGTACCTGCGTACGCCTTCGGGTAACCCAAAGCCTTGGCTTTGGCTCAGTTTGTCCGCTTTAAAGCTTTTTTCCTATCCCCTTAAAACCAAGGCGGTGTTTAAAAAATCAAAAAGACTTTTTAAACACCGCCACTTTTTATTTTAATGAAATATACGAACCTTCAGCTGAAGCTGAAATAATGCCTTTGCTTCCGTCAGGGTAAACCTTTGCACTATAGTCATTCTTAACCGGTGTTAAGACAGTCCCTCCAACAACAGCACGGATAATCCCGACCTTACCGCTTATATTAAGATTTCCTCCACGCAAAACAACATTTGCACCATCTGTATTTAATATACTCGTCTCTGAAACTCCGTCTCCTATTATAATCAAATCGCCTTCCTTTGCACTTTTGGCATCCGGATTGGTAATTCCGTCAAAAATGACCCCGTTGCATCTCACTAATGTGTTTCCCTTCGGCAATTCACTATATGTTCCCGGAGAATCAATATAATTACTTACAAGATTGCTCATAATTTTGGCAAATTCAACCCTGCTGATGGATTTATCGGGATAAAGGGCATCTCCATCATAATATCCGCCCGAAACAATCTTTAAAACACCGCTTTTTGCCCAGCTTGCAACCGAATCCTTATCTATATATTCATTAAGCATATTTTCATTTTCGTATCTCAAATCGAACACTCTCGATAAAACAAGAAATGCCTCCTGATAAGTTATATTTTTATCCGGAAAAATATTTTTTCCTCCATCACCCTGAAACGCTCCCATGGCAACGGCGCAACTCAATTCATTATAATACCATGCCTTTGGACTGGCATCCTCAAATGCGGATATGTCCGCCTTTTTTGTCGCACCCATAGCACGAACAAGAATCGCTCCCATCTGAGAACGGGTTACCGGCGCATATGGAGCAATTTCATTCTCACTTACACCATTTAAAAGTCCGTTTTCAACAGCACTCATAAGTGCATTCTTCTCAATTTCGTTTTCAGGCATATCTGTAAAAGCACCAAAAACAGAGACTGATAACAGACTTGCAACGATAAGCATACTCACTATTTTCTTAAACATACCCAACATCTCCTTTACCTCTAAAATTTTATCATTTTTAGCGATATATGTCAAGTATGTTTACGCTTAATTTAATTCAATTTTTGATACAGACACTTCATATGCAGTTTTATTTTCAATTTCATCTTCGCTTATCTTTTTCTGATAGTCTCTGCTTTGCACTCTCCCCCACACAGATATATTATCTCCAACCGAAAGTGAATCTGCATATTTCGCATTCCTCCCCCACGCAATACAAGGTATATAATCCGATTTATTATATCCCCTGTTAACAGCAAGAAGAATATCCGCAATTTCCCGTCCGAAGGGAGTTGTTCTGTATACAGGCTCTTTACATATATATCCGTTTAAAAAAATATTATTTGGGGCTGTATATTCGGTTATATCGCTAACCTCTTCTATATCTCTGACAAAAACAGTAAGTAAAAGCCTGTTCCCAACGGATGAAAAATTATTGTATGACCGGAATTGACCTGTTATCAAAACATTTTTGCCGGTTTCAATATTCAAAATTGAAAAAAATTTTTCTGACACGGTTATGGGAATTACATCTGAATTCTCACTGAGTCGCTTAACCTCAAGCTTAAATATATAAAATTTTTCTCCATACACCTCATGAGAAAAATCCGGATTTGTAACTATTGTTCCGGCTATAGTTACTTTATTATTCTCTGGATTGGCACTATTCACTTTTATTCACTCCTCAATATTTTTACCACCTGATATATCTTATTTTTATACACACTCTTTTAGAACATATCTTTTCCAAATACTTGAAAAGTAAACAATTAAAAAATCGGAAACAACCAAATGCTTCCGATTTTTCAATATTATTTTTTACATATTTTCCTTGAAACACTAAAACCAATAAATCCCAATATATAATTTATGATTACGACGAAAATTTCCGAAATTCCCTTTGTAATCTGTGTATTCCACTTCATGTAATCAACACCATACCACATGATTGCAGTACCAAAAATTAAAGAAATTCCTCGCCCTAAATAATAAGCTACTCCTTCTCTCAAAAGAAGCTTTGGCTTCATACTTCGACTTCTGTATACCCATATTTTATTGGGAATAAACGAAAATGTAACATAGGCAACCCATGCAATAGCATTACTCGTCATGTTAGGAATATTATAAACATGATAACATAATTGATATGTACCATAATCTACAATTGTCGAAACTATCCCTATAAGCATATACAAAATCTGCGGCTTATATTTTATCATAATTTTTTTCATTTGTTCACCCATAAATCAGATATTTTTAAGCTTTGTAATATGGATTTCTTCCTGACTATAATTTTCTATATAATCAAGAGCCTCCTCTGCCGTTTCGACAAATTCATATAAAAGTTTACATTCACTATTCAAGAACTCACCATCGATTGCGTGTTCCATAAACGCAATCATTTTGTCATAATATCCGTTTGTGTTGATTATTGCAATAGGCTTATTGTGTCTCCCCAACTGTTTTAGCGTGAGAATTTCAAAAAACTCCTCAAATGTCCCTATACCGCCGGGTGTGATAATAAACCCGTCAGAGCTGTCCTCCATAATCTGTTTTCTCTCTCTCATTGTGTCGGGTCGCAATAATTCATTGCAATTTTCAAATAAAATGCCGTCAACGTTGAAAAACTTCGGAACAACCCCTTTGATTTCTCCGCCTTTTTCGTAAACTCCTCTGGCAACGGCACCCATAAGTCCATTTGCTCCGCCGCCAAAAACGAGCTTATGTCCTCGTTCAACCATTATTCTGCCTAAATGTTCTCCGGCCTTAACATAAGATTTATCTATTGTTTTACTCGATGCACCGTATACGCAAATATTCATAGACTCACTCCTTAAAATTCGTGCTGTTATCATAAATATTTTCTCTACATCACAATTATAACATATATCTTTGCTTATCGCAAGATTTATTTAATCATTTTAAGCAAATCATCTTCCGAAATCACCGAAACACCCAAATCCTGAGCCTTTTTCAGCTTGCTTCCGGCCTCCTCGCCTGCAACAACAAAGTCAGTTTTCTTCGATACACTTCCGGAAACTTTTCCGCCATTCTCCTCAATTATCTTTTGAGCCTCACTGCGCTTGAGGGTCGGGAGTGTTCCCGTCAAAACAAAGGTTTTTCCTGCAAAAATTTCGGAAACCGCATCACTTTCATACTCCATTTTAAGCCCATATTCGCAAAGCCTTCCGATAAGTTCTTTGTTTGATTCCTCATCGAAATAATCTCTGACACTCTTTGCCATAATCATTCCGAAATCTTCAATTTCGGCAATTTCTTCAATATCGGCATTTATTATATTTTCCATATTTTTAAAATGTTTAGAAAGATTTTTTGCCGCTTTATTTCCTATATGTCGAATCCCAAGCCCAAATATGAGACGGTCAAGATTATTTTCTTTAACTCGCTTTATCGAATCAATAAGATTTGAAGCCGATTTTTCCGCAAACCTTTCAAGATTAACAAGCTCTTCATACTTAAGAACAAATAAATCCGCAACATCTCTTATAAGCCCGTTTTCAATAAGCTGTTCAACTATTTCAGTCCCAAGTCCCTCGATATCCATAGCATCTCTTGATGCAAAATGAATTATTCTTCTCGCTGTCTGTGCAGGGCATTCCGAGCTTATGCATCGGATAGCCGCCTCGCCCTCTTCTCTGACAAGCTTTTCTCCACAAGCAGGGCAAGTACACGGCATAAGATACGGAACGGTATCTTCTCCCCTTTTTTCATAAACAACCTCTACAACCTCGGGAATTATATCCCCGGCTTTTCTGACCTTAACCGTATCTCCTATTCTTATATCTTTTTCCTTTATAAAATCCTCATTATGAAGGGTTGCACGGCTTATGGTTGATCCGGCAACCTTAACAGGAGTAAACACAGCGTTTGGCGTTATGACCCCTGTCCGTCCTACCTGAAGAATAATATTCTCAACAACCGTTTCCTTAATTTCTGCAGGGAATTTATAAGCAACTGCCCATCTCGGAACTTTTGTTGTTGACCCTAAAACATCTCTTTGCGAAAAAGCATTTACTTTTATAACAACGCCGTCAATATCAAATGGAAGGTTTTCTCTTTCCTCACCGATTTTCAAAATTTCTTCATACACACTTTCGATATTTTTAAAAATATTTCTCCTTGGGCTAACCTTAAACCCAAGCTTTTCAAGATAATCAAGCGACTCTCTGTGATTTTCAAGCTCTGCCCCGGCTATCTGCTGAATATTAAAAATAAAAATATCAAGATTTCTTTTGGCGCAAACAGAGCTGTCAAGCTGTCTTAAAGAGCCTGCCGCCGCATTTCTCGGATTGGCAAAAAGGCTTTCACCATTTATCTCCCGTTCATCATTCAGCTTATCAAATGAAGCCCTTGGCATATATACTTCGCCTCTCACCTCAAGAAAATCGGGTGCATTATTTAAAATTAACGGAATAGACTTAACTGTTTTAAGATTTTCAGTTATATTCTCTCCAACGCTTCCGTCCCCTCTGGTTGAGCCTCTTGAAAACACTCCGTTTTCATATTCAAGAGAGACGGAAAGACCGTCAATTTTCATTTCAACAACATATTCATAATCACTCTCTAAGGAATTTTTCACTCTTTCATCAAATTCAATCAATTCCTCTTTAGAAAACACATCAGAGAGACTTTGCATCTGAACGGTATGCTCAACCTGTTCAAATTTATCAAGAACCGCTCCGCCAACTCTAACCGTCGGAGAATTTGCGTCCTTAAATTCCGGGTTTTCTTCTTCAAGCTTTATGAGTTTGTGAAGCAATATATCATATTCAGAATCAGGTATTGTCGGATTATCCAAAACATAATAATTGTAATTATGCTTGTTAAGCTCTTCTCTTAATCTTTCAATCTCTTGTTTAATCATTTAGCATACCTCTCTATTTTTTAACATCAACATAAGTCCCCGGAACCTCACCTACAATAACCGTCATAAGCATCGGAACCTTTGTCTCTATTTTAACCATATTTCCTTTTCCTATCGCAAGAAGTTTCCCCGAAAGGCTTATTGATGCATCAACGCATAGTCTTGTCTGGTTTATCCCAACCGACTCAAATGACGAAACTACATCCGTTTCAAGCACCGCTTGACTCATCAGTTTAACAGGAATACGAACACCACTGCCAAATCCAAAAAAGCCTCCCGATGGAACTTCAACGGTAATTTCATCAAGCTTATCAAGCTCCTTTTGAATTTCAAGAGATACCCAAGATTTAAACTTGTTAACTTTAACCGTATCTGTCGTAATCCCCTGTACATCACCATCCGGCGTTCTCTCAATTACTGCAATATCCGACAAATCTAAATTTTCCTCAAGATACTCCATAACCGCAGTATTACATATTTTATTAAATCTGCTTTGAAGCTTTTCTTCGGCAAGACTGCATAAAATCGGCGAAAAAATCCGTATGACCGCAACAACCACAAACGCAATCATCAATCCTCCTATAATACCCATTCCGGTCTCATAGGTAAAAAAGCAACGTTTTCTCACAGCTAAAGCACTCCTTAAACAAAGTGTTATCTCTATTTAAGAATATGCTTCTATTTGGTTTTGTTTCACATTTTATTCATCAAGGAGCGATATTTGCTCAAAGCCCGCATCTTCCTCCTTAAGGAATGAACCCTTCGCCGGAATATTCTTTGTTCTGTAATAACTTACATTTTTGATACTCGCCTCAGATAACAGCATAAGGTCAGACACCACGCTTCCTTTTTTAGGTGTCATAACGGAAACGCCTTGTGTGTTTTTAGTAGTTTTCTCAGCTACGGCAGATGTATTGAATATAAGTGCTTTACCAATGCTGCTCATAATCACCATATCACAATCTTCTGATATATGATATATCTTTGCAACAGGTGATTTATCAGAAAATGCATTAGAAAGCTTTCTTCTGTTTTGTTTTGTTTCATAAGCCTTAAGAGGAACTTTTGCAATCTTTCCGTTTTCAAAAGCAAAAAGCATCCATCCCTTAAAATCAACAGTTGCCGTCATACCAAGGGTTACTTCCCCTGCCCCCATTTCTAAAAGGTTTGGTATAAACTCACCCAAAAGACTTGCTTTTGTATCAGGAATATCATGAGCTTTAATTTTATAGGCTTCCCCACTGCTTGAGAAAAAGATAACCTCACTTCTGTTACTACACTCAATTTCCTGAATAATTTCGTCATCCTCTTTAAGCTTATGCTCTCCACTTGTTCTTAAAGAAACGAGAGAAATCTTTTTAAGATAATTTTCTCTTGTTCTGAACAATTTAATCGGGTAATCCGGAATTTCCTCCTGAACTTCAATGTCCTGCGTATCTTCCTCTCCGATTATTCCCGTCTTTCGTTCCTGCCCGAATTTCTTGGAAATTTCTTTAAGCTGTTTGGATATAAGTTTTTCAATTTTAGCGTTGCTTCCAAGTATTTCATTAAGCTCTGCAATTTCTTTTTCAAGAGCCTCTATTTCCTGTGTTCTCTTTAAAATATATTCTTTATTCAGGTTTCGAAGTTTAATTTCCGCAACATATTCAGCCTGAATTTCGTCAATCTTAAACCCTTTCATAAGGTTTGGAACAACCATCTCATCTTCTTCAGTTTCACGGACAATCTTAATCGCCTTATCAATATCAAGAAGAATTTTTTCAAGACCTTTTAAAAGGTGAAGCTTATCACTCTTTTTATCAATATCAAATCTAAGCGAGCGTTTAATGCAATTCTTTCGAAATCTCAGCCATTCACAAAGAATATCATTGACGCCCAATACCATTGGTGAGCCTTCAACAAGGATATTGAAGTTACACCCGAAGCTATCCTGAAGGGGAGTCATCTTATAAATTTTCGCCATAAGCTTTTCAGGGTCAGTTCCTTTTTTGAGGTCAATGGTAATTTTAAGACCCATTTTATCAGTTTCATCTCGAATATCCGAAACCTCTTTAAGCTTACCCGCTTTTAAAAGCTCAATTATTTTCTCGATAATTGCCTCAACCGTTGTTGTATACGGAATTTCCGTTATATCAATACAGTTGCTTGATTTATCATAAGTATATCGACCCCGGATTTTAAAACTGCCTCTGCCCGTCTTATAAATCTCGGACATCTGTTCTCTGTTATAAACAACATCTCCGCCCGTTGAAAAATCAGGAGCTTTGAGTATTTCCGTCAAATCCGTATCCGCATCCTTCATAACAGCAATGGCTGCATCACAAATTTCGCTTAAGTTAAAGCTGCAAATATTTGATGCCATACCAACCGCAATACCCTGATTCGGGTTAACCAAAACATTCGGGAAGGATGTCGGGAGGAGCGTTGGCTCTTTTAGACTTCCGTCGTAGTTATCAACCATATCAATGGTATTTTTATCAATATCACGGAAAATTTCGCTACATACCTCCGAAAGCTTAACCTCTGTATATCTTGATGCGGCAAACGCCATATCTCTTGAATATTGGCGACCAAAGTTACCTTTTGAGTCAACAAAGGGGTGCAAAAGTGCCTGATGTCCTTCTGTCAGTCTGACCATTGTTTCATATATCGCCATATCACCATGGGGATTAAGCTTCATTGTTGTTCCGACAACATTGGCAGATTTTGTACGATTGCCTTTCAAAAGTCCCATTTTATACATAGTATAAAGCAGTTTTCTGTGTGACGGTTTAAACCCGTCAATTTCGGGAATAGCACGGGAAACAATAACACTCATAGCATAGGGCATATAGTTTGTTTCAAGAGTCTCTATAATCTGCTGCTCCCTGGCAGGAGCAACTTTAAAAACCTTTGCTTCTTCCTTTCCCTTTTTCGCTTTTGCCATTTTATTAACAAATCCTTTCTGTTGTTTTCTACATAACATCAAGCATATCTATATATTCGTGTCCGTGTTCTGCTATATGCTCTTTTCTGCCTGCAAGGTTATCGCCAAGGAGAAGCTCAAACACTTCCTGAGTTCTTTCCATATCATCAGGCATAACCTTTATAAGGCGTCTTGTTTCGGGATTCATCGTTGTCTCCCACATCATATCCGGCTGGTTTTCACCAAGCCCCTTGCTTCGCTGAATTGTATATTTCTTTCCTTCAAGCTTATTTAAAATATCCGTTTTCTCTTTTTCGTCATACGCAAAATATGTTTTATCCTTCGAATTTATTTCATAAAGCGGAGATTCTGCAATATAGACATACCCTTTTTCTATAAGAGTCGGCGCAAGACGATATATCATTGTTAAAACAAGGGTTCTAATCTGAAATCCGTCAACATCGGCATCAGTACAGATTATAACCTTATTCCATCTTAAATTCCCCAAATCAAAGGAATTAAGGTCCTTATTATGCTTACTCTTTATTTCAACTCCGCATCCTAAAACCTTAAGCAAATCAACTATAATTTCACTTGCAAATATCTTATTGTAATCAGCTTTCAGACAGTTAAGGATTTTACCTCTGATGGGAATAATCGCCTGAAATTCACTGTCTCTGCCAAGCTTACAAGCACCGAGAGCCGAGTCACCCTCCACAATATAAACCTCTCTTCGGCTTATATCCTTAGTTCTGCAATCGACAAATTTCTTCACTCTTGACATTGCATCCATTGTTCCGCCAAGCTTTTTCTTAACATCAATTCTTGTTCGCTCTGCGGATTCACGGCTTCGTTTATTAACAAGCACCTGCTCCGAAAATTTTTCAGCATCAGCCTTATTTTCAATGAAATAAACATCAAGCTGTTCCCTTAAAAATTCGGTCATAGCCTCTTGAATAAACTTATTGGTTATGGCTTTTTTGGTCTGATTTTCGTAGCTTGTTACAGTTGAGAATGAATTGCTGACCAAAACAAGGCTGTCCGCCACATCCGCAAATGTAATTTTCGGCTCATTCTTTTTGTATTTGTTATTATTTTTGATATATTTATCAATCGCAGAAACAAATGCACTTTTAACAGCCTTATCGGGAGACCCTCCATATTCAAGGAAGCTTGAATTATGATAATACTCCAAAATATTTACCTCATTATTCATACAAAAGGCAAAGCTCATTTTGACCTTATATTCTTCCTTATCGTCACGGTCTTTACCTTTTCTCTCCGCCTCAATATAATGTATTGAAGTCTTTTCTTTCCCGTCGCAAAGCTCTTTAACATAATCCGTTATGCCATTTTCGTAGAAATATTCAAACTCTTCAAACTGACCCTTGCCTATTTCGTTTCTTAAGATAAACTTAACACCTGAATTGACAACAGCCTGTTTCTTTATTGTTTCCTGATAAAATTCAAGTGGAATATCTATATCCGTAAACACTTCAAGGTCGGGCTTCCAGTGAATTTTAGATCCTGTGTGACGATGCCGGAAAGGAGTTTTTTCAAGACCACCTATATTGTTCCCCTTTTCAAAATGAAGGTTAAATTTATGCCCATCACGAAGGACCTCAACTTCCATATACTCAGAGCTAAACTGGGTTGCACAGCTTCCGAGACCGTTTAACCCAAGACTGTATTCATAGTTGCTTCCGGAATTATTCTTATATTTTCCACCTGCATACATTTCGCAGAAAACAAGCTCCCAGTTATATCTTTCTTCACGGCTGTTATAATCAACAGGGATTCCTCTGCCATAATCCTCAACCTCTATTGACTTATCGATATATCTCGTAACTTTTATTAAATTTCCGTATCCTTCTCTGGCCTCATCTATGGAATTAGACAAAATCTCAAACATAGAATGCTGACAGCCCTCTATTCCGTCAGAACCAAAGATGACCGCCGGACGCTTTCTGACCTTATCGGCACCTTTAAGCATTTCTATACTGTCATTTCCATAACTCTCTTTAGCACACATTAAGAAAATACCCCCATTAAAATACACTATATATAGTATATTATGACAAATTTTATCCACAATGTCAAGGAAAATTTTGTATCTGCTCTTGTTTTGAGACTTCTTTTGTGATAATATTATTATCAGGCAGGTGAAATAAAATATGACTGACATAGAAAAATGTATATTGTGTCCGAGAAATTGCAAGGTTAACAGAAATAATTTAAAAGGTTTCTGCGGAGCGGGAAACAGTGTGAAAATCGCAAGAGCAGCACTCCATTTTTGGGAAGAACCCATAATAAGCGGAAAAAACGGAAGCGGAACAATATTCTTTTGCCACTGCAATCTTATGTGTGCATACTGTCAAAATAAAAAAATCAGTTCCGGTGGATTTGGCAAGAATATATCTACATCCGGGCTTTCCAAGATTTTCCTAATGCTTCAGGATATGGGAGCTCATAATATAAATCTCGTAACTCCAACACCATATATTCCCTTTATAATTGAAGCTATTGACAGCATAAAGCCACACCTTAATATTCCCGTTGTTTACAACTGCGGAGGCTATGAAAAACCGGAAATAATTTCGCTCCTTAATAACTATGTTGATATTTATCTGACAGATTTTAAATATTATGATAAAGCTCTTGCAAAAAAATATTCCCTTGCCGAAAATTATCCAGATTTTGCTTTGGCATCACTTGAAAAAATGGTTGAAACGAAAGGTGCACCCGTTATAGAAAACGGACTTATGAAAAAAGGAGTTATTGTAAGGCATCTTGTTCTGCCGTCACATCGAAACGACAGCATCGCCATTTTAAATTTATTAAAAGAAAATTTCGACACAGACAGATTTATTTTAAGTCTTATGTCTCAGTATTTTCCTCCTGAAAATTTGGATAATTTCCCCGAAATTAACCGAAAAATAACTACATTTGAATATAATTCCGTTGTCAACCATGCGTTAAATATAGGATTTTCAAATGCCTATATTCAGGAAAAATCAAGTGCAGATAAAATTTATGTTCCTGATTTTGATTTGAGTGGTGTTGACTTAATTGAATAAAAGTGATATAATTTATTAGAAATTTAAACGAAAAGAGGTTTTATATATATGAGCGAATGTACGCATGATTGTTCAAGTTGCAGTGAAAACTGCAGTGAAAGAGACCCAAAAAGCTTTCTTGAAGCTCCAAACGCAATGAGCAGTATCAAAAAGGTTATTGGTGTTGTTTCGGGGAAAGGCGGAGTTGGTAAATCCCTCGTTACATCTCTTCTCGCAACGGCTATATCAAAATCAGGGAAGAATGCAGCTATTCTTGACGCAGATATAACAGGTCCGTCAATTCCTAAAATTTTTGGAATAAATGAAAAAGCAATGGGAAGTGAAATTGGTATTCTGCCCGTTAAAACCAAAGGCGGCATTGACGTTATGTCAATAAATCTTCTTTTAGAGGATGATACAGCCCCCGTTATATGGAGAGGTCCCGTTATCGGAGGAACGGTTAAACAGTTCTGGACAGATGTTGTTTGGGAAAATGTCGACTATATGTTTGTTGATATGCCCCCGGGAACAGGAGATGTTCCACTCACAGTTTTCCAGTCACTCCCGATTGACGGAATCGTTATCGTGACCTCACCTCAAGAGCTTGTTTCGATGATAGTTGAAAAGGCTGTTAATATGGCAAAAATGATGAATATTCCGATTGTCGGCATTGTCGAAAATATGAGCTATGTTAATTGCCCCGATTGCGGAAAGCAAATCCATATTTTCGGAGAAAGCAAAACAAATGAGGTGGCAGAAAAATTTAATCTCCCACTCCTTGCTCAAATTCCGTTTGATGCAAAAATTGCATCACTTTGCGATAAAGGGGATATTGAACGCATTGAATGTAACCCGATAGCTCCGGCTCTTGATAAGATTTTGAATATTTAAAATGACTTTATAAAATTTAAAAGCGGTTGCCGAGCAACCGCTTTTAAATTTTATTCACAGCATTCGCAATCTCCGTCGCATTCAAACTCGATTTCAATCGGCTCGCCGCAATAAGGACAAACCAAATCGTCATATTCGAGATCCTCGTATGACAAGAAAACATCCTTACCACACTTTTCGCATTTTATTGCAAACTCATCTTCTTCGTCAAAATCATCTTCATCGCATTCATAAAGGTCATCTTCGAAAACCTCTTCACATAAAATATCAATAGATTCATCGATATCATCAAGCTTGTCTGCAATGAAGCCCTGTTCGTCATCAATCATTTCCATCTCCTCGGTTATATCACCAAGAAGCGCAATGATTTCATTCAGAAGCTTACCTTCATTTGACTCCTTATCAAGTTTCATTCCATCTGCAAGACCTTTAAGGTATGCAGCTCTGTTTGTTAAATCTGACATAGAAACCTCCACAAATTAAACTCTTGACATATATTCAGCATTTCTTGTGTCAATCTTAATAACATCACCTTCGTTGATAAACATAGGAACTGTTATAATGGCCCCTGTTTCAACCTTAGCAGGCTTTGTTACGTTTGACGCAGTATTACCTTTTATGCCCGGTTCTGTTTCAATAACCTCAAGCTCAACAAAGTTCGGCGGTTCAACACTGAACACACTTCCTTTGAAAGAAAGAATTGTCACAACCATATTTTCCTTGACAAACTTAAGAGCATCGCCAAGCTGGTCAGCGCTAAGAGGAGTCTGTTCATAGGTTTCCTGATCCATAAAGTAATACAGTTCACCGTCTTCGTATAAATACTCCATATCCTTTCTCTCTATATGAGCTTTAGCAACCTTTTCAGTTGGGTTAAAGCTTCTTTCAACTACACCACCTGTAATAACATTTTTCATTTTTGTTCTTACAAAGGCAGCGCCTTTACCGGGTTTAACATGCTGAAATTCAACAACCTGGTAAACATTGCCTTCAAATTCAAATGTTATTCCGTTTCTGAAATCACCCGCAGAAATCATTGGGAATACCTCCTTGTATTTTCTTGATATAATCTTCTTTTCTATTCTATACTAAAATTAACCAAATTGCAAGACATTTTTTTAGAATTACTTAAATTTCTATCAAATTCTTTTGAGATTTGCTTAAAATTGTGCATTTTTCGCCTGAAACAACAACCAAATCCTCAATCCGAACACCACCGAAATCAGGGATATATATTCCGGGTTCACAGCTTACAACCATATTGTCCTCGAGCATCATCTCCGATTTTGGTGAAAGATTGGGCAGTTCATGAATCATCAAGCCGACTCCGTGACCTAACGAATGACCAAAATACTTTCCATATCCGGCTTTTTCTATTACATTTCTCGCCATTTCGTCAGCATTTTTACAAACCACACCGCTTTTTATAGCATTAAGCCCTGTTAATTGTGCTTCAAGAACAATATTATAAATTTCTTTTTGCCTTTCGTCAGCCTTACCGACTGCAACGGTTCTTGTCATATCCGAGCAATAGCCCTCATATACGCACCCAAAATCCAAGGTTACAAAATCACCGTTTTCAATTTTTTTATCATCGGGAGTTCCGTGAGGCATACTCGTCTTTTTGCCGCTTATTACAATAGTGTCAAAGGAAGTTTTTTCAGCACCCTGCTTTTTCATAAAATATTCAAGCTCCGCCGCAATATCTCTTTCCGACACGCCTTCTTTTATATACCCTAAAATATGGGAAAATGCCATATCTCCGATTGCTTCCGCCTTGGAAATTCTTTCGATTTCCCAAGATGCTTTAATCATTCTTTTCCGAGCTATTTCATATCCTTCTCCAACATACTCAGCCTGAGTTCTTTCCCTTAATCTATTATATAAATCAACTGTAAGAACATCATCCTCGAAGGCTATTTTATTAAGCTTTTTCTCCTCTATATAATTGCAAAGGTCAATAAAACCTTTCCATAATGTAACAGCATAATCCTTTGCCTGATTTTCGGCTTGTTCAATATATCTTGAATCGGTAAAAAGTGTTCTTGAATCTTTTTGGATAAGAAGTGCACCTTCACCACCGGTAAATCCTGAAAAATATCTCATATTATGCGGAGAAGTCAGCAATATACCGTCATATTTTTCAAAAAGAGCATCAAGCTTTTTATACATATATTTTCCTCTTTTCCATATATGCTTTCATAAGAAGAACACTATCCTCTGTTTGAGTTCCTCTTGACTCACAGATAATCGTGGGGCAAAGACCTCGCTTTGCAATTATCTCGGCAATAGGCTCAAATTCGGGGCCATACTCCGTTTCGCTATATGTCCTGTGTTTTTTCTCCCCTGCATTCGTAAATTCTATGCGACTGTAATGAATATGGAAATTCTTTTCTCTTTCACTTCCAAGCTTATTCTTTATAACATCGAATATGCGCTCATAATCCTCAATATTTTTAAGACCGCCGAGGGTCATGGAATTAACATGCCCGAAATCAACCGTCGGAATAAGTCGTTCATCAAGACTGCATATAGCGCAGACTTCTTCGATTGTTCCCAGCTGTTTCACCTTACCCATAGTTTCGGGACATATATTGATGTGTCCCAATCCGGCCTCATCTGCAGCCCTTAGAGCCTTTGAAACAGTGTCAACAGCAAGTTCCAGCGCCGCTTTCCTTGTTATTTTCGAGCACGAACCGCTATGAACAACAACTCTTCCGGCTTTCATGGTATCAGCAACCGCCAAGGTATCCAAAATATATTTTACGCTTTTTTCACGCTTTTCCGCTTCTGTACTTGAAAGACTTATAAAATACGGAGCGTGAACAGAGAGGGTTATCCCCTCTGCTTTTGCATTTTCACCAAGGATTTTGGCTGAGTCCTCGGAAATTTTTATTCCCTTTCCGCATTCGTATTCGTAGGCAGACAGTCCTTTTCCTTTAACCCATGCAGGAATTTGAAGGGACGATTTATTCCCCTCATTATAAAATTTTTCACAGTTACCGCCCGGGCCGAATTTCGCTAACATATCTTCCCTTTCTTTCTTCTTCGTTTAGGTAGAATAAGTTTTTCAAATATTCTCTTAAACTTAATAAATTTCCCTTCCACAGGCGAAATTTGTTCTATTAAGATAGTGAACATTCCTGCCATATTTCCTCCCAGCATATCCGTGAAAAGCTGGTCTCCCACCATCGCCGTTTCAGCAGGCAAAATCCCCATATTTTCACTGATTTGCTTAAGGTTTTTAGTAAGGGGCTTCTTCGCTTTAGGCATAAACCCGATATTAAGCTCGCTCGCAAAATGCTCAACTCTTCCCTTACTGTTGTTTGACGCTATGTATGACACAAATCCCATTTCCTCAATTTTTTTAAACCAATTTTTTATTTTTTCATCGGGGAGCGGTGTGTCATATGGGACAATAGTATTATCCACATCAAAAATAAAGCCTTTAATCCCTAACTCCTTAAGTTTTTCCAAGTCAATGTCAAATATTGACAGTTCATAAAGATTAGGTTTGAAAAACCTCTTCATAGATTTTCTCCTTAATATTCCATTTCTATACCATCCGGTGCTTCACCAAAGACCGATTTATAAATCCCTTCAAATTTCGACTTTGTCAGCGCTCCGTCATATAAATTTATTCCATGCTCCTTCGCCAGCTCATTTGTATATTGCGACAACTTATAAACAACAAAGTTCCTCGAATTATGGTCATACTGAGTTACAATAGGCGTATATTTTGCCTTTATACTTTTTTCATCACCCGTCTTTGTAAATTCAAGACCTGCCATTCCCCCAAGAAGATTTTTGGTTTCCTTCTGTCTTGAAACAAAATTCCCCAAGGAATAATACACAATACATTCGTTTCCGTTGTCGCTTTTTATCCACTGACAAGGCTGAATAACATGAGGATGTGAGCCGATTATGGCATCAGCTCCCCATTCGCACATTTTCCTCGCCAGCTCCTGCTGATATTCCGACGCTGACATTTGATATTCATTCCCCCAGTGAGGGAAAACAACAACAAAGTCAACCTTTTTGTCAACAGCTTTTATATCCGACTCTATTTTATTCTCGTCAAGCATATTCACCATATACTCACGCCCCGACGGGACGGGAATACCATTTGTGCTGTAGGTATAATTAAAAAGAGCAAATTTAATGCCGTTTTTCTCAACAATGCGAGCACTCTGTTTCATTTCTTCGCTCTCATTAATTCCGAGAACCGTCACATCCGGATAACTGCGCCAAAACTCAAGAGTTTTCTCTATCCCCTCAATATTTCTGTCCATAATATGGTTGGAAGCGTGGAGCACCACATCAAATCCCACATCAACAAGAGACTTCCCAACATCTGTCGGTGAATTAAAAAGAGGATACCCGGATAAACCAAGCTCTATGCCGCCAAGCACCGTTTCCTGCCCTATGACCGCAATATCCGCATTGACAATGTCTTCTTGAAGCATTTTAAAGATATGGCTGTAATCATAACTTCCATCCTCTTGCTTTCCGTCATTGACAACCGGCATATGCATAAGATTATCCCCAACCGTCAGCATTGTCGCAATATGCGTTTGCGGTTCACTCTTCACCTTTGCTTCCGCATCACCGCTTGTCGGCAGTTTTTCCGATTCGCCGCAGCTGCAAAGTAATAAAAAAAGACTTAAAATTAACGATAAAAATTTTATTTTCTTCATGATTTAGGACAATTTTTCTTTAACAATTTCGTTTATCATTTTGCCGTCTGCTCTTCCTTTTGTTTTCGGCATAACAACGGCCATAATTTTCCCCATATCCTTCATTGATGTTGCTCCAACTTCCGCAATAGCTTCACCCACAATCACCTCAAGCTCTTCCCTTGAAAGCTGTTTTGGAAGATAAGCCAAAAGGATTTCGATTTCACGATTAATATCAGCAATCAACTCATCTCTTCCGCTTTTCTCATATTCAGGGAGAACATCACGGCGGCGTTTGAGCTCCTTTGCGATAACATCAATTATTCCATTATCATCAAGCTCTGTCTTATTATCCTTTTCAAACTGCAAAACTGCGGAGCGAATCATCTGAACCGTGTTCTTTCTGATAACATCTTTATCCTTCATCGCAATCTTAAGATCATCCATAAGTGTTTCTTTAAGTGACATAATTATTCCTCCTTAAATTTAAAACAAAGCCGCCCTTAATCCTAAAGGCGACCAGTATTGTTTATTTAATTATTTGAACTTGCGTTTTCTTGCAGCCTCTGATTTCTTTTTGCGTCTTACGCTGGGCTTTTCATAGTGTTCTCTTTTTCTAACTTCAGAAAGAACACCAGCCTTTGCACATGAACGCTTAAATCGACGAAGCGCGCTGTCTAACGATTCATTATCTTTAACTCTGATTTCAGCCATTATCGATTTCCCTCCCTCCAAAAACTAACATTGGGATAGTGGATTGTCTTTTGTCATATCTTGACTGTCAAAAATTCTACCTGTTTATTATACCTTGTTTTGGAGCTCTTGTCAAGCAATAATGAAAAAAATTTTTTCTTTTCTTGTTTTTTGTCACTTTTTCGCTTTTTTTATCAGTTCATATAATGTGTTGCAGGCATCAGAAATCCCTCCAACTTTATCTATAATACCACACTCCACCGCTTCTTCACCAAAGAGCACTGTTCCAACATCATTCGCAATTTCGTCCGTTTCGAGGAGCAGTTCCATTAAATCATCCCTCTCAATATTTGAATGTTTAACAACAAAATCAATAATCCTGTCCTGAATTTTATACAGATAATTAAACATCTGCGGAACACCGATTATCGTTCCCGATGTTCTGACAGGATGAATAGTCATTGTTGCAGAGGGAACAATAAATGACACATCAGCCGATACCGCAAGAGGGACACCTATGCTGTGCCCACCACCGAGCACCAATGACACGGTCGGCTTCTTCATTCCGGCAATAACCTCAGCTATGGCAAGTCCCGCTTCTATATCCCCTCCGACCGTATTCAAAATTACAAGAAGTCCGTCAATTTTTTCATTTTCTTCAACAGATATGAGTTTGGGAAGAATATGTTCATATTTCGTTGTTTTTGTTTGAGAAGGCAAAACATTATGTCCCTCTATTTGTCCAATAATGCTTATGCAAAAAAATTTTCCTTTGGAGTTATCTATCTCGACTCCGCCTAAATCTTTTATTCCTTCATATTCTTCATTTAATATTTCATCTTTATTTTCAGTTTCTGACATTTTAATCACACCTTTTATTTTTTAGTATGATAATAAAAATATAAAAATATTCTTGATAATTCTTCTAATCTGTGATATACTTGATTATATTTATGTTTAGGGGGAGATTATTATGCCGATTAAGGTTTCGGACAATTTACCGGCTATTGAAATTTTAAATCAGGAAAATATTTTTGTTATGACGGAAACCAAGGCACTCACACAGGATATCCGTCCTCTTGAAATTATTATTTTAAATCTTATGCCGACAAAAATAACAACAGAAACCCAGCTTCTCCGTGTTCTCGGAAATACGCCTTTGCAGATAAATGTTTCTTTTATGCATACGAAAACTCATCTTTCAAAAAATACATCAAAAAGTCATATTGAAACTTTTTACTGCACCTTTGATGAAGTCCGTGACAGAAAATTTGACGGAATGATTATAACGGGAGCCCCTGTTGAAACCATGGAATTTGAAGAAGTGGATTACTGGGATGAGCTTTGCGAAATTATGAAATGGTCAAAAACCAACGTAACCTCAACCTTCCATATTTGTTGGGGGGCGCAGGCTGCTCTTTATTTCCATTACGGAATAAAGAAATATCCTCTTTCCCAAAAAATGTTTGGTAATTTTTCACACACGGTTTGTCCTGATAAAAAACATAAAATGCTCCTCCGTGGCTTTGATGATTTGTTTTATGCACCTCACTCAAGACACACCGAGATACGAAAAGAAGATATTTTAAAGGTACCAAATCTTGAAATTCTTGCTGAATCCGAAAAAGCCGGAGTATATATTGTCTGTGCAAAAAATGACCGTCAATTCTTCATCACCGGTCATTCCGAATACGATACGGAAACTCTTGCCGGTGAATATAAGAGAGATATCGATAAGGGGCTTTTAATTGATGTTCCATATAATTACTTTCCGGACGATAATCCGGAAAATGCTCCAATTAACAGCTGGAGAGCTCACGCAAATCTGCTTTATTCAAACTGGCTTAATTACTTTGTCTATCAGACAACCCCTTACGACATTAAAACCATCAAATAGGAGGTTTTTAAATGATAAATCCCAAAATAGTATCTGTTACCTGTCCTGATTGTCACAAGGATGGTGAATTTAGACAGTACGATATAATAAATATAACCGAAAATCCCCAAATGCGTAATGATATTATGTCAAGACAGATTTTTTCATACATCTGTCCTCATTGTGGCGAAAAAATAATCGTTTCCTATGACTGTATTTATCTTGATACCGAAAACAAGCATTGTATCGCACTTATAAACACCGAAATTCCTGCTCTCATTGACAGCATCAGTGTGCAGGACTACACAATCAGAATTGTTCACAATATAAACGACTTCATTGAAAAAATTGCATTATTTGAAGACGGAATCGATGACAGAGTATGCGAACTTTGTAAACTGTTTTTAGAAGAGAGCTATGAAGAGCAAAACAATGCCGAACTCCTTGCGGCATACTACAGCGGTCGTGATATGGAAAACGAAAATCTGCACTTCTATTTAATCGGGGACGATGCAGGAAACTGCGAAACAACCCTTTCTATGCAGTCATACCGCAATATATTGGAAGTTTTTTCAGGTTCTCAGTTTGACAATAAATCAGAAATGGAAATTGATTCAGAGTGGGCTCTCCTCACTTTGAAAAACGGAATTTTCAATATTGAAGAATAAGATTTTAACATTTTTATAATTTTATTTTAAAAAACTATTGACTTTATCACTTTAGTATGCTAAAATGGTAAAGTCATTTTTAATGAGGGGGTTGAAAATTATGACTAAACTTCATAATCCGCTTACCGACAGGCTCTTTGAAGCCATTTTAAAACTTGAAACTATTGATGATTGCTATGCTTTTTTTGAAGACATATGCACTATAAAGGAAATAACCGATATTTCCCAAAGGCTTGATGTTGCAATTATGCTCAATCAAGGGAAAAGTTATCAGGAGGTTTCCAAGGCAACAGGGGCAAGCACTGCTACCATAAGCCGTGTTAACAAATGCTTAAACTATGGCAGCGGAGGATATGAAAAGGCTCTGTCTAAGCTTTTTGAGGAGGACAAATAAATGGATATTAATAACTTTGTTTTAAGAAACGACGAAAAGGCAATTTTTGCCCTTCGCTCTCTTTATGAAAAATACGGTTATTCTCAATTTAAAATGAGTAAATTTGAGGAATACGACCTTTATGTGAGAAACAAAGATTTTTTAGTTTCAGACAATATAATTACTTTTACGGACACATCGGGCAAACTTATGGCGCTCAAGCCCGATGTAACTCTTTCTATTATCAAAAACAGTGATGATAAAGATTCCTTGAAAAAGGTATATTACAACGAAAATGTCTACCGTGTTTCTAAGGGTTCATACTCTTTTAAGGAAATAATGCAGGTTGGACTTGAGTGTATCGGTGACACCGACGAATATTGCATATATGAGGTGTTATCTCTTGCGGCAGAAAGCCTTAACAGTATTTCACCCGACTTCGCTTTAGACATTTCACATCTTGGGATTATTTCAGAGATAATTGATTCCCTTGAGGTTTCTTCTTCCGAGAAGCAGGAGCTTTTAAAGTGCATCGGCGATAAAAACACCTGCGGAATTACAGCAATATGCGGTGAGAAAGGTGAAAATCTTAAGAAGCTGACACAGACTTACGGAAATACAGAAAAAGTCATTTCCGTTCTTGATGAAATTTTCCCATATGATAAGCCAACCGCAGTCAATGAGCTTATAAGCATAGTTTCAGCTCTTGAGAAAAAAGGTTACGGTGATAAAATCAAGATTGATTTTTCCGTTTTAAACGATATGAATTATTACAGCGGAATTGTTTTCCGTGGCTTCATAAACGGTATCCCGACAGGTATACTTTCCGGTGGGCAATACGACAATCTTATGAAAAAAATGAAGAAAAAATCCGGTGCAATCGGTTTTGCGGTTTACCTTGATATGCTTGAAAGACTTAACGAAACAGAAAAGGAATTTGATGTTGACTCTGTTATCTTATATAATGAAGCAACCTCTCTTTCCGACCTTCGTAGTGCAGTGGATATGCTTACGGAAAACGGAAAAAGTGTTATTGCCTTAAAAACAATTCCGGAAAACCTCAAATATAATCAACTGTTTAAATTGCAGGAAAAGGGGGCACTCACAAGTGAAAACAATGCTTAATATTGCTCTTCCGAAAGGACGACTTGGTGAAAAAGTTTATTCTATTTTTGAAAAGGCAGGCTTTCCCTGTCCGTCCATAAAGGAAAATAACCGTAAACTTATATTTGAAAATGAGGAGCTTGCCCTTCGCTATTTCTGGGTTAAACCCTCCGATGTTGCAATTTATGTTGAGCGAGGTGCGGCAGATATTGGTGTTGCGGGAAAAGACATTCTTTTAGAATATGAGCCTGACATATATGAGCTTTTAGACCTTAATTTAGGAAAGTGTCGCATGGCGGTTGCCGCAAAGGCTGACTTTCGAGATAACCCTCAAAAGACATTGCGTGTTGCAACTAAATTTACAAATATAGCCAAAAATTATTACACATCTCTCGGGCGTGATATTGACATAATCCACCTTAACGGCTCTATCGAAATTGCACCGATTTTGGGACTTTCAGATGTTATTGTTGATATTGTTGAAACAGGGACAACCTTAAAAGAGAACAATTTAACGGTAAGAGAAACCATTGTTCCCATAAGCGCAAGACTTATCTCAAACAAGGCAAGCTTTAAATTCAAAAACGAGCAGATTGAACAAGTTATGGAAAAGCTTATTTCGGAGGTAGAAAATGATTAAGATACTCAAATACGGTGAAGTTGAAAATAAAGATATTTTTGCAAGAGTTGTTCCGAAGGTTGATGTTTCGGGAATTGTTGCAGACATAATTTATGATGTCAGAAAAAACGGTGACGAAGCTTTATATAAATATTGTGAAAAATTTGACGGAGCAAAGCTTTCTTCCCTCCTTGTTTCAAAAGAGGAAATTGAGGAAGCCTTAACTCTTGTTGAGTCGCAGTTTCTCGACATCTTAAAAAAGGCAGAAGCAAACATTCGTAAATTCCACGAAAAGCAAAAGCGTAACAGCTTTATAATAAATGACGAAAACGGAATTGTTATGGGTCAGAAGGTTATCCCCGTGGACCGTGCCGGTCTTTATGTTCCGGGTGGAACGGCGGCGTATCCGTCAACAGTTTTAATGGACAGCGTTCCTGCAAAAATTGCCGGTGTCGGCGAAATCATTATGGTTACCCCTCCGGGAAAAGACGGAAAAATTAATCCCGTTATTTTGGCGGCGGCATACATCGGCGGAGTTGACAAGATTTTTAAGCTTGGCGGAGCGCAGGCTGTTGCGGCTTTGGCATACGGAACAGAATCTGTTCCAAAGGTTGACAAAATCGTCGGCCCCGGAAACGCTTTTGTTGCTGAGGCTAAAAAGCAGGTTTACGGAACAGTTTCAATCGATATGATTGCAGGTCCGAGCGAAATCCTTGTTGTTGCAGACGGAAAATCAAATCCGTCACACATTGCGGCAGACCTCTTATCTCAGGCAGAACACGATAAGATGGCGAGTGCCGTTTTGGTTACTGATTCTAACGACCTTGCAACTGCGGTTCAATCCGAGATTGAGAAACAACTTCCGCTCTTATCCCGCGAAGAAATCGCAAGAGCTTCAATCGACGAAAACGGCAAAATAATCGTTGCTGACACTCTTATGGCGGCGATAGAAATTTCAAACGAAATCGCTCCCGAACATCTTGAGCTTTGTGTTGACAATCCGTTTGATTATCTTGACGCAATCCGTCATGCAGGCTCAATATTTATGGGAAGAAACTGTCCTGAGGCTTTGGGCGACTATTTTGCAGGGCCAAACCACACACTTCCCACCAGCGGAACGGCTAAATTTTCAAGTCCGTTATCCGTTGACGATTTTGTTAAAAAAACACAGTATACATACTACACAAAAGATGCACTTTCCAGAGTCGCAAGAGATGTTGAGTTTTTTGCTGACAAAGAAGGCTTGACAGCTCACGCAAAAAGTGCAGTTATACGAATTGAGGAATAAAAATGAGCAGATTTTTCAGCAGTAAATATAAAAATTTGACACCCTATACTCCGGGTGAACAACCAAAGGACACGCAGTATATTAAGCTTAACACCAACGAATCTCCCTATCCGCCATCTGAAAAGGCGATAAAATACGCCTCAGAGGCATCGGAAAAGCTTAATCTCTATCCCGACCCGACTTGTTCCGCTTTGCATGAAGCATTTGCAAAAACCGTTGGGGTTGAGACTGATATGGTTCTTGCCACAAACGGCTCCGACGAAATTTTAAACTTTGCCTTTATGGCGTTTTGTAATGAAAATTGCGGTGCTGTTTTTCCCGACATCACCTATGGTTTCTACTCTGTGTTCGCACAGCTTAACAATATCCCTTACGAGGAAATTCCGCTTAAAGACGACTTTACCATAGATGTAAATGATTATATCGGCAAGAATAAAACAATTTTTATCGCAAACCCCAATGCTCCAACAGGCATTCCCCTCTCTCTTTCTCAGATTGAGGAAATCTTAAAAGGTAATCCTGACAACATTGTGGTTATTGACGAGGCTTATATTGATTTCGGAAATGATAGTGCTGTTTCACTCATTCCGAAATATGATAATCTTTTAGTTACTCAAACCTTTTCAAAATCCCGCTCAATGGCAGGGGCAAGACTTGGATTTGGTATTGCTTCAAAGGAAATCATCAATGACCTTAACACAGTTAAATACTCCACAAATCCATATAACATAAACAAGATGACAATAGCGGCAGGAATTGGAATTTTAGAGGATAATGACTATACCTTAAACAACTGCGAAGAAATTATTAAAACCCGTGAATATACTGCGGATGCTCTTTCTTCACTCGGTTTCACTCTGACGCCGTCGACCGCTAACTTTTTGTTCGCAAAACACAATAAAATAAGCGGTAAAGAAATTTATTCCGAGCTTAAAGAAAACGGAATTTTAGTCAGACACTTTGACAAAGAAAAAATAAAAGAGTATAATCGTATTACGATAGGAACAAAAGAACAAATGGAAACTCTTGTTTCCACCTTAAAATCTATTTTGGAGGACAGATAAATGAGAACTTCAGATATAATAAGAAAAACAACGGAAACTGATATAAACTTAACGCTCAATCTTGACGGAAGCGGAAAAAGCGAAATTAACAGCGGTTGCGGTTTTTTAGACCATATGCTCACACTCTTTGCAAAACACGGAAGATTTGACCTTGAGGTTAGTTGCAAGGGTGACACAGATGTGGATTTTCACCATACCGTTGAGGATATTGGCATTGCTTTAGGTCAGGCATTTTATAGTGCTTTAGGCGATAAAAGAGGCATTATCCGTTACGGAAGCACGATTTTACCTATGGATGAGGCGCTTATTCTCTCTTCCGTTGACATTTCAGGAAGAAGCTATCTCGCCTATTCCCTTGAAATTCCATGCCCGAAAGTCGGGGATTTCGATACAGAGCTTTGCGAGGAGTTTTGGCTCGCTTTCACAAGAACAGCAAATCTTACTTTGCACATAAAACAGCTTGACGGGAAAAATTCTCACCACATTATAGAAGGGGCATTCAAATCCGTTGCAAGAACTCTTAAAACAGCCGTTTCTGTTGATAAGAATTTTGCCGATGAGATTCCCTCAACAAAAGGAGTGCTTTAAATGATTGCTATTGTTGATTACGGTGTCGGAAACCTCTTCTCTCTTAAGAGCTCTTTTGATGCAATCGGAGCCGAAACTATCATCACGGGAGATGCAGATGTTATCCGAAAAGCCGATAAAATTATTCTTCCCGGTGTCGGGGCTTTTGAAGATGCAATAAAAAAGCTTCGCTTAACCGGTCTTGACAAAATAATTATCAAAGAAGCAGAAAACGGCAAGCCGCTTATGGGAATTTGCCTTGGTATGCAGCTTCTTTTTGATAAAAGCTTTGAATACGGCGAGTACGACGGTCTTGGTCTCATTCACGGTGAAATCCGTTCCATAAGCGAGGTTGTTCCAAAAGATTACAAAATCCCTCATATTGGTTGGAACGCTCTTAATTTTACTGATAAGGAATGTAAGATTTTCAGATTTATCAAAAACGGTGACTTTGTTTATTTTGTTCACTCTTATTGCGGTGTGGACTGCCGTGAAAATACTGTTGCCACCGCAGAATACGGAGCATCTCTTACCGCCGCAGTTGCAAGAGGAAACATTTACGGATGTCAGTTTCACCCCGAAAAGAGCGGTGCTGTGGGGCTTAATATTCTTCGAGGATTTTGCGAAGATTAAAACTTGAAAAGGAGCTATAACGAAATGAATATATTTCCTGCGATTGATTTATATAATCATAAAGCAGTTCGCCTTTTAAAAGGTGACTATGAACAAATGACGATTTACAGCGATAATCCCGCAGAAATCGCACTTGACTTTAAAAATCAGGGTGCAACACATATCCATATTGTTGACCTTGAGGGTGCAAAAAGCGGTGAAACGCCAAATCTTGACACCGTTAAAAATATCATTGATGTATCAGGACTTTTCACCGAAATCGGTGGCGGAATTCGCACCATGGAGGTTATCGACAAATACATAGAAATCGGGGCAAGCCGTGTTATTTTAGGCACAGCGGCAGTTTCCGATGAAGCATTTTTAATTGAGGCTGTCAAAAAATACGGCGACAAAATTGCGGTTGGAGTTGACATAAAAGACGGCTATGTTGCCATAAAAGGCTGGACAGAAAAATCCCAATACGATTGTTTTGGTTTCTGCGAAAAGATGCAGAAAATCGGTGTTAAAACCATTATCTGCACCGACATTTCCAAAGATGGTGCAATGCAAGGCACAAATCACGAATTATATAAGGAGCTTTCCGAAAAGTTTGATATGCAGCTTATTGCATCGGGCGGTGTTTCTTCTCTTGAAGATGTAAAAAGGCTTAACAATTTAGGCATTTACGGTGCAATTATCGGAAAGGCTTATTACACCGGTGCAATTTCAATCAAAGAAGCAGTTGAGGTGATAAAATGATTACTAAACGAATTATACCATGTCTTGATGTTAAAAACGGCAGAGTTGTTAAGGGTGTAAATTTTCTTGGTCTGTCAGACGTTTCCTCTCCTGCTGAGCTTGCTAAATTTTATAGTGACAACGGTGCTGACGAGCTTGTTTTTTACGACATAGCAGCATCCTCTGAGGGACGAGCACTTTTCACCGACATTTTGTGTGAGGTTGCAAAAACAATTTTCATTCCGCTTACTGTAGGCGGCGGCATAAACGAGGTTTCCGACTTTGACCGTGTTTTAAAATGCGGTGCTGATAAAGTCAGTGTAAACTCAGGTGCAATCAGAAATCCAAACCTTATATATGAAGCCGCAAAGCTTTACGGTGACCAATGTGTTGTTATTTCCGCTGATGTTAAAAGAGTTGACGGTGTTTTCAGGGTTTTCGCTAAAGGCGGTCGTGAAAACACAGGACTTGAAGCCATTGAATGGATAAAAAAATGTGTTGGACTTGGTGCGGGCGAGGTTGTTTTAAACTCAATCGACACAGACGGGGTTAAAAACGGTTTTGATTTAGAGATGCTTGATGCAGTCTGCAATGCGGTTAATGTTCCTGTTATCGCATCAGGTGGGGCAGGATGTATTGATGACTTCACCAATCTTTTCAAAACACTTCCAAAGGTTGATGCAGGACTTGCAGCCTCTATCTTCCATTTTGGTGAAGTTAATATTGCCGATTTGAAGCAAACTCTTAAAAACGAAAATATTTCTGTCAGAATTTAAAGGAGAATTATTTATGATTAACATTGATGAATTAAAATTTGACGAAAAAGGGCTTATCCCCGCCATTGTTATTGACAGTATAACAAAAAAAGTTCTTACATTGGCGTATATGAACAGAGAAAGCCTTGAAATTTCTATGGAAAAGGGCTTAACCTGTTTTTACAGCCGTTCCCGTCAGGAGCTTTGGCTTAAAGGTGAGACCAGCGGAAACTATCAGCATATTGTTTCAATCACCGCCGACTGCGACAACGACGCATTGGTCGTTACCGTGGAAAAAGACGGTCCTGCCTGCCATACCGGTACGGACTCCTGCTTTACAAAGCCCGTCTGGGAAAGCGATGAACTTAATGATTTCTCTCTTGAAGGTCTTATGGAACTCATAAAAGGCAGAAAAACCGATAAAAAAGAAGGGTCATACACGACCTATCTTTTTGAAAAAGGGCTTGATAAAATCCTTAAAAAAGTTGGTGAAGAATGCACAGAGGTTATCATCGCATCAAAGGATAATGATAAAAAGGAAACTATTTATGAGGTTGCCGACCTTTGCTATCATGTTATGGTTATGATGATTGAAATGGGGATTTCCCTTGAGGATATTCATCGTGAACTGGCTTCCCGTCATGTTATTGACCATAAAGTCAAGCAGGAAAAAATGACAAAATAAAGTCTTTTCAAAAAAACGGGCTGTATCAAAATTTTGTTGCAGCTCCGTTTTTTAATTTACGTTTTTATTACTCATTCCAAAGGAGCTGCCGCTTTTGCGACAGCTCCGGAGAAAAGGTTTTATTTGGGGTGGGATTTGTTGTCTGTAACCCGAACAGACATTTGTGGGATTATAATATGTAAAGCTCATCACTTAAAACATAATTAAGAGATGATGGCAAGACTCTATTTTCTACAAGCCAATGACACCAACACATGGCCTCTTCTTCTGTAAAAAATATCTTCGGAGAATCCATTCTCTCGAACTTGCCGGCACAGGTACTTTCTCCTGTTATGCCAACCTTTTCTCCCGGATTAACACGATATTCTATTGAAATCCGTTCACCATCCTCAGTCATTTCTGTAAACACATTTTTCATAGTATTTCTCCTTATCTCTGATGATTTCACGGTCTAAAATATAGTAAATCGTGTTGTGACATTATTATCTCATACTTTAATTCAATTCTCAACAGTATTTTGTCGAATTTCCTTTTTCCTGTCAACCATGGGACAAATTGCATTTTTGTCTCCGATTTTTCACTGTTATGTAAACCAATATTTTACAAAAAACAAGTTAAATTAATTATTCTTATTAAACAAATAGCTTTTAATCCCATTCATAATAGGTAATCTGTCCACCCATTAACGCAGATGAATATCCCATTTTATCCCCTGCCATATTTTCTGTTGTCTTAAGATTCATATATCCCGTATTCTGGTCACTGTTTCTGACAGTTATTTTATATCCGCCGCTTGTAAAGGTCAGTAAATCATCAATGTGATTACGATAAGCTGAAACACGGTAAGGATTTACCGACTCCTCCTCCATTTCATAAAGGGTTGCTCCAAACATGGGAAATTGCTTAAGTCCCAAATTAAAACCGAAACAAAATCCGAAATAATCCTCAAAGCCGGAAGATAAAAGCATGGGCTCTCCCCCTCTTATATAAGCTCTTAGGCATCCTTCAACAAAATTGAATTTATCGGATTTCCCAAACAAAGACATACTCATTATCATTCCGTTTTTATCCGACTCAAGAAGAGTTATTTCCTCACCCACACGAGCAGTTTCCAAAACCTTATGTGAATGAAGATACGCACCATAGGGAACAGAAATCCCCCCATAGGAAATATTTATTTTATCCGTGTCTCTTACTGTTATCCAGTTAAGGGCAATACTTCCCGAATCTCTTTCATCACGAATCAGGTCAATTTTCACCCTTTCATAATACGGGATTTTAAAATTCAACGTAATTCCGCTGAACCTTCCGCCTTTTGAGAAAAGTGGGGTATAAAATCCGTTTCGGGAATATTCATCTATTGATGCAATATCTGTATTCATCCCAAGAAATTCATATATCTTCCCCCGAAAATATACCTTTCCGTCAGTTTCCACCTCAACAGTTGTTCGCTCAAAGCCTTGCCACCACACAGCCTCATCGGAAATCGTTGTGTTTACCGCCCCGATAAACTGCATATTAAAAATCATTCCCGAGCCTTCACGGCGATAAATTTCCGCACGGTCTCCCTCTTTGAAAATCTGTGCCGCTTTAAAAACATTAGTAAAAACATTTCCTGTTATATTTTCCATAATACCACTCCTCGCTTTGTTCATTATTTTACCCTTTTTTCAGCGATTTGTCAATATATTAAAGGCTGTAGCAAAATTTGCTACAGCCTCGTTGGGGGATGAACGCAAAATAGCGCAGATTGGATAAACCAAATCCCGAAGGCGTACATAGGTACTCCGAGAGGTGAGGTTTATTCAAAACACAAAACACTTTTTAATTTAGAAATTTGCTCTCTTGCGAATTTCTTCCCTATTAATACAGTATATTCCATCATTTACACTTTTGAAAATGATTTTTATACGTTTTTTGTGTTTTGTGTGGTCGGTGCATTTTGCGCCGTCCCGTTTATATTATTCCCAACCCATAAGTGTTGAAATATGTGCATTAAGCTCGTCTGCAACATCTTCATATTCGCTGATACTCGGATGAGCATAAATTGCTGTTGCACTCCAATTTTGTAATCTGTAAAAGCTTACATTATCATCGCCGTCTGCAACAATTGCCTCAACTGCAGCCTCCACCTCATCGGTGAAGCTTCCTTCCGGCATTCCAACACAAAGAATCTTTGCATCTGCATACTTACTTCTTATATCTCCAACGAAGTTTTTATAACCCGATATAAACTCGTCTGTTATATCCTCTGATTTAGCCGCAGCATAGCCTGCATCGTTTGTTCCTAAGAAAATAACAACCAAATCAGCTGCACGGTTAGACGCAAAATCCCAGTCTGTATGGGTCATTGTGTCACCGTTTACAATAATATCAGACTTAAATGCCATAGCCGGAATTGTCACGCCGGCATTGTTAGCGCCGTTTCTGATTACACCCTTACCGCTGTGTGCGATTACACTTAAATCAGCATCGAAGTAATCCGCAACGAGAGCAGGGAATGCCTTTTGTGCGTCAGAGTTTTCGTCGTCACCCCATGTTACGGATGAGCCCGGGAGAACTCCCATATTACCATAGCCTGCTGAATAGGAATCCCCATAGAATTCAATCATTCTGCTCTTTGGCTCTGTGGGAGCAATATTTTCCGCTGACATACCCATTACCCAAACTCTGCTGTCTCTTGCTTCACTCGAACGAACAAACTTAATTGTGTGTGTTGTATCCTCAAGACCGCTTGCGATTGTGTTCCAGCCCTGCTTCAAGATAACTCTGTCCTGAGCAACACCGTCAACATAAGGTGTGAACCAACTTGTGCTTCCTACTGTTTCGGATGTTGTTTTGTTTACATAAATGCTTGTTTCTGTTCCTTCAAATGTATATTCTATACCGGAGTTAACCCAGTTAAGCGAATAACCATAATCTGTCAGCTCTGTTCTTCCGAGAACTCTTGCGTCTGTTATATCCTGCAAAGCTCCGTCAATAACATTACTTGTTCTGATTGGAGCAAAGGTTGTTCCATCCCAGAGGAAGGTTCTCATTTTAACTGCACCTGCAGGAGGAGTAGAGCCAAAGCCTCTTAGCGGAGAAATACAATAAACACCGTCAGCATCAGCCTTTAATGGCATTGTTTCTGCATCAATTAAAACTCCGCTTGCATTATACCAAGCATACATAGCCAATAAGCCCTTATTCTTTTCCGTTACGCCAAATTCGGACATACTTATTTTACCTGTGTTTTCGTCAAAGGATGTAACGCTTCCATTACTTGTGTTTATAACCGAAGAGCCTTTCCACGCCTTTGCCCCTGCAACAACCTTTGTTGGCTGAACTGTTCCGTACATATTTAAAAGCATCAAATATGTCGGCTCTGTTGTATAATAGATTTTACCCCAATGTCCGTAGCTGTCGTAAACCTCTAATGTTTTAAACGCAGTGTTCTTTTCAAAGGTTATGGTTACCTGTCCCGTTCCGTCTTCCTTAAATATATGCTGATTTGGCCATAAGTAAGCACTATCATAACCGCCGTTTACTCCTGTTTCAGAAGTTCCAACCCACCATTTAGCAAGAGCACTCATATCCGTCCATCTCTGCCATGTCAGAGCAGGGCTTGCACTTGACTGCAAACCAAATGCATTCTCTGTTGTTGCAGGAACTGTTACGCTGATAAATGTGTTTTGTCCTTCAGGGAAATTCCAGGAGGTTTGTGTATGGTCAAGAACGGTTATTTCATCCATACCTGCCTTGTCGCAGTAACCCATTTCAATATTTGAAAGATAGATTATCTGAGAATAATCCTGTGTTGCCCAATGAGAGAAACGAAGAGTGTCGTGAATCCATGAATCAACATAGTTCCCATTCTTTCCTGTCTGACCAGCTCTTGTACCATCAATATAAATCTGCACTTCATCACTTTCAGCAACACCTGTCAAAGCCGAAATAATAAACTTAACATTATGTTTTTCATAAGGTGTGTATGGCCGTGCATGCTTTGCACTTGTCCACCAAGAGCCTGTTATCGCCGGCTTATATCCGTCAGCCAAATCTGTTGTGCTATACTTTCCTTTTTCTGTATGTATTGTCGAAACCATATAGGCCTTTGGAGCTTCTTCTGTTCCAATATTATTTGTTACAAACAAGCTATGCGGTCTGGTATCAAGTGCCAAGTTGTTGATAACATTATAAGGCTCAGGAGTTATAACCATATCCATATATGAGTCAAACTCAATGTCAAAGCTTACATACTTATACTTATGGTCTGAAACCGGTGTTAAATCAAGGTCAACCTCTGTCTGCTTTCTTTCGATGATGATATTATCATCCGTTGATTCAGCAGTCTCAACCCCCATAGGATACTCAATCGTAACAACGCCATCCTCCAAACTAATATCCGCATCATCACCGCCGTCAGCCGTGCTGTTTGAGAACAGCTCGAATGCGTCATCGCCCGTTACAACGGGAACAAAAACAAACGCATCCTGCGTGGTCGTTGCCGCCATTGAAGGCACAACAGTCAGACAGCTTACAAAAACAGATAAAGCCAAAATACCAACTAAAATTTTTGAGATTTTCTTCATTTTCATCTCTCCTTATATAATTTATTTTATTTTATTTTTCCCACTTTAATTAAAACAAGCTTGTGCCATTTTCCAAAGCTGTCCTGATTTCGCTTATTTCAGCGAAACCGTAAAATACGGGAATATTCTTATGAATAATTATCACCTTATCGTCAACCTCTGCCGTATATCTACTATTTGCCTCAGCAAGCTCTTTAACGGGCAGATAGGAAATACCGTCTATTTCTATTCCCGAAACCTTATTTAAAAGCTCCTCACCAAACATGGGGAATATGCTTTTTTCCGCAACATAAAATGCTCCGTTTTCATACAAAACATCAACATTTTTATCCACATCATTTCTGTGGGCAATTCCCGTTTCAGCATTAACCACAATGCTTCGGGAAAGCTTCCATTTTGTCGTCTTTGACAAAATATTTCCTTTAACATAGGTCAGCGTAACATTTTCCGTTGAAAGCCAGTCCTTATACGCCTTTCGCCATCTGTTAAATGTGAATTTCAGAACATCTCCTCTTTTGACATTCGCCACCACATTTGCCTCATCAGAGAAATAGTGAACATCAAACGGGTCATCCCATCTCATATTTTCCATTCCGCCAACTCTGTTTGACCACAAGAGCTTATCATTAAGATAAATATTTGCAAGAACGCCATCGCTTTCGCTATCATATAAATATAAATCACCGTCAATACGCAATGTTCCTGTTGACGCAACGGTATATTCCATAACAGAGTCCGAACCGACTGTCCATTCAGAGCCGGGATAAACCGTATCCCCTCCGATTGAGCCGTCGTCTCCGCTTATAGAACTTCTCCATTTATTACCGGTCGCATCATAGGTCATAGGATACTTAACTCCAAGCTTAAGCGAATAAAACTCCGAGCCGTTTGCCCCTTGCTCACTTCCAATCAATGAAGCAAAGGTCATCTGCCTTTGTTTTCTGTAGCTATGCCCAACGCTGGTGCTCGCTTCACATATCGGAGAAATTCCGAGATATCTTGAAATATCACAACTCCATGTTGAATAGTCATACGCTATCTCCGAATCCGCTCCAACATACACATCTATAACATCGCCCTCGTCTGCGAAAATCCTTATATCAAGAATTTGCGGTTCACCGACCGTCACAAGCTGTTCCCAAACTCTTTCCCCGTTCTTGGAAACAGCAAAAACATTTCCCTCACATGACGCATCGGTAAAGTCCAAAGTTCCATATACACGGTATCTTCCCAAGGCTTCAACCTCATAGCTTTGAATAATGGAATACTCCTCCATGATTTTTTCCGCACTGTCAAAATTATAAATCGGTCTTATATCGTTATCCCACATAAAAATTTTCATAGACTCCGCACCTGTCGGAGGCGAAGAACCAAAGCCTGATGCAGACGATATTGCAAATAGCCCGTTTTCCGCTTTATTAAGCTCTCTTGTTTCAGCTTCAATCAAATCCCCGTCAACATCATACCATGCGTAAATCGCCATTGGAATTTTATCCGTCTGACCAAAGGCACTCAAATTAAGCACTCCCGTATCCTTGCCGAACTCCGAAACACCTTCGCCCGTGCTGTCCGTTATATGAAGTCCTTTTCTCACAACCATACCCGACACTACCCTCGTGGGCTTAACATCTCCCACAACATCGGTAATTGTCACATATTCAGGTATGGTTTCATAAGCTTTTCGCCAATGCCCCAGATTGTCATAAACACTTATTGTGCCGAACAATCTGTCAATTTCAAAGGTAACCGTTACCTCTGTTGAGTTTTTCCACACGGGGATATTGTTCCAGCCTAAAATCTCACTGTGCGTTTTTGTGCTTGTGCCGTCGGAGTTGAAAAATCCCGAACCCCAGTTGGCAATAACTCCCATATCCTTAAACCAAAGCATTGAAGCACAATCTCCTGTGCTTGTCTGAACAAAATAGGCATTATCACTGTTTGTCGGCAAAGTCAGACTTATAAATGTGTTTTGTCCTTCGGGGAATTCCCATGTTTTATTCTCCTCATCAGGATTTAAAACATAAGCCTCGTCAAGCCCACTCGTTCGGCAATACCCAATTTCCAGATTTTTCAGATAAACTGTCTGGCTCTTTCCCAAATCCGAATAATGGGAAAAGCTTAAAACATTACTGTTCCAGCTGTCAAGTCTGTTTCCCGTGTTAAGCTGACCTTTTCTCTCTCCGTTTATGTAAATCTGCACCTCGTCACTCTCAAACCTCTTAACTCCGTTTGAAAGAGCCGTTCCCGTTCCAGTCAGCGAGCTTGCAACAATCGTCACATTCACGGAGGTGTCCGGTGAATATGGCTGGGTGATTTTCATGGTACTCGTCCACCAGCTTCCGGTTATTGCGCCGTTATACCCATCCGCATCCGTTCTTGAAATATATTTTATCTTTCGTGGGTGCTGGGTTGATGCCATATAGCCCGTATCAGTAAAATAAAGGCTGTGCGGTCTGTTTTCAAGGTCTTGGGTAACATCATAAGGGTCTAAGCTGATAACCAAATTCATAAGAGAATCAAGGGTTATATCAAAGCTTACATACTTAAACCTCTCGTTTGCCACATCGCTTATATCAAGGTCAACAACAGTTCTTTTCCAATCCGTTGAACCATCACCAAAGGTCAGAGCAACATCTCCGTTTGCATCCTCTGTTATGGTTGCATCTGTTCCCGAATCAGCCGTACTGTTAGAGAATAATGCAACTGCCTCCACTCCCGTTTTAACAGGAACATACACATAGGTGTCAGGATTGGTTTCTGAGGCAAATGAAACTGCAGACAGCGCAACGCACAGGGTTAAAGCCGCTGTTATAAGCAATGTCACTTTACAACTTTTTTTCATTTTCATCCCTCTAATCCGTTTTGCACCGGCATAGGGAAGCCTATGCCGATACTCTTAAAATCCTTACTGTTTCACATAATAAGGCTTTGTTGTATTTCCCTCGTTGACAGTAATATTTTTAATATTGCTTTCATCAAACTTACAGCCTGCTATATTTACAACCGCATTAAGATTTGTCTTATAATTAAAGTTTACGCCATCAATCATCTTTATTTCACAGTTCATAATAGCAATCGGAAGTGTGTATTGCGGCATCTCCTCATTGCATATCAGAGTATTATTAAACATATACAAATCCTGAATAGCCTTTAAGTTTATTGTTCTGTCCGCAGGAATATTAAAGGTATTTCCTTCAATCAGGAAACCGTCAATGGTCGCCGAATCGCCCATAAGGGAACGCCACGACTGAACATCAAGAGGATAAAGACCATCACCTAAAGCATCGCCTTCTATATAGTTGTTTCTGTGTGTAAATGAGGACGGGAACGGAGCCTCTGAACCGTTTGAAAAGATTTCGTTTGCCGCCTGAACACCTGCTCCGCAATCTATCTGCTTATTTGCTTCATACATTGTGTTTGCAGAACGGCAGATATAAGCAAATCGTCTGACATTTTGGAAGGTTGTTCCTCTTACAATGCTTCCTCTTGAACTTGAATCAATATTCCATATCTGAGTTCTGTTAGTCTCATTGGTTAATAGTGTGCCTTCTATTACTCTGTCCACGGTTATCGTTGCACTGTTATCGTTAATTGTTGTGAAATCCTTAACAAATGCGTGACCTAAATCCTTATGATTATTACAATCAAAGAAGATAAGCTCGTCACCTATTGCATAGTTCAAATCTCTTGATACCTGATAAGTATAATCATCAATTTTGCTTACTATAAAGGCTGTCTGACCCTTTGTGTTGATATTATCGTCAAAGGAGCTGTCGAAATGACTATCCTCAACAGTAATACCTGCTTTACATCTCCATACATGAATTGTATCGGAGTTTGTCGCTGTGAGTCTTCCGTCTTTTGTAACAGAATTAAAGTTTTTAAAGTTAATTCTTCCCCAGCACATTCCTATATCTCCGCCGAGATGTAATGTTCCGTAAAGATAGAAATTCTCAAAGGTTATATCTCCGCTGTAATGCACGAAGAACATTGATGGCATACCGTCATATAAATCGCTGGTTACGTCATAAGCCGAGAATCTTGAGTTGATACAGTAGCGGTCGCCCACCTCGATAAATCTGTATTCACCTCTGGAGTTATCAACCTGAACCTTATAAATTCTGTCCTTAACGTGCCAAACATGATTTGTGCCGTAATTATCAAATCTCTGACGCTTAATATGAGGCTTTTCTGCATCATATAAGTATCCTGCCCACCAACCGCCTGTTGAACCGAGACCGTTTGAGCCTGTCTGGATAAGATTTACCCAGACAGGCTCAAAC
>SVKF01000014.1 GCA_015068605.1 Oscillospiraceae bacterium
TATAAAACGCATTCGCGTTTCTTTGATCAGCGAAAAGCTCTCGCTTTTCACAATCCTACGCTACCGATATGCCACCGGCATATCGTCTTAACTCTCCGGCAGGCAGCAATTAAAGAAATGTAATTCCTTTTCGGAATTTAAAAAGGGTAGGCTTTTTGCTTACCCTTTTATTTTTGCGTAGCTATCCTTCGCCTATTAAAGTATAAAACGCATTCGCGTTTCTTTGATCAGCGAAAAGCTCTCGCTTTTCACAATCCTACGCTACCGATATGCCACCGGCATATCGTCTTAACTCTCCGGCAGGCAGCAATTAAAGAAATGTAATTCCGGTTTGGAATTTATCAAGAGGCAAACTGCTTTTTAACTAAAAAGGCAAACTCAAATAAAAAATCGACCTTGTAGAGTTAATTCTCTGCGAGGTCTTTTTTTACCGCTTAAAACCTTGCAAAATAGCGCCCGAATAGGGATTTAAGGGATATAAAAACAAGTTATCTATTTATATCTACCGATAAAGTGAAAGTCGACGGTCTGAAATATCTATAAGCAAAAGGACGGCACGAAAGCCGTCCTTTTGCTTATAGATATTTTTTTATATCCTGAGCAAGGTTTTCTTCTATTTCAATTATATCCTCTGTCAGTTTTTTTGCTTCATCATCCGCTTCTCTGTATTCGTTAAGATACCTGTTTAGAGACTTAATTCCCATATGGCAACCGTCTGTCAAAATATCCGCCGCCACTTCGTCAGAGGCTTCGATTGCAAGCATCATATTCGTTTTAAACCAAGCCATACCCTTTGCAATAACATGAGGCTCTTTTCCGTCATCTCCTGCATCTGCAAGACATCTTGCCGTTTTCTCACCTAAATATTTATGCTCCTTTACGCTCTCGTTCAGGATTTTCTTAAATTTCTCGTCTTTAACCGAGGGGAGCACTTCCTCGATTGCACTTATTCCCATTTTTATTCCTGAGTTACATTCCTTTAAAAGCTTTACCGTATCCGGATTAACCATAAAAATCATCCTTTCTTTTTACGGTTAGTATTTCCGTTTTTCATTATTTTAAACTTTTATTGCGGAATTGGGGCATAGCTCATATCAATTGTTATAACACAAAAATACTTTGCGTCAATCTTCTTAACCGAATCTTTGATTTTATCCTTAATTTCGGCATGGCTTATTTCCACCTCAAAGGGCACAACGCAGTCAAATATAAGATTAGTATGAGTTGGCCCCGGGACAATTCTCAAATCATGGATTGAGAGGGTTGGGTGGATTTCCTTCACAATATTCATTATAAGGCTTCTTGCATCATCGACCTCCCGGTCATTTGTCACAATCGGGTCATAATGGACTATCAGGTGTATACCCTCCTGCTCATAAAATTCACGCTCAATATTATCTATAATATCATGGCTTTTGAGAACATCCTCCTCTGCCGCCATTTCAATATGGACACTTGCAAAAATTCTGCCCGGGCCATAATCATGGACAAGCAAATCGTGAGTTCCGAGGACTCCTTCATAGCTTAAAATTTTATCCTGGATACTATTAACCAGTTCCTCCTCCGGAGCTTTCCCAAGAAGGGGGTCAAGAGTATCCTTAACAAGCATGAAACCGCTATATAAAATAAAAAGTGCAACACCGAGACCTATATATCCGTCAAGGTTGATTTGATAAATCCTCGAAATTATACCACCTGCCAAAACCGCCAATGTTGCAATAACATCATTGCGGCTGTCCATCGCTGTTGCAATAAGAGTTTTGGAATTTATCCTCTTTCCTATATTTCTCGCAAAAAACATCATCCAGAGTTTCATTACGACAGAGCCTATCAAAATCGACACAGCAACAATACCGAAATCCGTTTCAACCGGTTTTAAAATCTTATCAAGGCAGGAACGAAAAATTTCCACACCGATTACGCAAATAAGAATTGAAACCACGAGCGCCGCCAAATATTCAAAACGGGCATGACCATAAGGATGCTCCTTATCCGCAGGCTTTCCCGACAGCTTGAACCCGAACAAACTGATAAGACTTGCCGACGCATCAGACAGATTATTAATGGCATCTGCCATAATTGAAACACTGCCCGCTAAAAGTCCTGCAACAATTTTTGCAATAAACAAAATTACATTGCAAAATATACCAACCCAACCCGAAAGTGAACCGCATTTAGTTCTCACGGCTTGATTTTCAATATTTTTATAATCCTTGACGAAAATTTTAAGCAAGAGCTCCGTCATTTATATCACTCCCAAATGTTCAAGAAGAATTTTAAGACCTATTCCAATCAATACAATTCCGCCCAAAAGCTCCGCCTTCGATTTATAGCGAAGCCCAAAAATATTTCCTATGTAAATCCCGACTGCTGACAAAACGAGAGTTATAACTCCAATAAAGCTCACCGCCGCAAAGATATTTACATCCGGCAAAATTGCAAATGTTATGCCAACCGCCAAGGCATCAATGCTTGTTGCAATCGCAAGCGGAAGCATCGCTCTTACATTGAAATCGCAGTTAAGCTCCTCTTCCTTGCCAAGCGCCTCTTTTATCATATTTCCGCCGATAAGTCCCAAAAGAACGAACACAACCCAATGGTCTATATTTGTTATAAATCTTTCAAAATACCGCCCTGCAAAGTATCCGATTAACGGCATCATCGCCTGAAATCCACCAAAATACAGCCCTGCAATCAAAGTATGCTTAGCTTTTATTTTTTTCAGCGAAAGCCCTTTGCAAACAGAAACCGCAAAGGCATCCATCGAAAGCCCTACCGCAATTAAAAAAAGCTCCCATATCTCCACGAAAAAGCACTCCTTCAACTCACTTCTTTTGACTCAAAAGTTTACCATATTCTGTTTATTTTGTCAAGTAAATCATGGCGTTTCTCTTCTTTTGCGGCGTAAAATGGGCTGTAACAATATTGTAACTTGAAATATCATACAATATGTGTTATAATTATGGAAGAATTACACAAAAGGGGATTTGGTTTTATGAAAAAAATTGTTACATTATTCACTGTTTTTGCTCTCTGTCTGGCAATGACAGCTTGTTCTGATTCTGATTCGGACAGAAAAAAACGAGACAGAGATTCCAAGGATTCAGACTCAAATTCAAGTTTTTCCGACACTCAAGATAATAGCGACGATTTGGGCTATACTCCTCCCGGCATGAATATGTCTCAGAAAGATATGGAGGAGCAGGTAAAAAGAAATTTTGATTCTTCTGTAAATGTTATGGAGGAAATAATGACTGAGGGTCAGCAAAGCCGTGATAAGGAATTATCCGATACTCAAAAAGCATACGAAAACAAAAAGGTTAATGTTAATAAAACTATTACAACCGATTGCGCAAAAATTAAATTTAAGTCCTACGCAATTTTAGACCGGCAAATTGGTTCAAAAACGGAAAAGGTTCTTGTTATGACCTTTGATTACACCAATACAGATGATTACGAATGGCATTTTTATGTTCCTTTCCAAGATGTTTATCAGGGTGGTGTGTATATTCCGCAAGCGCTTTATATACTTGACAAAGATACTTATACCTCTATCCGCAAGGGAACAACCCTTGAAGTTGTTACCTCCTACACCCTTCGTAATGAAAAAGACCCAATTGAGTTAATATTTAGTAATAATGAAGTACAAGTGGACAAGAATGGTAACCCAATAGAGATTACATATAAATTTAATATTTAATATTTTTACCTCCTCAATTTATTTGGGGAGGTATTTTTCTCTTGATTTAACTCTTAAAATATGATAAAATATTGTCATATTTTGAAAAAGGACTGAATATTATGATAAAGCTTTATAATATCGACCATTTTCGTCTTGAAGACACATTTCTCTGCGGGCAATGTTTCCGCTGGAGGAAGGATGAGGATGGTGTATTTCGCGGGGTTGTTCAAAATCACGCTGTTAAAATGTATTACGTTGATGAGAAAACCATTTATGTGGAAAGCTCCAACCCTGACCTTATTTACTGGAGCCATTATTTAAGTTTTTCAACGGATTACAACAATGTTGAGGCATCTTTTGAGGGAGATGAAAATCTGAAAAAATGTATGGAAGTCGGCAGGGGAATAAGACTTCTTCATCAGGATTTATGGGAAACACTTGTTTCCTTTATTATATCCGCCAACAACAATATTCCCCGTATTCAGGGAATAATTGAAAGACTTTGCGAGCTTTTTGGTGAGGAAATCGAGTTTGACGGAAAAACTTATTACGGATTCCCAACGGCAGAAGCCTTGGCAGTGCTTGAACTTTCCGACCTTGCCCCAATCAAGGCAGGATTTCGGGATAAATATATTTTGGATGCTGCAAAAAAAGTTGCATCGGGAGAGATTGACCTTAATAAAATTAAAGTAATGAATGATGCTGACGCAAAATCCGAGCTTATGAAGATTAAAGGTGTCGGCTCAAAGGTTGCGGACTGTATTCTCCTCTTCGCTCTGCAAAGATACAAGACCTTCCCGAAAGATGTTTGGATTAAACGAATTATGGAAGAAGATTATGGCATAAACGAAAAGGAAATCGACAGCTTTGCCACGGAAAAGTTTGGTAATTATGCCGGAATTGCCCAGCAATATCTTTATTATTACCACGCAATTAAAAAATCTTCATAAAATTTCGTTTTCCTCTTGAATATTATAGGAAAATAGTGTAAAATATAATTTGTGATTATAATAAAAATGTAATTGGAGGATTTTAAATTATGTTAGTTAACGCAAAAGAAGCCCTTAAAAAGGCTAAGGAAGGCAAATATGCTATTGGTCAGTTCAATATCAATAACCTTGAATGGACAAAGTCAATTCTTCTTGCTGCTGAGGAATGTAAATCACCGGTTATTCTCGGTGTTTCCGAAGGCGCAGGTAAATATATGACAGGTTTTAAGACTGTTGCATCTATGGTTAGTGCTATGGTTGAAGACCTTAAGATTACTGTTCCTGTTATTCTTCACCTTGACCACGGTAGCTATGAGGGCGCAAAGGCTGCTATTGAAGCAGGCTTCTCTTCTGTTATGTTCGACGGTTCACACTACGGAATCGAAGAAAATATCGAAAAGACAAAGGAAATGATCGCTCTTGCTAATTCAAAGGGCGTTTCCGTTGAAGCTGAAGTTGGTGCTATCGGCGGCGAAGAAGACGGTGTTGTTGGTAACGGTGAAGTTGCCGATCCTAACGAATGTAAAATGATTGCAGACCTCGGCGTTGATATGCTCGCTGCCGGTATCGGTAATATCCACGGTAAATATCCAGAAAACTGGACAGGACTTAACTTTGATGTTTTGGCTGATATTGAGAAGGCTACATCTCCAATGCCTCTCGTTCTCCACGGCGGAACAGGTATTCCAAGCGATATGATTAAGAAAGCAATCTCCCTTGGCGTTTCCAAGATAAATGTTAACACAGAATGTCAGATTGCATTCGCTGAAGCTACAAGAAAGTACATTGAAGATGGAAAAGACCTTGAAGGTAAAGGCTTTGACCCAAGAAAGCTTTTAGCTCCCGGCGCTGCTGCAATTAAGGCAACTGTTATTGAGAAGATGGAGCTTTTCGGTTCTGTTAATAAAGCGTAAATAAACCTGAAAATCCGTCTTTTATGGCGGATTTTCTTGATTTATATATTAGTGGACCTCTAAAAATTCTCTCGCCACTCTTTGCACACTGAATATTTAGAGATCCCCATAATTTTGAAAGGTTGATGAGAATGGAATTATGTAGTATTATTCTTGCCGCAGGTGAAGGCAAGAGGATGAAATCAAACACAGCAAAGCCTCTTATGACGGCTTGCGGAAAGCCCCTTATTGACTATGTTTTGTCTGCCGCAAAATTTGTCGGAACAAACGAAAACATTGTTGTTATCGGGCATAAGGCTGACGATATTAAGGCGCACCTTGAGGATAGTGTGACTTATGCGTATCAGCTTGAACAAAAAGGCACAGGTCACGCAGTTATGCAGGGGATTGAGCCGATTTCGGAAAAAGACGGAATTGTTATGGTTCTTTGCGGAGACACTCCTTTAATAAAAGGTGAAGACTTAAAAGCAGTTCTTGACTCCCATATTGAGGCAGGCAGAGCCGCAACGGTTATTACGGCGATTGCGCCAAATCCGTTTGGCTATGGCAGAGTTATAAGAAATGGTGAGAACATTGCTAAAATTGTTGAGCAAAAGGATGCAACGGATGCTGAAAAAGCAGTTCTTGAAATCAATTCCGGAATGTATTTCTTCGACATCAAGAAGCTTGCCTTTGCTTTATCCAAGCTTACAAATAATAACGCTCAGGGTGAATATTATCTTACCGACACAATCGAGATTTTAATTTCGGAGGGTGAAAAGGTTGGTGCTGAGATTGTTGATTTTGAGTCAATTCTCGGCGTTAATGACAGAGTTCAGCTTGCGAGCGCGGAAGCTGTTTTAAACCGCAGAAATGTTGAAAAGGTTATGCTTTCAGGCGTTACTGTTATAAACCCGTCTGCAACATATATCGGCGCTGATGTTTCGGTTGGTATAGATTCGGTTATTTATCCCGGAACAATCCTTGAAGGGAAAACGGTTATTGGCGAAAACTGTATTATCGGTCCTGACACCAAAATTACCGATACGAAAATTGGTGATAACACAGAAATTATCAAATCTGTGTTGGTTAAGAGTGAGGTTGGAAACAAAGTCAGCGTTGGTCCGTTCGCTTATATGCGTCCTAACTCAAAGGTTGGGGATAATGTTAAAATCGGCGACTTTGTTGAAATCAAGAATGCTACAATCGACAACGGAACAAAGGTTGCACATCTCACCTATGTGGGCGATGCGGATGTGGGCAAGAATGTAAACTTTGGTTGCGGAACTGTTGTTGTCAACTATGACGGTAAGAATAAACACCGCTCAACAATCGGCGATGATGTGTTTATCGGCTGTAACACAAACTTAGTTTCCCCTGTTAAAGTCAACGACGGGGCATTCACTGCGGCAGGCTCAACCATAACTGATGAAGTTCCTGAAAACGCACTTGCAATCGCAAGAGCAAAGCAGGTTAATAAAGAAAACTGGGTAAAACCAAAAGACAGATAAATTAAGAGGTAAAATTTTATGTATATTATCGCAGGACTTGGAAATCCGGGCAGAAACTATGCCGGAACAAGACACAATATTGGCTTTGACACACTTGATGTTTTGGCAACTAAAAACAATATTAAATTCAACAAGACCAAATTCCGCGCGGATTTTGGCGAAGGGATAGTTGGTGGGGAGAAGGTTATTCTTGTAAAGCCCCAGACATTTATGAATTTAAGCGGAGAAAGTATCCGTCCGCTTAGGGATTTTTACAAAGTTCCTGACGAAAACATAATTATTATCTATGACGATATTTCCCTCCCCTTGGGCAAGCTTCGCCTGAGGGGAAAGGGAAGTGCCGGCGGACACAACGGAATGAAGAGCATTATTTATCAGCTTAACACCGATATTTTTCCTCGAATTAAAATTGGGGTTGGTGCACCGCCCAATGAGGATTATGACCTTGCTGACTTTGTTCTCGGAAAATTTTCAAAGGACGAGGTTGAAATTCTCCGAAACACGGTTGACAAAGTCTGCGATGCTGTTGAGAGTATTATAAGAAACGGCGTTGAGAAAACTATGTCAAAATTTAATGTGTAACACTATGGACGGATTTATGAAAATTATTGAGGAGCTTGCGGATTTTTCCGACCTTACTTCCTCTATTCAAAGCAAAATAACTCCGATAAATCTTATGGGCGTGGCGGATTCTGTTCGTGCCCATTTTATTTCCTGCGCCACAAAAAAGCTTGATAAGAAAGCCTTTGTTGTGTCCGACAACGAGGCAGAGGCAAGACGAATCGTTGAGGATTTAAGCTTTTTTTCAGACAGCGAGGTGCTTTATTTTCCGTCTATCGACCTGCTTTTTTACGATATTGAAGCCACAGGACAAGACATAAGAACGCAGAGACTTAAGGTTTTATACGCTCTTATGTTTTCTCCCGAAAAATATCATATTGTCACTACCAGAAAGGCACTTTGTCAGATAACCGCTGAAAAAGACCTTTATCTCTCGCTTTCCCGTTCCTTATCGGTAGGTGATGAAATTGACCTTGATGAAATACGCACTCTTTTTACCGACCTTGGTTATGTTTTTGAAAGTCAGGTTGAGGGAAAGGGGCAATGCAGTATTCGGGGAGGAATTTTCGATTTCTTCCCACCTGAGAATGATTATGCAATAAGGGTTGAGCTTTTTGACACGGAAATTGATTCTATTCGTCTTTTCTCACCTGAGAGTCAACGAACTGTTGAAAACGCCGACACGGTTATTCTGACCCCTGCAAGAGAGATTATTTTAACCGATGAAAAACGGGATATTCTTACGGCTTTTCTTAAAAATGAGGCTAAAAAATCAGGAAAATCCGACAACGAAATTAAGCAGAATTTGTGTCGGAGTCTTCTTCGTGATTGCGAACGGGTTGAGGAGAAAATAAATTTTCCGTCAATTCACAAATATATCCCTGTTCTTTATAAAAATATCCCTTCCTTGTCTGACTATATTGATGAAAACCATATTGTATTCTTTGATGACCCGGGCAGGCTATCCGACAGTGCAAAAGCCGAAGAAGAACAGTTTAACGAGGATTTAAAGGCGCTTTTAGAAAGAGGAATTATTCCAAAGACTTCTTTTAAATACTGTAAATCTCTTTCCGAGGCGACCAAGGAACTTACTCGTCACCCATTCGTCGGAATGAGCAGTATTTCATACTCCTCCCCTGACTACAAGCCGAAAAAGATTATAAACATAACTTCAAAGGGAATAAACGACTATCACGGGAAAATGGAATTTTTCTTTGATGCTCTTTCCTTTTACAGAAAGAACAGCTACAAAACAATTATCCTTGCAGGAACAGAGGGCAGAGCAGAAAATCTGCTCACAACACTTTCTGACGAGGGCTATAATGCGACCTATTCAAAAGACCTTGAAATTCTTCCGGAAAACGGGGGAATTGTTGTTGCTTGCGGAAGTCTTTCAAAAGGTTTTGAATATCCGCTTATCCGCACGGTTATAATTAGTGACCGTGAGATTTTTGGCGGAAGAAAGAAGAAAAAATCCCGTTTTAAGGTTGATAAACGGGACAAAATCAACAGCTTCAGCGACCTGACCGTTGGCGATTTTGTCGTTCACCAAAATCATGGTATTGGTCAATATATGGGAACAGTTCAGCTTGACGCAGGCGGAATCAAACGAGATTATTTAAAGCTTATCTATAAGGGGAGCGATGTTCTCTACGTCCCGACAGACCAGCTTTCTTTGGTTTATAAACACACTTCAAAAGAGGGTGCTTCTGTTCGTTTAAACACGCTGGGCGGTGCGGACTGGTCAAAGACAAAGCAAAGAGTTAAAAAATCCTGTGAGGATATCGCAGACCAGCTTATCGCTCTTTATGCCGCAAGGGAATCCATAAAAGGAGTTCAATGCGGAAAAGATGACGACTGGCAGAGAATGTTTGAAGCGGCGTTTCCTTATGACGAAACCGACGACCAGCTTTTGAGTATTGCTGAAGTCAAGGCTGATATGGAAAAGCCACGCCCAATGGATAGGCTTCTTTGCGGAGATGTCGGGTATGGTAAGACCGAGGTGGCTATGCGTGCGGCTTTTAAGGCGGTTATGAACGGGTTTCAGGTTGCCTATCTTTGCCCCACAACAATCCTTGCCAGCCAACACACCAATACCTTCCGCCAGAGAATGAAGGACTACCCCATAAGAATTGCGTCCCTTTCACGATTTTCAACCCCTGCTCAGCAGAAAGAGATTTTAAAGGGACTTAAATCGGGTGAAATAGACATTGTTATAGGAACACACAAGCTACTAAGCAACAAGGTTGAATATAAAAACCTTGGTCTTTTGGTTATTGACGAGGAGCAGAGATTTGGCGTTAAACATAAGGAATATATTAAGGAGCTTCGTAAAAACATTGATGTTTTAACCCTTTCCGCAACGCCTATTCCGAGAACCTTGCATATGTCAATGTCGGGAATTCGTGATATGAGTGTTATCGCTCAACCACCGGGCGAGAGGTATCCTATTGCCACTTATGTTCTTGAATATGACCAAAATGTTATAAGAGAGGCAATTTATCGTGAAATCGGCAGGGGCGGGCAGGTTTACTATCTTTATAATCGTGTTTCCGGAATCGATAAGGTTGCGGAAGAAATTTCCAAAATGGTCCCCGATGCTAAAATCGCAGTCGCTCACGGACAGATGAAAGAAAGTGAGCTTGAGGCGATTATGATGGATCTTTACGAAGGCGAAATTGACATTTTAATCTGCACAACCATAATCGAAACCGGTCTTGATATACCGAATGTCAACACTATTATTATAGAAGATTCTGACAGGCTCGGCTTATCACAGCTTTATCAGCTTCGAGGAAGAGTCGGGCGTTCGGACAGACTGGCTTATGCTTATCTGACCTTCCGCAGAAATAAGGTTTTAACCGAGGATGCAGAAAAAAGGCTTCGTGCCGTTAAAGAATTTACAGAGTTTGGCTCTGGTTTTAAGATTGCACTTCGTGACCTTGAAATCCGTGGAATGGGTAATCTTATCGGGGCGGCGCAGAGCGGTCACATGGAGGCGGTTGGTTATGAAATGTATTGTCGGATGCTGGACAGCGCAATAAAATCCCACAAGGGAATTATATCCGACGAGCAGACAGAAACCCTTATTGATATCCCAATTGATGGATACATTCCCGAAAGATATATCCCTGCTCATTCACAGAGGCTTTCCGTTTACAAGCGAATTGCCGCCATTGAAACGCCCGAGGATTTGATGGATATGCAGGACGAACTTTGCGACAGATATGGGCAGATGCCTCCATCTGTTGAAAACCTCCTTGAAATTTCGCTTATTCGCAAAATGGCTTCCGATAAAAAGTTTACCGAGGTAAGCGTTAAAGAAAACAAGCTTAAGCTGTACTTTGATGCCGAAAATCCCCCAAATCTCGATAATGCAATTACCCTTGCTTTGGATAATCCTTTGGATATCGCAATTCGCAACGGGAAGCGTCCGCACATTGAGTTTGCATTGGATTTTGACGGCAATCACAAAAAATACACAAATATTATTAAAAAAACCATTGAAAAATTATAGTTGATATAGTATAATGAGTATATCTATTTGAACTTTACCTTAGGAGGATAATAAATTATGTGGAAATGTAAAAAATGCGAGGCGGAGGTTGACAGCAATGCCGCTTCCTGCCCCGTTTGCGGTGAGGCTCAGCCTGAAGAAAATGAGGTGGAAAACACAGAGTTAAATTCTGTTTGGTTCTGCGAAGATTGTAAATTGGAGTGTGACGACACTTATTGTCCGAATTGTGGGAAAACCAACCCGGATTCCGACAATGACTCTGATGAAGCTACTCCAAAAAAAAGTAGCAAGATTTACGGTTTTGTTATAGCTGTTTCGGTTATTGTTGCCATAACCATCGGAATTTTCACCTACTTCATTTTTAACAGATATGTTGAAAAAACAGGAAATGACAACTCTGTTACATATAATGATGTTATAAGCTCTATGGATGGAATCACCGGAGATGAGGTTATCTTTAAGATAAACGGGCTTGAGGTTACCACATCATTATTTAACAGTATGTGTGCGGAATCCGCTCTTGTTTATCAGCAGGAATACTGCGGAAATGACATTTCAAAGCTGGATAATTTTAAGTGGACGGATAAAGCCAATAACGGAACAAAGAATACTCATCAGGAGCAGGTTCTTGAAAATGTTACCAATAACTGCGTGAAGATATTTTCTGCTATTTCTTTAGGTGAGGAATTTGACATTCAGCCATCTCAACTCGCCCTTGAAGAAATCGAGGACAGAATTGCATCTGAAGAAAAGACATATGGAGACGATTTTGAAAAGCTTCTTAAGCTCAGCGGTTTTGAAAGTGTTGACCAATACAGAGAATATCTTACAGTGAACGCTCGCTATGATGCTGTTTTGGCTGATATGGATGTAAATCCTGACCGTTATATTGACAAAGACGGTTCGATTTATGACACGAAAAATCCCGACAGAGTTTATGTTCTCTCCCTCTTCCTTTATTATGACGAAAGCGAGGAGGAAACAAAGAAAAGGGCTGAAGATATAATCAAAGAAGCACAAACCGAAGACTTTAAGGCTCTTATAAGAAAATATGATGAAACCGATTACACGGAAACAAAGCCCGGAATGATGGAGCACGGATTACTTTCTTCTCAATTGCCGGAAATGACTGATTTTGAAAATGCCGCAATGGCACTTAAAATTAACGAAGTCAGCGAGCCTATTGCAACTCCTACAGGATACTTTGTTTTAAAGAGAGTTGCTGTTATTGACGATGTTTTAAAACACGCTGAAAAAGAAGCAAAGCTTATCGCAAACACCAGCGTTTTCAAAGATATTAAGATTACGGTTGATTACAAAAAGGTTTACGAAGAATCTCTCAAATCCAACGATTTGGCATTAGAAGATGAATACGATTTAGGTATGGAAAATTTGGCTGATGAGGATATTTCAGAAGAAATTCCTGAAAATTAGACAAAACTATTCAAGGGACCGTGGCAAAATGAAATCATTTTGCTGTGGTCTCTTGTTTTAATGTAGGTTTTCTTGACAAATTTTGGCGGTTGTGCTAAAATTCAAGGAAGAAAGGTGGATTTGTTATGTCGGATTTAAAGTGTAAATACCGCGGCGGCGAAATTGTTTTAAACAACAATGAACATACAGGAAAATGCCAAAGCTGTGGGGCAGTTGTTCCGTTTTCCGCTTTGGCGATTGAAGAAAAGAAAAAGAAATCTATAAAAAAGATTAAAATTTTCTCTATAATTACATCTGCTTTGCTTCTTCTTGCAATAGGCGGTCATTTTCTGACAACAAAGGTTATTATTCCGAAACGGGAATATAATTTGGCTATGGAAAAATATAATTTAGCTGTAGAATATATGGAGAAGGGCGAGTATGAGAAAGCACTTGCGACTTTTAATCAACTGAACGGCTTTGAGGATTCGGAAGAAAAAATCAAGGAAACTAACGATTTGATTTATAAGAGAAAAATTAATATGTTGGCAGAAAAGCGAGAGGAATTGAAGAAATACAGCAACTTAATTTCCGCAGGAAGTTCTCACACAGTTGGTCTAAAATACGACGGAACTGCTGTTGCTGCCGGAAGTAACATCTCTGGATTTATTCCTGGATCAGACGGACCTATTTATGTTATAGATAACGAAAATGGATATTGCAATGTTGAGGATTGGGATTTATTTTAGGTAACAAAAAGACGAAAAATATTTTGCGCTTTGGCTTTCACTCAAGTAAATAATGATTAATTCAAAATTACAATCCCTCAGTCGCTTTGCGACAGTTCCCTTTACACAAGGGAGGGCTTTATTATGCGGTTTTCAAGGCACCTCATCAGTCTCGCTGTGCTCGCCAGCTTCCCCTCAAGGGGAAGCCAAGCCTTTTCCTTTGAGGAGCCGGTGGTGGTTAGGGCTATGCCCGAAAATGAAATACCACCCGCTATATGTGTGCGAGTGGATATTTGTTTGTTATTCGTCAAAGAGGGGGGTTGAGAAGTATCTTTCGGCGGTGTCGGGGAGGACTGTTACAACAGTTTTGCCTTTGCCCAGTTTCTTAGCAAGTTTTATTGCCGCCGCAACATTTGTTCCGCCTGATATTCCGCACATTATCCCTTCCTTAAAGGCAAGTTCTTTTGCGCAGTTTATTGCTTCTTCGTCCTTTATTATACAAACATCATTGAATATTTCAGTATTTAAAATTTTTGGAATAATTCCGTCGCCTATTCCCATTTGGATATGTGTTCCGATTGAGCCGCCCGAAAGGATTGCCGCATTTTCAGGCTCAACCGCCCATATTTCAATGTCGGGTTTTTTCGCTTTCAAGGTTTCGCCTATTCCCGTTATTGTTCCGCCTGTTCCTATGCCGCAACAAAAACCGTGAATCGGACCGTTTACCTGGCTTAAGATTTCAACTGCGGTTGCTTCCCTTTGGACTCTCGGATTGGCAGGGTTTTCAAACTGTTGGGGAACAAACACATTCTTATTTTTTCTTTGCATTTTAAGTGCAGTTTCAAGGCACTCCTCTATACACGCTCCGATATTTCCGGCATCGTGGATAAGCATAACCTCTGCACCATAGTGCTTAACGAGTTTTCTTCTCTCTTCAGACACGGAATCGGGCATTATGATTATCGTTTTATATCCTCTCACCGCTCCCACAAGTGCAAGACCTATACCCTGATTGCCGCTGGTGGGCTCGACAATTATGGTATCCTTATTCAAGAGACCTTTTTCTTCTGCGTCAAGAATCATACTGTATGCTGTTCTTGTTTTGATTGAGCCACCCACATTGAGTCCTTCAAATTTAACAAGAATATCTGCCGCATTTTCATCCGCCATTCTTGACAGTTTTATCATAGGCGTATTCCCTATTGCTTCCAAAATACTATTATAAACCATTTGTTACCTCATTAAATCAAATAATACCAATATTATATACTCTTAATTCATTCATGTCAATTATTTTATCTTATTTTTTACATTTATTTTATTATATGACACCTTTTGCCACATTGTTCTCATTATATTTATGGCGAGGAGTGTGATGCTAATGGCACACAAAAAGCTTAAGAATTGTATTCAAAAGCTTATGAACACGCCAATCGACAATGACGAGGTCAGAGACAAGCTCATATCCCTCGGCTTTTCTGAAAGGGACATTACCTTCCGTCTCGGAATGGCTTATGCTCTTTGCTCAAAAGCGCTGGCAAGCGGAGATGTTTCCGCCTACAAGGAAATAAGAAACACTCTTGGCGAGGACAATAGCTCAGCTGATGAGGTTCTCAAAAAATTAGACAATGTTCTAAATTCTATTAAAGGGGTTATCTGATGTCCTTTTCCCAAAAACAACTTTCTTATTTCTCTCTTGCCAATCACCGATGGAATATTAAGTCGGGTGCGACCCGAAGCGGAAAAACCTATATGGATTATTTCGTTATCCCTAAACGAATCCGCTCTATGAAAGGAAAAGACGGTCTTATTGTTCTTTTAGGAAACACACGGGGCTCTCTTACGAGAAATATAATTGAACCTATGCAAAGCATTTGGGGCAGTTATTTAGTTTCCGACATAAAAACAAACAACACCGCTTCTCTTTTCGGCGAGACTGTTTACTGTCTTGGGGCTGACACCATAAATCAGGTTGACAAAATCCGCGGGGCGAGTATTAAATACTGCTATGGCGACGAGGTTGCTACCTGGAGTCCTGAAGTTTTCAATATGCTCAAATCCCGTCTTGACAAAGATTACAGTCTTTTTGACGGCACCTGCAACCCTGACTCTCCCAACCATTGGTTTAAAAAATTCATTGACAGCGATGCTGATATTTTTTATCAGCAATACACCATTGACGACAATCCATATCTTCCCGATTCCATTCGTGAAAACATTAAACGGGAATACCTCGGCTCTGTTTTTTACGACAGGTATGTTCTTGGAAAGTGGGCTGCGTCAGATGGGCTTGTTTATCCCAACTTTAATCCGGAAAAACACATTTTTGACACTCCGCCGGCAAATGGAGAATACTATATCTCTATTGACTACGGAACTTTAAATCCTTGTTCTATGGGGCTTTGGTGTGTTGACAATTCCCAAAAGACCGCATATCGAATCAAGGAATTCTATCACAGCGGCAGAAACGGAACTATTTTAACCGATGAGGAATACTATGACGCACTTTTAAAGCTTGCCGATGGCTATTCCGTTCAATCTGTCATCATTGACCCATCAGCCGCTTCCTTTATTGCCTGCATCAAGAGGCATGGCGTTTTTTCGGTCAGGAAAGCAAAAAACTCCGTTCTTGACGGTATTCGCTACACATCATCCCTGCTTTCTGCCGGAAATCTGAAGTTCCACAGAAGCTGCGAAGGGATTATCAATGAATTTTTATCTTATCGCTGGGATTCCACCGCTTCCTCTGACTCCGTCATAAAAGAAAACGACCATGCTTTGGACGATTTGCGTTACTTTTCCTATTCAGTTTTAAGGAGACTTGGCTGGTAGGAACTCCTTCACTTTTTTCAGGAGGACTTTATGAAATTTTTTAACTCATTTTCTAAAAAGGCAGTTCCTTTTAACTTCAAAACTGCCGCTGTTTCGGTTTTTAACCTTGATATTCCCTCCTCCGATTCCATGTCCGACGCTGTTTCTTTGTGGACGGATATGTATCAGAACAACTCACCCTGGCTTTCCGAAAACACAAAAAGCCTCAGCATTGCTGCAGGAATTTCATCTGAATTTGCAAGACTTGCAACAATTGACATGGTTTCCGAAATTTCGGGAGGCGAAAGAGCTGACTTCTTAAACACCGTTTATCAACAGTTTCTTACGGGGAAACGCCAATATGTTGAACTTGCCGCAGCCCTTGGCGGAATAATATTTAAGCCCAGCTTTTCGGGCAGCACCATTTCCATTGACTTTATTCAGCCAAACAGCTTTATTCCCGTTTCTTTTGATGCTTCGGGACGGCTTATTTCGGCAATTTTTCTTGACAGAATCACTTCTTCCGAAGGTTATTTTACTCGTCTTGAATATCATCATCCCGAAAAAGATGGCTATTTTATCGAAAATCGTGCGTTTAAAAGTTCTTCTCTTTCGGATTTGGGAAAAGAGATTCCTTTATCCAAAGTTTCCGCATGGAGCGACATTGAGCCTTACACCCAAATTGATGGGCTTGATACCCCGCTCTTTACCTATTTTAAGATGCCTTATTCCAATACGGTTGACCCTTATTCTCCTCTCGGAATACCCGTTTTTGCAACGGCTTGTGACTTAATCCGTGATGCGGATATTCAATACTCCAGACTCTTATGGGAGTTTGAAAGCGGAGAGAGGGCTCTTTATCTTGACCGCAGTGCATTCACCCGTGACAGAAACGGAAATCCTCTTATACCGGACAAAAAGCTTTACCGCACCATTTCTGCCGACGAAAACCTGTTCCATGACTGGTCTCCGTCAATTCGGGATGAAAGCATCTTAAGAGGTCTTAACAGCATCTTAAGAAAAATTGAGTTTTGTTGCGGTCTTTCTTTCGGAACTATTTCTGACGAAACTTTAAAAGACAGAACTGCCGAAGAAATCCGCGCCTCAAAACAAAGAAGCTATGCAACTGTTTGCGACATTCAGATTGCCTTCAAAAATGCTCTTTCCGACCTCATTTGCTGTCTTGACAAGTTTGTTTCGCTCTACTGTCTTGCACCGCTTGGAGACTATTCCGTTTCCTTCAGCTTTGATGACAGCATTGTTGCCGACAGAAAAACAGAGTTTCAGGAAAGGCTTCAGCTTCTCAATTCCGGTATTCTTCTTCCTCACGAATTCCGTATGTGGTATTTGGGTGAGGATGAGGCTACTGCAAAATCCACCCTTAAATCTATGGAGGAGTCTATATGAACATCGAAACATTAAAAAATCTTGGTCTTTCGGAAGAAGTTGCTTCCTCTTTGCTTTCTGAAATCGAAAAAGCCCTTGCTTCTGAATACGAAAAGGGGCTTAAAGAGGGACAGAGTCAGCTTGATGAATTTAAATTCAATCAGGCTGTTTCAGAAATTCTTTCCGCAACCAACGCTAAAAATCCGGAAATTCTGAAAGCACTTATCGATTTTTCCGGTATCTCATTTGAAAACGGAGAGGTTATTGGTCTTAATGAGCAGATTGAGGCTATTCGTCAGGAAAATGCTTTTCTTTTTGACGATAACTCTGCACCGAAATTTACTCGCAGACCAAAATCATCCAATAATATCACGAAAAAAGATTTTGAGGCTATGTCATATTCCGACAGGCTTAAGCTTTTTTCAAAAAATCCTGTTTTATACAAAAGTCTTAAAGGCTAAATTTTAAGAAAAGAGGTATTTTATATTATGGCAAAAACTACTATTGCAGATATTATTAATCCCGAAGTTATGGCTGATATGATTTCCGCCAAAATTCAGAATAAAATCGTTGTTACGCCTTTTGCAAAGGTTGATGACACTTTAGTCGGTGTTCCCGGCGATACAATTACTGTTCCGCAGTATGCATACATTGGTGATGCTGAATTTGTCGGTGAAGGCGAAACTGCCGAAACACAGACTCTTACAGCAACTTCTACCACAGTTACTATCAGAAAGGCCATGAAGGCTGTTGAACTTACTGACGAGGTTGTTCTTGCCGGATATGGTAATCCTGTGGGTGAGGCGAATACTCAAATTGCAAAGGCGATTGCCTCAAAGGTTGATGCCGATGCTATGGAGGCGCTTTTATCCGCAACACTTAAATATGAGTCTGACAACCTTATCAACTACAACGACATTGTTGATGCTGTTGACCTTTTTGAAGAAGAGCTTAATTCAGAAAAGGTTATGTTTGTTCACCCTAAACAGATGACCCAGCTTCGCAAAAATGAACTTTTCATTTCTGCAGACAAATATAACTGCGAAACTGTTTTATACGGTGAGGTTGGTATGATTGCAAACATTCATATTGTTATGTCTAAAAAGGTACGCCTTGATGCCGACACCAACTGCTACATAAATCCTATTGTCAAGCTTCAGGAGGACGGTGACGGCGATGATGCTCCGGCTCTCACAATTTATCTTAAGCGCGACACAAATGTGGAAACCGAAAGAAACACTCTTTCAAGAACGACTGCAATTTCTGCTGATAAATTCTACACAGTCGCTCTTTCAAACGCTTCAAAGGTTGTTCTTGCAAGCTTTATGGCAAGCGAGGCTTAAATTATGGATTACGGTTTTTATAAATCAGCTTTCGGAGGAAGCTTAATTCCTCCGGAGCTTTTCAACCGCTATATGTATAAGGCAAAAGCATACCTTTCCGTTGCTACAAACGACAGACCCATTCCTCCTGAATATGAGGAAAACGCCGCTTTTGCTCTTTGCGAAATTGCTGAGGTTTATATGAAGCTATCCTCCCGTTGCGGTGTTAAATCCGAAAACACGGACGGTTATTCCGTTTCCTATGACAATAGTCTTATAAAGCTTGAGCTTTCCGAAATCCTCAATCTTTACTTAGGCGACAGCGACCTTCTTTTTAAGGGGGAATTATAAGATGCTTACAAATTCATCCGCAGTTCTTTATCATTACAACGAAAAATCGGAAAACTGGGTTCGCACTTTTTTCCCTTGCGCTTTTGTTTTCCGCTCCACTGATTCCTCTGTTTCTTCGGGCAATCTTTCTCAATCAAACAGAGCTGTTATCAGAATTCCCGATTATGCAAAGACGGATATTTCCATTGGGGATTACCTTCTCATAGGAAAAAGCAACTCTACCGAGCCTGATAGTTCCCTTTGTTTTAAAGTTACGGCTTTTTCAAAAAACACCTTTGGTTCGTCACCGCATCTGAAAATTATTTGTTCTTAAGGAGAAATTCTATGTTCCTTGATATTATTACAGATTTTTTCAAGCTTTGTCCTGCTCTGTCAGGCAAAAAACTTAATCAGAACTTCCTTGCACCGTCAGTTAGCTCCTGCAGTTTATTGGCTGTTTCCGATAACCCTGTTTATAAAACATATACTGACGGCGGAGTTATTTATCAATCTTTTTTTCGTCTCGTTTTAAGAGAGCCATTTGACCCTCGTTTTAATTTTTCTTCTTTTTATTCTTCCTTTTTATCCTGGGTTGAGTCGGTAAACTCACCTTCTTCTCTTCCTTATTTGGGAGAAAAGTATTCTCCTGTTTCTCTTTCTGTTGTTAAAAGCGGCGAAATCACAGCATCTTCCTCTTCCTTCTCCGAATATGAGATTCTCTGCCGCTTTTTATATTCATAATTTTCTTCGTATTTGTCCGCATACGGAGTCTTAATCAATTTTTGCGGACAGAAAGGTTTTGTTTTTTATGAGTAAACTTAAAAGAAGTGAAAAACTTGCTTTTATTGCCGTTGGCGACGACAACGGCGTGACCTATCACAGACTTAAAAATTTCACCGAATTTTCAGTCAGCAAAAATCCTGTCAACTACTCACGACAGTACATTGATGAGGATTTTGAGAGAAATGATGTTGTCAGCTATGCTCCATCAATTTCCTACAGCTTTGATTATGACAACGAAAATCCCGTTCATGCGCTTATTGTTGACATAACAGATAACGAACTGGTTGGCGATAAGGCAATTGTCGATATGGTTTTTGTTGACATAAGCAATAATCCTGAAGCCGAATGCACAGCTTCGCTCCGTCAATGGTCTCTTATTCCCGACAAGGAAGGCAATGACTCTGATGCTTATGATTACAGCGGAACATTTCGTGCAAACGGTCAGAGAACTCCCGGTGTTGCAACCTCTTCCGATAATTGGGAGAGCTGTATCTTTGTTGCCGAATGATTAACTTTTTAACTGCACCTCTTCCCGAATCAATCACAATCGGCAAAGAGAATTATCCTATAAATACCGATTTCAGAGTGTGGATTGAAATTCAAAACACTCTCGAAAACCCCGATTTATCCAACGCTGATAAAATAATTCGATTTTTCTCTCTTGCTTTCATCTCTCCTGTTTTACCCGCCTCCATTGAGGAAGCTCTTTCCGCTCTTTCAGAATTTTTATCCCCTCTCCCTAAAGGGGAGGGGGGCAGCGGCGGAAAATGCAACACTCCTTCATTTTCTTTCATTTATGACGGCGGACTCATTTATGCCGCATTTCTTTCTCAATACGGTATTGATTTATCCTCCGCCCAACTGCATTGGTGGAGGTTTTTAGCACTTTTTTATTCTCTTGACAACTGCAGATTTACCGATATTGTCAGCATTAGAAACGCTGACCTTTCATCTGTCAAGGACCCTGATTACAAACGGTTTCTCCGAAAACAGAAGCGGATTTACCGTATTCCCACAACGCTTCCCGATATATCTTCGGAAATTTCCAAAATATTTTAAGGAGTTGATTTTTTGGCTTACAGCAGCAACGATTTATTTAAATATCAACAGCTTTACGAGAATGAGAAAAAGCGGCTTGAAGCCGCACAGCGTTCCGAAAGCGCGGAAAAAATCCGTCAGAACTATGAAGAAAAAATCCAAGCGGCAAAAGATGATATTAAAATTGAAAAACTCAAAAATGAAGAAATTCTGAAATTACAGAAGCTTTCAAACAAAGATTATCTCGCCGCACTTAAAGCTCTTGCTGACCAGGAAAAGGATATTATTAAGGCTTTAAAAAACGAAGTTACGGAAATATATAAGGATATTTCCGATGCCGCAGAAAACAGCATTGAGGAGGTTCTCAAAAAACAGCAAAAATTTGAGGACAAGCTAAGTAATCACAAAAACAGCAAATTCCTGCATTACAACGTTTACGGCGGTGGTGTTAACGGTGGGCTTTTATCCTATGATATGCTCAATGATTATTCAAAAACAAATCAGGAGCTTATGGATTATTACAATTCCATTATTGCCGTTAAAGAGAGAATTAAAAACAGCGGATTCGATTCCTATGTTACTTCAGACTTTCTTTCCGTTTTATCCGATATGTCTGTTGAGCAGGGAACAAAATTTTCCGACATTCTTTTAAATTCTTCCGACAACAAGTTTATAAACGCTATAAACGGCTATCTTCAAAATCAAATGCTCACCAAAAAGATATCCTCCGAACTATTTGCCTCTGATTTTGAAAACGCTGTTTCCGACACCGCCTCATACATGAAAGCAGAGCTTTCTCGACTTGGCTTTGAAATACCCGAAAATTTCACTGTCAGCGGAACAATTTCTGCCGATAATTTTGGCGTTGCGTTTGTGAACAAGCTTGATGATTATCTTGAAAATATCCGCAATATGATTTCTCAATTTAACGCAAGTCTTTCCGCTCCGTCCTTTGTTTTCGAGAGCAGAGGGGGAGTTAGCAATGCTTCTTCCGGCATAACATACAATCAATCTTTTAATATCGGTTCTTCTAAAGAATCCACATACGAGCAAATCACTGCCTGGAAAAACGCAACTATGCAGGCAAAGTTAAGGGGGCAATAAATATGTCACAAATTATATTCCAAAACGATATTGGAACTTTAAAGTTCTCAGGAGACCGTTCTTTCCAACTTGCTATATATGAATTACTCGGTCTTGGCACTCCCGAAAAAACATATCAGACCAGAAACTACATAGATTTTGACGGGCAGACAACAATTTCCTCCACCTTTAATCCACGCACAATTTCTATGGCATTCGACATAACCTATGGTGATGTTTCCGAAATGTCAGCGAAAATTTATCGAATTTTTTCAAAGGGGGGAACTTTATACATTGACTTTAAAAACAAATCAAGGCGGATTGAGGTCAATCAGGTTTCCGTTGACTCCTTTTCTTCTCACGGTTCTTCTCTCCGCTCTTTTGTTGTTCAGTTCACCTGTGATAATCCATATTTTTCGGACAATTCACCTATAACCAAACCATGCTATGAAACCGTTAAAAATATTTGCTTCGATAACGAAGCTCAGAGCTGGAATTTAGACACTCCAACTGTCTGGGGGACAAACAACAACGATGTTATTCTTATAAATTCCGGAGACAGCCTTGTTTATCCGTTAATCACAGTTTATTCAACGGGAGATGCAGACAGCAATAACGGAATCGAACTTTTGCGTGTTAATCCGGACAAGCCTGATGAAATTCTTCAGAGATTTGCCATAACTCACGCTCTTTCCGACGGGGAGGTTATATCAATCTGCTTCAATCAGCGTTCCGATATTAACCGACGCTATATTAAGAGTAATCTCGGGACAAATTTATTAAATTCACGGACGGAAGATTCAAGTCTTGACAATTTCTTTCTTGTTCCCGGGAAAAACAGAATAATATTAAACAATCTCAGCTACGGAAATGTTATTTCTGCTACTGTCCATTACGATAATCAATATGTTGAGGGGGTATACTGATGGGTGTTTATCTTTACGATTTTGAGGGAAACGAGCTTGGGTTTACCGACAAAATAATTTCTTCCTACCGTGATGCTCGGTGGAATGATGTTGGGACATTTGAGTTGCATATCGAAAAAGAGGACGCTTTAACAAAAATTATAACGGAAAACGATTATCTGTTTTTAGAGGATGAGAATAATTTTCAGGATATTATTATCGGTTACACTTATAATGACGATTTTACTATATACTGTCGTTCTCTTTCCTGGCTTTTATCCAAATCAATTATCCCTCCCACTTCGTTTTCGGGAACAATTTCCGATTGCGTTGAAAATTTGTTATCCATTTCAAAAGGTTGTTCTATTAATTTGGGTACTCTTCCCGAAATCACGGATATATATACCGTTAAGACCGATGAAGTTACAAGCTTTTCAGACACTTTGGTTCAATGCCTTAATACGGCAAACCTTGGGCATCGGGTGAGGTTTTCCCATTCGGACAACCAATTTTATCTGGATATTCTTATGGGAAATAACCTTGATTTCTATATTTCCGAAAATGACTGCACTTTAAGCTCGCTTACATTAAACAAGGATATTCTCGATTTATCAAATTCTGTTTGTTTTAAAAAGAGAATGAAATATATGGGGCATTGGAACCCGTCAACAAACACTCCTGCCCTATACGATGAAGACAAGGACAACTACGCCACATATTACCGTGTTTCCCTTTCTTCCGGCTCTTATACCCGTTTTGATATTTCTTTCAGCGACGGTAATTATTTATACTGTGACTCACCAAGCGGAAAATGGAAAAAGGGGACTGCTCCTCCTGATGATTTTTATGTTTATGTTCCCGATTCCTCTGTTTCGGATAAATATAAATGGTATAACATTTCCCATAAAGAAAATAAAGATGAGGCTTTGGGCGAGCTTTCGGATTATTCAATCAACAAGGACTTTTCCGCCAAAGCACAAAACCTTGTTTTTCTAAAGGACTATCATCTCGGCGACTTCGCCAAACTTCAATACACTTTAAATGACAAGACTGTTTCCGTTCCTTGTCAATTTTCATCCGTTACCATAAATCGTGATAACATTGATAATACGGAAAATCCAACTCTAAAGGAGGTTAAATAAATGGCATATATCAGCAAATTCAAAACTGATACAGCATATTCAAACATTGATATAAATGAGGTTTTATCCGCAATAACCGGTCACGGAGTTCTCCCCTTTTCACCTAACGAAATTCTTGCAAATGTATCGGATAGCGGTGTTACTCTTTCCGACAAGCGTTGCGAAGTTGTCTGGGCAGACGATGACAAGACATCCGTTAAAATCTGTCCCGGAACTGTTATTATGTCGGACGGGAGCTACATAATTATTTCTGACGAAATTCTTTCTGTTCCCTCTGACGAAACCGCTTATGTTTATATTTGCAACGACATTGTTCTTCAAAACATTCCGCTTTGCAGCTCAACATTGCCCGACGACAGCGAAAGCTTTGTTCTTCTTGCCCTTATCGAAAACGGTAAAATAATTGACAAGCGGCATTTGGCTACCTCAAAAATTGCAGATTTTGGTGCTCATCCTGTTGTAAACCTCAGCGGAATTGCCACCAAGAACAAAAATAAAATCCCTGCCGGAGATCCGTTCTTATCTTTCGATATTGGAAATGGATATACTTATGCAATCCTTACTTCAGGCGGCAAAAACTCCATAAGCATTTGCAATCTTGAGACAGGTATTTTTGAAAAGAGCTTGTTCTCCAGTTACAGCAATCAATATCACACCAACGAGCAATCAATTTCCTTGGGTTATTTCAGCGATATTTACATCACATATATAAACGGTGTCATTTCCTTATGCTCAAAAAATGACATTTATTCAACTATAGAGCTTTCAACCACATTTTACCTTACCGTATTTTAAATTATCGCCCGAAAAACACCGGGCAGAAAGGATTTTTAATATGTTTTTTGATTTTAATGTTTCAAATCACTCTCTTAAACTTGTTGCCCCAACATCATTGTTCAGCGGAAACAGCAACTACTACACCTGCCGTTTCAACTTCGAAACAGAAGATTGGTCGGGGCTTTCAAAAATCGCTGTTTTCACAAACGACGATGGTGCATTTTCCGTCCCCGTCGAGCAGGACCAATGCGTTCTTCCCGAGGAAGTGCTCACGGGCAACTCTCCTGTTTTCGTCGGGATTTTCGGGACAAATCTTTCTTCCGAAAACTATATCCGAATCTCCACCGGTTTGGTTTGTTTATATGTTGCTGACGGGGCATACAAAGAGGCAAACGCCCCCTCTGTTCCTTCTCCTGACCTTTGGGAAAAGTATTACGAAGAAATAACCCGAGTGGGCGGTTTTGCTGAGCGTGCTGAAAATGCTGCGCAAAACGCCGAAGCTCAAGCCGTTTATGCCGAAGACAGCAAAAAGGCAGCAACTCGTGCACTTTCCGATATTTTGGAAATGGTTGGGACAGATCTTGCAATGTTAATTGACGGAAAGATACCTGCATCTCAAATTCCTTCAATCGCCACAACCGAAATCTATACTGTTTCCTCCGCCGAGGAAATGAACTCCTTATCCGTTGAAAATGGCGACATTTGCATAAGACTTGACGAAAACAAATCCTATATTTTTAGTGATGGCTGGATTTATCTCGTATCGCCTACGGACTATTCCGCCAAAAGCGGCTATGCGGAAACGGCAAAAACCGCTGAAAATGCCAACAAAATCAATAATCACCGTCTCGTTGAAATGACCGCCGAGGAATTTGAGATCGCAGTCAAGAACGATGATACCTACTATTTAGTTTATTAAAGGGAGATTATTATGGACAAAATACTAAACAAGATAAATTCATTATGGGGGCTTGCGATAGCTCTGCTCTCCTCACTGCTCGGTAGGTTCTGGTATCTTTTTGCCGCTTTTATGCTTCTTAATATTGTTGACTATGTAACAGGAATTATAAAGGCAAAAGTATTTCTTATCGAAAATTCCGGCAAGGGGCTTTTGGGAATTATCAAAAAGGTTGGCTACTGGATTGTTATCGCTCTCGCATTTTTCATATCCTTATCCTTTGAAAATATGGGGAAAACCATCGGAATTAACCTTTCCTTTACCCGTTTTCTCGGTTGGTTCACTCTTGCAACATTTATTATAAACGAGACACGCTCAATTCTCGAAAACCTTGTTGCTCTCGGAGTTGATATTCCGCCTTTTCTCACCTATGGTCTTGAGGTTGCATCAAATGTCATATCCAAGAAAGAGGGGGAGTCCAACAAATGAATATAATTAAAACAAATTTTAGCTGGAATGGCAGTCTTTCAAAGAGAGCCGCTACAAATTATATAATCATTCACCACAGAGCAGGAAACGGGGATGTAAATTCAATACACTCACAGCATCTTAAAAACGGCTGGACGGGGATTGGCTATCACTTTTACATCCGCAAAGACGGGAGTGTTTATGAAGGTCGCCCCCTTGACACGGTCGGGGCTCATACTTCGGGGAAAAACTCCGTTTCAATCGGTATTTGCTTTGAAGGAAATTATGAAACCCAAAACGCAGAAATGCCAACTTCTCAATTTAACGCAGGACAAGAGCTTCTTGCTCACCTTACAACCCTTTATCCCTCTTGCGAAATAAAGCGTCACCGCGACTTTCAGGCAACTGCCTGCCCCGGAAAATATTTTCCCTTTGAAAAAATTTTAAAATATCAAAAACCTTATCTGACATCTGCAAGCGATATAACTTCTACACTTAACAAGCTTTACTTTAAAATTGATGACATAAGCGGATTTATCCACTCTCTCGAAAAAGCAAAATCCGAAAATTCACCTATGTATTGGGGATATTACAAGCTGGTCAACAACATTGCATCTCCCCAATAATTTTTAAAACTAATTTTCATATAGGGTGTACGCTTAAGGATAATTTCATGTGAAATCAAAATGCACTCACAAACTTGAGTGCATTTTGATTATATTATTATTTAACTCGTAAAACAACTTTTCCAACATTTTCGCCTTTATAGAGTATGTCATGTGCTGCATCCGCTTCTGTTATGGGAAATACAGCATAAATTGTAGGTTTAATTTCACCACATTCTATTTTCGGGAATACTTTTTCGATAAGTTCTGCAAGTATTTGTGCTTTTACTGCCGGTGTTCTTGAGCGGAGAGTGCTGCCTATAATTCTCACATTCCTTACATAGATGTTTTTAAGGTCAATTTCCGTTTTCTGTCCTGCCAGCGCTGCAATCATTATCCATCTTGCACCGTGTGATAAATAATGAATACATTTGCCCATAATTTCGCCGCCAAGGCAATCAATTGCAACATCAACAGATGTTCCTTTTGCAAGTTCCTCTTTAAGTACTTCGGAAATGTCTTCTCTACCTGTTACAACCACTCTGTCTGCATTCAGATGCTTAATTGAATCTGCAATTTTATCTGTTAAAACTGTTGTGATAACTCTCACACCAAACGCTTTTGCCATAGGGATAATAACACTTGCAAGCCCCGATGCTCCGGCATTCATAAGCAACGTGTTGCCCGGTTTTATATTGCCTTCAATAAAAAGATTCAGATATGCGGTCGCAAATGCTTCAGGGATTGCCGCTGCCTCTTCCATAGAACAGTTTTCAGGCACAGGCATAAGCATATCATATCTAACCGCAACATATTCGGCATAACCGCCACCACCTAAAAGGGCACAAACCTTATCACCGATTTTCCAGTTTGATTTTGATTTCGCTTCATCACCTAATTCAACAATTACTCCGGCAATTTCAAGTCCCATCCATTTAGGACATCCCGGTGGAGGCGGATAATCACCCTCTCTCTGCATAAGGTCCGCGCGGTTAAGTGCAGCCGCATGGATTTCCACCAAAACCTCGTCCATCTTTATTGTAGGGTCGGGTACATTGTCCCACCTTAAACTTCTATCATCATTTACAAGTATTGCTTTCATAATTTACTCCTTAAAATCCTAAATCGTCTCTGATTGTTTTTGCTATTCTGAGCAGCGGTTGAGTTGGTGTTGACCCCACATAATGTTCATACACACAAAGATTCATACAGCAACCCAGTTTCATCCCAAGTCGTCTGTGAATTGAAGATTCACCGCTCGATAAAAATAAAAATGATTTGCCAAGTTCTTTTTTCAGAAGTGTTGTAATTCTTAAGTTTTCAATCTGTTCTTCCATTGTTTCGGCAGCTGTTACAATTTTTATAATATCCGCACCTCTGCGTTTCTGTTCAAATGCAATTTCAAGGACTCTTTCGGCAGGTGTAAATTTCAATACGTGGGATGACATCAGCACTTCCACACCTTTTTCGTGCAATTTTTTAATGTATTTCATCTGCTTTTCTATCGCTTCGGGATTATCTGTAAGCTCTTCGGGATGTTTGCAGAACATATCCCCCATCACATCGCAAAGAGTCGCCCCGTATTCCGCCAGAACAAGCATTTCCTCCGCTATGGTATCATCACTTTTTTCTGCGTTTGAACCTTGTCTGTAGTTTGTTATATAACAGGGTTTACCTTGCATTTCATCAAATAGTCTTTTGATATTTTCTTCCGTTTTATATTTTTCTTCAAGCGATTCCACCTGAAGTCCGAAAGCTTCTGCACCATTTGCAAGCCCGTTTCGTATAGCACCAATCGCCAGTGCAACTGTGTTATACTGAAGCATTGCAGTAAGCAGAGGCTTTTCGTGATTTAAAAAACTTTGTTTCATATTATATCCACCTTCCCATTGCATTTCTTCCGCCATCAATCATAATGTTTTCGCCGTTGATGAACTGACCTTTTTCAGATGCTACAAACAAACATAAGTCTATAATTTCTTGTGGGTCTGCCGCTCTGCCGAGAAGAGTTCTCATATTTGCCATGTTGTCTCTTGTAAGCACCGGCCCCGGAGAAATGCACACACTTCGTATGCCCTTGCCTTCGCCATATTGAGCAACGGACTTGGTGAGTCCGAACATAATCCCTGTTTTTGCTACCGGATAATCCATTCCGTGACCCGAGCCTTCCATACCGGTAATTGAACCGATGTTTATAATAAGTCCCGAATTCTGCTCTTTCATCTGCTTTAATACCGCGTGTGCAAAATAAAAGGGGCCTTTCAGGTTAAGATCAAGACTCCAGTCAAAAATCTCAATGGGAACTTCTGTAAAATCAAGGCCGCTGTCCACTTTTTTCATTCTTCTGCCGTAACCGCCTGCAAAGTTTGCAACTACATCAATTCTGCCGAAGGCTTCTACTGTGGCATCTCTTGCCATGCAAACCTGTTTATAATCGGTTACATCGCATAAAACAGCAATTGCTTTGCCATTTCCAGCTGCATTGATTTCCGCAGCTTTTTCTTTAAGCACTGCTTCGTTTACATCACACATAACAACATTTCCGCCAAGGGTGGCAAAATTTTGTGCAAACAAAAGTCCCATTCCGGAGGCGGCTCCTGTCGATATGGCTGTTTTCCCTGCAAAATTCAAAATATCACATCCTTAAATTTATACCTTATACACATTATAGAGAAAATATTGTTTATCAACAATGCTTAAAATAATACCACTTTGATGTTTTTGATATTTTTTTCTTATATTTCTTGAATTGTTTTGATGATAATGATATACTGAAGTGTGAGGAGCGTGCTTTTAATGAACGATTTAAATAAAATAGTTGTAACAGATATTATGGATGTAATAACCGTATTTTCACCAAAAGGGCGTTTTGAAAAAATGAATAACAGAAAATACTATGGCTTATCTTTTTCTAACGATGGGCAGATAACCTACACTCATAATCAAAAGAATTATATTTCCGACCCACATCATGCAATTATTTTACCAAAGGGTCAAAGTTATACTATTTATGGTAATAAAAGCGGTGAATTTCCGGTTATAAATTTCGAGTGTGCAGATTTCTTGTGCGATACAATGATAGTATTACCTATTGAAAATATCGACTTTATAATGAGAGATTTTATTCAAATGAAAAATCTATTCCTTTCTGAAAGAAACCGAACAAAAGTTATGAGTTTATTTTATAATATTATTTACAACTTGTGGGAATCAACCGCCCTTTGCGGAAACAGTCTCTTGCTTCCTGCAATAAAATATTTGGGAAACAACTATTCCCTCCCCGAGCTTACAAATAAAACACTGGCTGACCAATGCAACATAAGCGAGGTGCATTTCAGAAAACTTTTTACCGAGCAATTTCGTATTACACCACGACAATATATTATTGACATACGCATCAATAAAGCAAAACAGTTGTTAACAGAGGGTATATTCAAGATTAATGCTGTTTCTGAAAAATGCGGATTTTCAAACCCTTATCATTTTAGCCGCCTCTTTAAGGAAAAAACGGGGTTAACACCAACAGAATATATGCAACAAAACAGAATTATAAAAATTTGAAATTTACTGTATTTTTCCGGTACTGCAACAAAGCAGGGGAATGTATATCATTTTCCGAAATATTTAGGTTAATCCTAAGACCTTATAAAACGGGCGATTCGTGAATTGCCCCTACAAAAAGAGGCTGTTGCAAATGAACCTTTTTCGGAAGTTCATTGCAACAGCCTCTTTCCTAATTTATGAATTATATTTTGTCATTTACGCTTTTAAAAATGTTTTTTTCCGCTTTTTTGCGTGGTCAGTGCATTATGCGCCGGCCCCATTTTGTTATTTCATTATAAATTCGGCAGGGTTCTGACTTTCGTCTTTTTTCAGTATTTCAAAATGGATATGGGAGGGCTCTTTCCCTTCGACCAGCGATGATGTGCCTACCGACCCGACTGTGTCGCCTTGGGCGACCTTTCTTCCGACCTCAATATAGTTTATATCCGCCAGATTGGCATATCGGGTTTTTATTCCACCGTCATGACCTATTTCCACGACAATTCCCAGCTTATTATCCTCATAGACCTTTTCAACAACACCTTTTGCCGCCGCCTTTACTATAGTGTTTTCTTCGGCGCTTATATCAATTCCGTCATGAGTCCGCCAACTGTTCATTTTTTCAAAATAGACGTGCTTATCGGGAGAGTGGTCTCTTATTATCTCCCCTTCCACAGGCATTTTCATATCAAGAGACTTTATCACTTCCTCAAAAGACATTTCCTTATTCACAGGCGTTGTGGGCTCCGTCATAACGGGAAGCAACTCCTGCGCCGACGGTGGATTATACTCGATTTCTTCAACCACAATAGCATCTTCTGTTGCTATAGTTTCTTCCATATCTGTTTTTGCATTTTCAACAACATCTGTCCATGCCGTTTCATCAAAGGATGCCTTATTAACTACAACACCTTCCGTAAGCTTCCGCACAACCGCCGCCGTTCCGAAAACAATTATCATTGTGGCGAGGGTTATGTAGAACCCTTTGCTTAACACTATTCCTTTTACACTGATTTTTGATTTTTTAGCTTTCTTCTTCAATGTAACACCTCCACTAATAAGGATTATTTACATCTGCAAGAAGAATTATACAGTTTGTTTGATTTTTTTAGGGATTTTGATGCTGTATTCTATAAATTCATCGTTTTCCGTTTTGACTGCTTCCGCATTCACTCCCGACCTTTGCATAATATCCACCGCCTGGCGGATTGTGTTGGCAAAAATTCGCACATCCTTGAAAACTCTTACACCCGTTGCCTTTGATACCGGTTTTTCTTCCGGCTCTAACAATCTGTCAATATATTCCTCTGTTTTTGACACATTATAATTCTTTTCCGTTATGGTTTTAAGCGCTTTCAATCTTATTTTGTCATCAGGAAGCCGAAGAAGAGCTCTTGCATGGCGTTCTCCAAGACCATATTCCCTTATCATAGCACGGATATGTGGCGCGAGGCGAAGAAGCCTTACCTTATTGGCAATGGTCGACTGGGTTTTCCCAAGCTTTTCCGCAAGCTCCTCCTGGGTTAGCCCATGTTCATTCAAGAGCGCCGCATAAGCTTCGCTTTCTTCAAGAAAATCCAAATCCTTTCTTTGAATATTCTCTATTATGGCAAGGATTGCACTATCCGTCCGCATAACATCAATTATAACCGCAGGAACTCTCTCCATTCCTATCATTCGACAAGCCCTGAATCTTCTCTCTCCCGAAATAAGCTCATATCGTTCCTTTTCCGTCTGCCTTACGGCAACGGGCTGGATAAGTCCATACTGCTTTATTGACCTTGCAAGCTCTATAAGCTCCTCCTCTCCTATAATTTTTCTTGGCTGACATGGATTTGGAACAATCTTATCAACTTCTATTTCATATATTCTTTTTTGCTCCTTCTCCTCCGGTGTTTTCTTAAAAACCATTTTTGTTATCATTTGTTCTCCTCCTTTAAATTGGGAAATTTTACCATTTGTAATTATTTTAACATAGAATTTTTCAAAATTCAAATTTTTCCGTATGCAAAATGATACAAAGAAATGCAAAATATGAGAATAAGCATTATATCCCGACAGGAAGCGGCAAAAAATCTCTCGGTATACTTTAAAAAAATTTTTAATATATTTAAAACAGGTGATATAAATGCTTAACTATATCTGGTCGGGAATGATATTAATTTCTCTTTTAACGGGCTTTATAACAGGAAATATCGAGTCGGTCACAAAGGGGGCAATTGACGGGTGCTCTCAAGGGGTTGAGCTTTGCGTTTCAATGCTTGGGATAATGTGTTTTTGGACAGGTCTTTCAAAAATTGCTGAAAAATCCGGTCTGATTAAGGCTTTTTCTAAACTCTTAAAGCCCTTGACAAGATTTCTTTTCCCCCGTCTTAAGGAGGGAAGCCCGGCTTATTTTGCTATTATTATGAATATTGTTGCAAACTTTTTCGGAATGGGGAATGCCGCCACGCCTCTTGGAATAAAGGCAATGAAAGAGCTGGATAAAATCAACTGCGACACAAAGGCATCCTATGAAATGTGTGTTTTCACCGTTCTTAACACAGCCTCAATTCAGCTTATCCCCTCAACGCTTATTTCCCTGCGCCACACCTTCGGCTCGCAAAACCCATCTATAATAATCGTTCCCGTCTGGATTGTTTCCATATGCGCCGCAAGTATGGCAATTCTTTCGGCAAAATTTTTTGAAAAGAGGCAAAAAATATGAAGCTTATTTCCACCCTCGCCGTTCCTTTGATGATTGCAGGAATAATCGGTTTTGCGCTTATTAAAAAAGTCCGTGTTTACGACAGTTTTTTAGAAGGCGCATCCGACGGTCTCAGGTGTACCTTTAATATTGCACCTCCCCTTATAGGTTTGGTTATTGCAATTTCAATGCTTCGCTCCTCCGGTTTTATTGATATTTTATCAAACCTCCTCTCCCCCTTTCTCAAAGCTGTTTCCATGCCCGCCGAGGTTATGCCTCTCGCCCTGCTTCGTCCCGTTTCGGGAAGTGGCTCAATCGCAATTCTTTCCGATATATTTAATAATTGCGGAGTTGACAGCTATGCCGGAAAGGTTGCGTCCGTTATGATGGGCTCAACGGAAACGACCTTTTACACTATCGCCGTTTACTTCGGCGCAATTAACTGCAAAGACTCAAAATACACTTTAAAATCTGCTCTTATTGGAGATTTTACGGGAATTTTTCTCTCAATTGTTACAGTTATGTTATTTTTGTAATAAATTGTTGACATTGTAAATTTTTTATGTTATTATAAGAAAAAATAAACATTATACTTAAAGGAGGAAATTAAAATGGCTTTTTGTGAAAAATGCGGAACTCCGATTGCAGACGGACAAACAATATGCGCAAACTGTGCACCGGTTCAGCAGGCACCTGTTCAGCAGACACCAACTGTTGATGTTGCTGCTTCTATCACCAACTCCTTAGGAGCTATTAAGAGTTCAGGGCTCAACTTTATTGGTCTTGTTGCTCAGCTTTTCAACATCTTAGCTCTTTGTCTCCCAATTCTTAAGAATACCCATATTTGGGAAATTGCAGATATGGCAGGAGAATACTATATTATTGCATTTGCAGTCATCATTGCTATTCTCGCTTCTGTTTTCGGGTATCTTACAAAGAGCGATAAGATTGCAAAAACCGCAGGTATTGTTAACCTTGTTGCGCTTTTGATTATCTGGTTCCCATTCACCAGCTTCACAGTTGGTTTCTACCTCTGGCTCATAGGCGTAGTATTCCAGCTTGTAGCTCCGATTGGAATGAAGTTTCTTGACCAGTACATAAAATAATATTGGAAATTTAATGGCGACACATCCTAAAATGTGTCGCCATTTTTCTTTATATAATATGCATAGATTATTTATGGAAAAAACTATGTTTTTTTATAAATAAATTTGTCTAAAACACTTGAAAAATCTCATATATCGTGATATAATATATGAGATTGTTAAAATTTAAACAAAGTATATAGAAAGTACGAGGACTAAAGATGAATAAAATTACTGTTATAGGGTCAGGAAATGTCGGCTCTACCATTGCTTACACGCTTACAGTTATGGGCATTGCATCGGAAATTGTTATGATAGATGTTAACGAAGAAAAGTCCCTTGGTGAAGCACTTGATATAAGACAGGGCGTTTCTTTTTGCAACCCTGCATCTGTTTACGCAGGCTCATATTCTGATGCAAAGGATTCGGATATTGTTATTATCACATCCGGAATGGCGAGAAGGCCCGGTCAGTCAAGACTTGATTTGGCGCAGGCGAACATTGATATTATTAAAAGCATTGCAGACAAGATTGTTCCTGTTGCGCCTAAGGCAACATATGTTATTGTCAGCAACCCGGTTGATGTTTTAACCTATGTATTTTTAAAACATACGGGGCTTCCCGAAGAACGGGTTATCGGCTCCGGAACTGTTCTTGATACTGCAAGACTCCGTTCAAGAATTTCTGAATACTATTCAGTTAATCAGAAAAATGTTCACGCTTACGTTCTCGGTGAACACGGTGACAGTTCTTTTGTTCCGTGGTCACTTGCAAATATCTCAAATGTGCCTGTTGAAAAGTTTAAAGATGTTATTCAGACCAAAGAGGAATATCCCGAATTTGTTCTCAATGAAGTTGAAGAATATATGCGTAAGTCAGGCGCAAGAATTATTCAGCGCAAGGGCGCGACATTTTATGCCGTTTCCATTTCGGTTTGTCACATCTGCAAATGTCTTTTGAGCGGCATTGACACAACACTTACAGTTTCAACAATGTTAAACGGCGAATACGGAATCTACGATGTTTGCTTAAGCCTTCTCAATGTTGTTGGTGATAAGGGTGCACACGCAAAGATTATACTTCCTCTTAATGACGAAGAAATTGAAAAACTTAAGAACAGCGCAAAGGTTCTTAAGGATTTTATGAACAGTCTTAACATTTAATTTGGAAAGGAATGTTGAAAAATGGAATATCGTATTGAACATGACTCTATGGGTGAAATGAAAGTTCCTGCCGACAAGCTTTGGGCGGCACAGACTCAGAGAAGTCACGAAAACTTTGAAATCGGTGTGGGTATTGAAACAATGCCTGCTGAAATTATTCACGCATTTGGCGTACTTAAAAAGGCGGCGGCAATAACTAACAACAAGCTCCGTCCTGAAAAAATGACAGACGAAAAGCTTAATGCTATCAAGGAAGCTTGCGATGAGGTTATGGCAGGAAAGCTTAACGACAACTTCCCTCTCGTTGTTTGGCAGACGGGCTCCGGCACACAGTCAAATATGAACTCAAACGAGGTTATTGCAAACCGAGGAAATCAAATTCTCGGCAAGACTCTTCTTCATCCGAACGATGATGTTAATATGAGTCAATCCTCAAACGACACATTCCCGACTGCAATGCACATTGCGGCGGTTATAGCTCTCGAAAATAAGCTTATCCCTGCTGCAGAGGAACTTATTGAGACATTTATAAGACTTGAAAAGGAAAACGAGGGCATCGTTAAGAGCGGCAGAACTCACCTTCAGGACGCAACTCCAATCACTTTCACACAGGAAATCAGCGGTTGGCGTTCAAGCCTCCAAAAGGATGTTGAGCTTATAAAGCGCTCTATCGAGCCGTTACACGAACTCGCTTTAGGCGGAACAGCAGTTGGAACAGGTCTTAATGCTCCTGCAGGATTTGCCGAAGATGTTGCAAGTGAAATCGGCAAGATAACAGGAAAAGCATTTGTTACAGCTCAAAACAAATTCCACTCCTTAACTTCAAAGGATGAACTTGTTTTTGCTCACGGCGCAATCAAGGCTTTAGCTTGCGATATGATGAAGATTGCCAACGATATTCGCTGGCTGGCTTCCGGTCCGAGAGACGGTCTTGGGGAAATCTTTATTCCTGAAAATGAGCCCGGCTCATCAATTATGCCGGGTAAGGTTAACCCAACACAGTGTGAGGCTGTTACTATGGTTGCAGTTCAGGTTATGGGTAACGATGTTGCAGTTAGTATGGCGGCATCTCAGGGTAACTTTGAGCTTAATGTGTTTATGCCTGTTTGTATCTACAACTTCTTACAGTCTGCAAGACTTTTAGCAGAAGCTATCGTGTCTTTCAATAAGAACTGTGCTGTTGGTATCAAAGCAAACAAGGAGAAGATGCACCACAACCTGCACAACTCTCTTATGCTTGTTACAGCGCTTAACCCATATATCGGTTATGAGAATGCGGCAAAGACTGCAAAGAAAGCGTTTAAGGATAATATTTCTCTCAAGGAAGCTTGTGTTGAACTCGGTTTCTTAACAGAAGAGAAATTCGACGAGGTTTTCCACCCCGAACAAATGGTTTAAGTTGGAGGTAATAAAATGAAAGTTAGTTATTTCCCCGGATGTACCCTTAAGAATAAGGCTAAAGACCTTGATATGTATTCATACAAGTCAGCTAAGGCTTTGGGCGTTACTCTGGAAGAAATCGAAAACTGGCAATGCTGCGGCGGTGTGTTCGTTTCTGCCCGAAACGAGGTTGCGACTAAGCTTTCCTCTGTTCGTGCATTAAAAGAAGCCGCTGAAAAAGAACAGGCTTTAATAACAGTTTGTTCCGCTTGCCACAATGTTATAAAGCAAACTAATCACGCAATGCAAAGCGACAGCGAATTTGCGGATAAAGTGAACAACTATATGGCATCCGAAACTCCTTATAAGGGCGAGGCGCAGGTTTATCACTATCTTGAAATGCTTCGTGATGTTATCGGCTTCGACAAGGTTGCCGAAAAGGTTACAAATCCTTTAAAGGGCAAGAAAATCGGAGCATATTACGGCTGTCTTTTATTAAGACCATCAAATGTTATGCAGATGGACGACCCCGAAAATCCCACAATTATGGAGGATTTTATTAAGGCGTTAGGTGCTGACCCGGTTGTTTTCGCAAAGCGCAACGAATGTTGCGGAGGGTATATTTCTATGGAAAGTCCTACCCTTGCTGAGAAAAACAGTCAATCAATCATTCAGAATGCAAAGGCTCAGGGAGCGGAAATGATTATAACCGCTTGTCCTCTTTGCAAATATAACCTGATTAAAAACGGGGCTGATATTCCCGTTGTATATTTCACAGAGCTTTTAGCCGAGGCTCTGGGAGTTAAGGAGGAGTCAAATGAATAATCCGTATCTTCAGGAAGAACTCCTCAAAATGAGCGGAGTTAATCCTAAAAAATGTATGAAATGCGGAAAATGTTCCGCTACCTGTCCGGCTTACGATGAGATGGAATATCATCCTCACCAGTTTGTCAGCATGGTAAACAGCGGAGATATCGAACCGCTTATGAAATCACAATCGTTATATAAATGCTTGTCCTGTTTTGCCTGCATCGAAAGATGTCCGAGAGGTGTTGAACCTGCAAAGCTGGTTGAAGCAGTTCGCCTTGCGGTTATTAAAAAGCAAGGGCAAAATCACTTAAAAGCAGATGCAGTTCCGACTATGCTCGACGAGGATACTCCTCAACAGCTTCTGGTTAGTGCATTCAGAAAATACAGTAAATAAAGGAGGAAAAGACAGATGCAAAGAGTTGGTGTTTTTGTATGTTGGTGCGGAAGCAATATTGCAGGAACAGTTGATGTTCAGGCAGTTTCCGACGCTTTGGCAAATGAGCCGGGCGTGGTCTTTTCCACCAATTATCAATATATGTGTTCCCAGGCAGGTCAGGATATGATTATTGACGCCGTTAAGGAACATAATCTTACAGGTATCGTTGTTTGCTCCTGCTCACCGAGAATGCACGAGGCAACATTCCGCAAAACTGCGGCGGCGGCAGGTCTTAACCCTTATATGGTTGAAATCGCAAACATAAGAGAACAATGTTCCTGGGTTCATAAGGATATGGCAACAGGAACAGAAAAGGCTATTATCTTAGGCAAAGCGGCAATTGCAAAGGTTAACCTTAACGCTCCGCTCACTCCCGGTCAGTCCCCCGTTACAAAGCGAGCTTTGGTTATTGGCGGTGGTATTGCGGGAATTCAGACAGCCCTTGATATCGCCGATGCCGGCTTCCCCGTTGATATTGTTGAGAAAAACCCGACAATCGGCGGAAAAATGGCTCAGCTTGATAAAACTTTCCCAACCCTTGACTGTGCGGCTTGTATTTTAACACCTAAAATGGTTGATGTTGCGCAGAACGAAAATATTCGTATTTTCTCATACAGTGAGGTTTCGGAAATTAAGGGATTTGTGGGTAATTTTGATGTTACAATCAAGAAAAATGCCCGCTATGTTAAAGAAGATATTTGTACGGGTTGCGGTGCTTGTGTTGACAAGTGTCCTATGAAGAAAGTTCCGAACGAGTTTAATCTCGGAATGGACAACCGCAGTGCAATCTATATTCCGTTTGCACAGGCAGTTCCAAAGGTTGCAACCATTGACCCTAATTCCTGTAATATGCTTAAAAACGGAAAGTGCGGTCTTTGTGCAAGAGTTTGTACTGCAGGGGCGATTGATTATACTCAGAAAGATGAGTTTATCAATGAAAAATACGGTGCAATCGTTGTTGCAACAGGCTTTAATCCAATCAGTATGGATAAGTTTGACGAGTTTGCATATAACCGGTCTAAGGATGTTATAACATCTCTTGAATTTGAGCGTCTTACCAATGCGGCAGGTCCGACAGCAGGTCATTTGGAAAGACCGTCTGACGGAAAATCGCCAAAGACAATCGTTTTCGTTCAGTGTGTTGGCTCCCGTTGTGATGCCTGCGCCCAAAAGGGTAAGGAATACTGTTCAAAAATCTGTTGTATGTATACAGCAAAACACGCTATGCTCACCCGTGATAAATACCCTGACACAGAGGTTTATGTCTTCTATATTGATGTCAGAACTCCGGGTAAGAACTTTGACGAGTTCTATCGCCGTGCAGTTGAGGAATATGGCGTTAAGTATATTAAAGGTATGGTCGGAAAGGTTACTCCTGAGGGCGACAAGCTCAAAGTTCAGGCGTCTGACCTTATCGAAAATAAACAGCTTCATATTGATGCTGATTTAGTTGTTTTAGCGGCGGCTATTGAGCCGGATAAATCCGCTCGTCCTCTTGCAACAATGCTTACTGCAAGTATGGACACAAACGATTTCTTCACAGAAGCACATCCAAAGCTTCGTCCTGTTGAAAGTCCGACAGCCGGTGTATTCTTATCCGGTGCTTGTCAAGGACCTAAGGATATTCCTGAAACAGTTTCTCAGGCGAGTGCGGCGGCTTCTAAGGTTATCGGACTTTTGGTCAAAGATAAGCTTACCGGAAATCCGTGTGTTGCTCATTCCAATGAGCTTATGTGTAACGGATGTTCATCCTGTGAAAGAGTTTGTCCTTACGGGGCGATTACTTATGAGGATAAGGAGTTCCGTATGCCTGACAGAACAACAAAAACAAGAAGAATTGCCGTTGTTAATCCTGCGGTTTGTCAGGGTTGCGGTGCTTGTACCGTTGCCTGCCCGTCAGGTGCTATGGACTTAAACGGCTTTACAAGTAAACAGATTATGGCGGAGGTGGATGCTATATGTCGATGAGTGAATATAAACCGTTGATTGTTGCCTTTTGTTGCAACTGGTGTTCCTATGCAGGGGCTGACCTTGCGGGGAATAACCGTTTATGCTACCCTGCAGATGTTAAGATTATAAGAGTTCCATGCTCTTGCCGTGTTAATCCAATGTTTATTCTCCGTGCCTTCCAGAGAGGTGCTGACGGAGTTATAATCTGCGGTTGCCACCCCGGTGACTGTCACTACACTTCAGGAAACTACTATACCCGCCGAAGAATGGCAACTCTTTTCTCAATGCTCGATTACCTGGGTATTGAAAAGGAAAGAACCCGTGTTGAATGGGTTTCTGCTGCGGAGGGTGCTAAATTTGCCGCTACTATGAACGATTTTGTTGAGACTGTTGCGGCTCTTGGTGAAAACAAGAGATTGGAGGATCTGCGATGCAAAAAATAACACAACCTATGTTAATCGATAAAGCAGTTTCTCTGCTTGAAAATGGTACTGTAAGCTGTGTTTTCGGCTGGCAGAAAGGTGAGTTTGACTACGATATTACTCCATCTGTTTTCAAAAATGCAGATGACCTGAAAGAAAACTTCGTATGGAACGGTTTCTGCGGAGCAAACCTTTCAAAATATCTTGTTTCAAAGGCAGATAAAATTGAGGGAAAAATCCTTGTTTTCTTAAAGCCTTGCGATTCATACAGCTTTAATCAGCTTTTAACAGAACACCGTTTTGACCGTGAAAAAGTTTATGCAATCGGTCTTCCTTGCGACGGAATGGCGGATATTTCAAAGGTTAAAAAGCTTTGCGGAGACGGTATTTCCGCTATCGCTTTCGGTGATGACACTATTTCAGTTACAACAATCTATGAGGATAAGCCTTATGAAATTGCTTTAAAGGATGTTCTTTTGGAAAGATGCGAAAACTGTAAGAGTAAAAAATGCGTGGCTTATGATGAGCTTTTAGGCGAGAACGGAGATGTTCTTGATTCAAACCGTTTTGACGAGGTTGCAAGAATTGAGGCTATGACTCCTGACGAAAGATTTGCTTTCTGGCAGAACGAGTTGTCCCGTTGTATCCGTTGTAACGCTTGCCGTGATGCTTGCCCTGCCTGCACTTGTGAAAAGTGTGTGTTCGACAATTCTGATTCCGGGGTTGAGAACAAGGCGGCGGCTAACAGCTTTGAAGAAAAGATGTTCCACATCATAAGAGCTTTCCATGTTGCAGGCCGTTGCACAGACTGCGGTGAATGTTCAAGAGTTTGTCCTCAGAACATTCCTCTCCACCTTTTAAACCGTAAGTTCATTAAGGACATAAACGAATTTTACGGTGAGTATCAGGCAGGGGCAGAGGCCGGCTCTAGAGCTCCCCTTGTTGACTACACAGAAGAAGATATTGAACCATACGATGTTTTTGACAGGAGGGATATTGATGCGTAAATGTTTTCTTGATAAGATAAATTCCGTCTTTACGGAGATTTCAAAAACAATGCCTCTTTATCTTCCCACAGATTCTTCCGACGGCTCTGCCGTTTATAAAAAATGGGAAGACGGCATAAAATGGAGCGACGCTTTAAACACTGTCAGAAGCCCTAAAGACTTCTTCTTCCCTCAGATGGAAAGCCTTATGGAGTTTAAAACAGAGGGTAAGAACATTGAAGTTATTGACACAAGACAGGAAACCGAAGATTTTGTTATCTGGGGTGTTCGTCCTTGTGATGTTAAAAGCTTTGAAATTTTAGACAGAGTATTTTTAAGCGAGCCTGTTGACAGCTACTATGCTTCAAGACGCGAAAAGGGGATTATCGTTTCTCTCGCTTGCTCAAAGCCTGCTGAAACTTGTTTCTGTCAGACTTTTGACATAAACCCGGCTGAGCCTTGCGGCGATGTTTCTATGTGGAAAACTGAAACAGAGCTTTTCATTCAGGCAAACACCGAAAAGGGTGAAGCTTTTATGGAAAAAATTGCAGGACTTACAGAAGAATGCTCCGAGGACGCTGTTTCCGAGCAGAAAGAAAAAATCGGAAGCATTATGAAAAAGCTTCCCCTTAAAGACCTTAAAACCGACGCATTTGGCGGTGGCAAGACTATGGACTTTTTCAATGCGCCTGAGTGGGATGAGTTATCCCAGACCTGTCTCGGGTGCGGAACCTGTACTTTCGTCTGCCCGACTTGTCAGTGTTACGACATAAAGGACTTCAACACAGGAAACGGTGTTGTCAGATTCCGTTGCTGGGATTCCTGTATGTACTCTGAATTTACAAAGATGGCTCACGGAAATAACAGACTCACTCAAAAAGAGCGTTTCCGCCAGAGATTTATGCACAAGCTGGTTTACTATCCTGAAAACAACGACGGACTGTTTAGCTGTGTTGGTTGCGGAAGATGTCTTTCAAAGTGTCCTATTTCCATGAATATTGTTAAAGTTATGAAAAAGATTGGAGGGAAAGCAAGTGAATAATTCTGAAACATTAATTCCAAAAATCGGCGTTATAACAGATGTCCGTATTGACACTCCCGATATTAAGACCTTCAGAGTTGTTACTCCTGACGGTAAAAAGGCATTCGACCACCGTCCCGGACAGTGTGCTATGCTTTCCGTTCCCGGTGTTGGCGAGGCTATGTTCTCTATAACCTCCTCCCCGACTAACGAGGAATATATGGAATTCTCCATTAAAAAGTGCGGATGTGTTACCGATTGGCTACATCAGGCAGAGGTTGGTCAGCAGATTACAATCAGAGGGCCATACGGAAATCCGTTCCCTGTTGACGATGTTTTTGCAGGGAAGAATCTTCTCTTTATTGCCGGCGGTGTTGGTCTTGCACCTCTTCGCAGCGTTATCAATTACTGCCGTCACTATCGTGACCGCTATGGCGAAATTGATATTGTTTACGGTTCAAGAAGCAAGGATGACTTGCTTGACTATAACGAAATCATTGAGGAATGGTCAAAAGATGCCGGTGTTAAAGTTCATTTGACAATCGATAACCCTCAGGAGGGTTGGGATGGGCATGTTGGCTTTGTTCCAAACTTCGTTAAGGAACTTGGCTTTGACACCAATAAGACTGCTGTTATTTGCGGTCCGCCTATTATGATTAAGTTCACTTTAGATGGGCTTTGTTCAATGGGCTTTGACAAAACCCAGATTTACACCACACTGGAGCTTCGTATGAAATGCGGTGTCGGAAAATGCGGAAGATGTAATGTAGGCGCTAAATATGTCTGCAAAGACGGTCCTGTTTTCCGTTGCGACCAAATCGACGAACTTCCTGATGAATATTAAAGGAGAGGTAAAAATGGAAAAATTAGTTAATATATTTCTGTTTGGGAAAAAGTATGCTGTTCCCGAAAATTTAACGATTATGACCGCTATGGAATACGCAGGCTATCAGCTTGTCAGAGGTTGCGGTTGCCGTAACGGTTTCTGCGGTGCTTGTGCAACAATCTACCGCATAAAGGGCGACAAGGAGCTTAAAGCTTGTCTTGCCTGCCAGACTAAGGTTGAGGATAATATGTATATCGCAACTCTTCCTTTCTTCCCACTTGTTAAGGAAGGTTATGATATAGAAAAAATTCCTACAAATGAGTCTGTTATGATGCAGCTTTACCCTGAAATCTATTCCTGTATCGGTTGTAACGCCTGCACAAAAAGCTGTACTCAGGGTCTTGATGTTATGCAGTATATCGCATACGCTCAGAGAGGCGACTTTGAAAAATGCGCTGAAGAGTCTTTTGACTGTGTAATGTGTGGCGTATGCTCTTCAAGATGTCCTGCAGGAATTTCACATCCACAGGTTGCAATGCTTGCAAGACGAATTAACGGTAAGTATTTAGCTCCCGGCTGCGGTCACCTTGAAGACCGTGTTAAGGAAATCAAGAACGGCGACTTTACTGAGCTTATCGAGGCTCTTATGCAGAAGCCTATTGATGAAATGAAAGAGCTTTATAACACAAGAGAAATAGAGAAGTAAGGAGGAGAGGCGTATGTATTCGGAAAATTTTCAGAAATCAATCGCCGCAGTTGAGGCGGCAAGAGATAAAAATATTGCTTATGAGCCGGAGCGTATGACAGCAAAGCAAAAGGAAGACTTGCTTGCCGCTTTTCACCCTGACTATAAGCAGGACCAGTTTGCTACACTTAAAATCGGTGCAAACAAAGGCGATAAAGTTCCAACAGAACTTGCTGAAATTCTTCAGGCACACAGCAGAATTACTGCTGACTCCGTTGACCTTGAAAACCCTGACTATGAAACTGATGTTTTAATCATAGGCGGTGGCGGTGCTGGTACATCTGCAGCAATCGAGGCTCACGAGGCAGGAGCAGATGTTATGATTGTAACAAAGCTCCGTATGGGTGACGCTAACACAATGATGGCAGAGGGCGGTATTCAGGCGGCTGATAAGCCAAACGATTCCCCTGCAATCCATTTTGTTGATGCTTTCGGCGGCGGACACTTCGCAGCAAAAAGAGAACTTTTGTCAAAGCTTGTTTGCGACGCTCCCGAGGCAATTCAGTGGCTCAGCAATTTGGGTGTTGAGTTTGATAAAGAGGCTGACGGAACAATGGTTACAACTCACGGCGGCGGTACATCAAGAAAGAGAATGCACGCGGCAAAGGACTATTCCGGTGCTGAAATTATGAGAACTCTCCGTGACGAAGTTTTAAACCGTCAAATCCCTGTTGTTGATTTCACATCAGCAATTGAGCTTATTTTAGACGAAAACGGAAACGCTGCCGGTGCAGTTCTTATGAATATGGAAACAAAAGAACTCCTTGTTGCAAAAGCAAAAACTGTTATTATTGCAACAGGCGGTGCAGGTCGTATGCACTATCAGGGCTTCCCAACTTCAAACCACTACGGTGCAACAGCCGACGGTCTTGTTTTGGGTTACAGAGTTGGCGCAAAGCTTTTATATGCTGAAACTCTTCAGTATCACCCAACAGGTGTTGCTTACCCTGAACAGATTTTCGGTGCGCTTGTAACAGAGAAGGTTCGTTCTCTCGGCGCAAAGCTCGTTAATGTAAACGGTGAAGTATTTATGCATCCGCTGGAAACACGAGATGTTGCTGCAGCTTCTATTATCCGTGAATGCAGCGAAAGAGAAAACGGTATCGAAACAGGCAACGGACTCGGCGTATGGCTTGATACTCCAATGATTGAGAAAATCGGCGGAGAGGGTACTATTATGAAGAGAATCCCTGCTATGTGGAGAATGTTTGATAAATACGGTATTGATATCCGCAAAGAACCAATCCTGGTTTATCCGACACTTCACTATCAGAACGGCGGTCTTGATATTACTCCTGACTGTATGACAACAAATGTTAAAAACCTCTTTGTTGCCGGCGAAGCGGTTGGAGGAATCCACGGCAAAAACCGTCTTATGGGTAACTCTCTCCTTGACATTATCGTTTTCGGAAGAAGTGCAGGCCAGAGTGCGGCGGCTGTTTCTAAGGATGTTAAGGTTGGCAAGCTTACTCTTGACCATATCGCAAAATTCGAAAACGAAATAAAGGAAGCAGGAATTGAAACCAAAACAGTTTCTCCAAAACTTCTTCCTAAATACACAAGATAACTTTAAAAAGAAAAGAGGCTTATCTTAAATGGAATTATTTAACGGAGTTATCTCCTTATCTGGAATATCATTTTTATTATTCTGCATTTTTGCAATAATTGCAGTCGGCTATGCCCTTGGCAGAATAACTATTAAAGGCGTTGCTCTTGAAAGTGCCGGAGTTTTTGTTATTGCATTGCTTTTTGGATGTTTCTTATATCCTCAGCTTCAAAACGGTGTCGGCACAGATTCCAAAACGCTTGACAGCTTGCTGTCTTTAATTGAAACATTAGGTCTTATCCTTTTTGTCACATCTGTGGGATTTATTGCAGGTCCGAAGTTCTTCGGTAATCTTAAAAAGAACTTTAAATCCTATGTGCTCTTAGGACTTATAATCATTGTTTCGGGTGCTTTGGTTGCCGTTGTCTGCATTTTTGTGGGCAGAGGTCTTGGCGAAAACCCAAAAACATTTACATCAACTGTGGTTGGGCTTATGTCAGGTTCACTCACTTCAACTCCTGCATTCTCCGCCGCAAAAGAGGCAGCTCCTTTCGCTAATGCAGTTTCTGCAGGTTATGCAATCGCCTATATCTACGGGGTTATAGGGGTTGTTCTCTTTGTTCAGATTATCCCAAAGCTCTTAAAGGCGAATATGCCCGACGAACTTGCGAAAATCACGAATGTCGAAGGTGCTAAACAAAAACAACTTGGCGACAACCTTATCAAAATAGATGGCTACGGTTTGGCATCTTTTGCTCTTGCAACCATAATTGGGGTTATTATCGGGAAGATTAAAATTCCCCTTACCGAAACCTCCTCTTTCTCCCTTACAACAACAGGGGGATGCCTTTTAACCGCCCTGATATTCGGTCATTTCGGCAAGGTCGGTAAGGTAAGAATTATGCCTGAAATAAACGCACTTAAAATTTTCCGTGAGCTTGGACTTATTCTGTTCTTAATGGGAGCAGGAATTTCCGGCGGTGCTGAATTTATTAATTACTTCGACCCCGTTTATTTGCTTTATGGCTTCTTTATGACAACAGTTCCGATGATTATCGGCTTCCTGTTTGCAAAATATGTGTTAAAGCTCAGCCTTCTTAACAATTTAGGCTCAATAACAGGCGGAATGACAAGTACACCTGCTCTCGGAACACTTATAAGTGTTGCAAAATCAGAGGATGTTGCATCAGCCTATGCGGCAACATACCCAATCGCCTTAATTGCGGTTGTCCTCGCATCACAGTTAATACTTATATTCTTCTAAACCGGGGATGTAAAAAAACTCCGGATCACAAGAAAAAAGCCAAGGCGGTGTTTAAAAAGTCTTTTTGACTTTTTAAACACCGCCTTTGGCTTATATAACTGCGTAGCACCGACAATGTGCGTTTAACAAAAAAGGACGCAGAAATCTGCGTCCCGAAAAACGCACTCGTCGCTAAACAAAATTTAATCACATAACAACAAAGGTGTGTGAAAAAACAGTGCGTTTTTACCAATAAAAAACCACCTTTGTTATCTTATTAAATTTTGTTTAGCATAATCATTATACCATAAAATTCTTAAAATGTAAATAGATAAAATTAAAATATTATAGTTCTATACTTTTACCCAGTCGTCTTGAAGTCTCGGCGGCGAAAACCGCTTTGTGTGCCTTTAACACCCATTTGTCGCAAACAGGCTCACCATCAAGCAATTTTGCAAAATGCTCCATAAGTCCGCCGTCACCACCGCAATGCTTTGTCCCGTCGTGAGTGATATTAAAGGTTTCCTCACTCATATTGGAAAACCGTTTTAAAACAAGAACTCCTGACTCCATACATCCGCCGATTTCGCCCTTTGAGCCCATTATTTTAAGTGTTCTTGTGTTGTCTCTTGAAAATGCGGAAACAGTGAACACCGCTGTAATTCCACCCTCAAATTCGATACTTGCAACCTGATGGTCACAAACATCATTGTCGCAACGGTAAACACATCGTCCGTATGGATTGGTTTTAAGCGCCTCAATTATGGCTTCATCGGAGTTGCCGCACTCGAACTTATGGACAAAATATCTGCCCTGACCTACTGTATAGGTTTTAACTGCGTTATAAACACAGCTGTCGCCATATTTACAGCCATCGGTACAACGGAGAGGGACATCCCCCGGTGCATTTTCAAATTTAAAGAACTGATTACTGCCGTAAGACGACACTTTTTTACACTCTCTGTCAATAAGATAGAGCATTAAATCAAAATCGTGGCAGGATTTTGCAACAATGAGCGGAGAAGAGCTTGCCTCGTTATTCCACGGACCTCTCACATAAGAATGGGCGTGGTGCCAAAAGCCTTCATTTTCGTTAAGCTGCATTGTGACAATATCGCCGATTTCTCCGCTTTTGATAATTTCTCTGATTTTCTGAATGAAAGGAGTGTAACGAAGGACAAATCCCGTTGTGAAAATCTTATCATAGCCCGACACAATATTTTCAAGCTCCGAAAGTTCCTCGGGGGTGGTTGCGACAGGCTTTTCAAGAAGAATATGATACCCACACTCAACCGCCATTCGGGTTGGTTCAAGGTGCATTTTATCCTGGGTGCAAATAATAACACTATCCGCTATTTTCCCTTTTGCAAACAGCTCCTTATAGTCTGAAAAGCACATATCATCGGCTATATCATACTTCCTTTGAAACTGATTTCGTTTTTGTTCATCAGGCTCTGCAACGCCGACAATTTTCATTATTCCTTTTTCCTTTATGTAAGGGGCATAGCAATCCTTTCCCCGACCGCCTGCGCCGACAATAATACAGGTTTTCATTTATCCTAAATTCCCTCCAAGAAACTAATCTGTTGTGAAACTACCGCTTTATTATATCATTTCCAAAAAGTTTAGTAAATAGAAAATACAAACATTTTTTTGTATTATTCGTGCATTTGTCTGCTTTATACTAATTCGTCTGCTCTGATTTCTCTATTTAGTTCAGCAGATTTATAGAAACACTCAATCGCTTTCGTAACTTCTATATTCTGATGCTTCTTAATGAGGTATTCTTCTTTGCCCGCAAGGGTGTTCATTATATTTCTGTACATATATCTGTGCTGT
>SVKF01000001.1 GCA_015068605.1 Oscillospiraceae bacterium
TATCACAGTTTCTTTCTCTTGTCAAGTACTTTTTTCAACTTTTTTCAAAAGTTTTTTCAAAACCGTTCTATACCCTGTCCCCCTCAGGCGACAGCTTTACTATATTACCACACTTTCTCTCCCTTGTCAATACCTTTTTTAAAATTTTTTTGAAGAAAATTACAGCAATTCTTCGATGTGAAATCCTTCCTGGTGCGGTATGTGTTTTACAAGATTTGAAAACATTATAAACTCGCCGAGAAACATCTTTTTATCTTCGAGTTCTGCAAACTTTTCACTTTGCCTCAAACTTATTTCTATTTCCTCCAGCTCATTGGTTTTTATGGTCAACGCCGTCCACAGGCTCTTCTCTTCCCATATTCTGTTTATGTCTACCATACCCTCACGAACCTTATCCCACGCCTCTCTTTCCGCTTCCTCTATTATTTTCTCGGAAAGCTTTCCTATGTTGTTTCCCAATCGCATCATTGAAACGGAGTGAACTATTATTAAAACAAACAAAATTGCAAATACGGTACATAAAACCAGAAATTTTTTCAATTTATTTTTCCTTCCTTATTATAAATGAATTTCCGCCACAATCTGCGCCCATACAATATATTTCTTTTATACTGTTGATTTTATTTTCCTTCAACTTCTTCACTACCCAGTTTTTGTCAAGCCCTAACTTCATAAGACTTTTGTGATTAAGTTTTCCGTTGTCTATTATTATATAGTTTAACTCCTCTTCATTTACGGGTAAATTCATATCCTTAACCGTCACAGTTTTATTTTCACCTTTAGGCAAAACACTCACATTCCCATTGGTTTCTACAATAACATAATCAACATCATTAAGGCTCGACATTCCATTGTTCCTGATTATTTCCATAAGGTCATTTGCATTAAAGCGTTGCCTTTCCATTTCCTTCTGATTAATTTCGCCTTTTGAATAAAGAATACTCGGTGTTCCATAAATAAGTTTTCTGAAGCCACGACTTTTGTAAGCTATAAAGGATATTATCACTTCAAGAATCAGCAACAGGGCAATAGCCACCATTGATGAAGCAATCGGCTCGGAGCTGTCTTGAATGGGCATTGCCGCCACTTCCGATATTATAATAGTTACAACGAGTTCAGATGGCTCCAGTTCTCCCACTTGTCGTTTTCCCATAAGTCTTATTACGCATATTACAAAAAAATAAACAATTATTGTTCTTATAAAAGTTACAAGCATACATTCACCTCTGTTTTACTATTTACAATTATTAAAATAATATACAAAAATTTCATATTAAGAATAAAATATCTTCACTTTGACAAAATAACAAAAACAAGGAGGTAATCAGATGAAAAATTTTATTGCAATTGAGGAAATTTGCGCGAGGGAAATCCTTGATTCAAGGGGCAATCCGACTGTTGAGGCGGAAGTAGTTTTAGAGGACGGAAGTTTTGGCAGAGCCGCTGTTCCGTCGGGAGCGTCCACGGGGGCATTTGAAGCGGTTGAACTTCGTGACGGGGATGACCGCTATATGGGAAACGGAGTTTTAAAAGCTGTTAATAATGTTAATACCGAAATCTCAGATGCCTTGGTTGGGCTTAATGCTCTTGACCAAACCGCCATAGACAGTTCGCTCATACGCCTTGACGGAACACCTGACAAATCAAGGCTTGGAGCAAATGCCATATTAAGCGTTTCATTGGCTTGTGCAAAGGCTGCGGCAATGTACACCACACTTCCGCTCTATCAATACATTGGCGGAGTCAATGCAAAAACCCTCCCTGTTCCCATGATGAATATTATAAACGGAGGAAAGCACGCCGATAACTCCATTTCTTGTCAGGAATTTATGATTATGCCTATCGGGGCAAAAAATTACAGAACAGGACTAAAAAACTGTGTTGAGGTTTTTCATACTCTCAAAAGAATTCTAAAAGAAAAGGGATATTCAACCGCCGTTGGAGATGAGGGCGGCTTTGCACCAAATCTTGATACGGACGAAGATGCCATAAAGCTTATTTTAGAGGCAATCGAAAAGGCAGGCTATCGCCCAAACGATGACTTTAAAATTGCTCTTGACCCTGCTTCAACAGAAATGTATGAAGCGGCAAAAAAAGAGGGGAATGAGGGAAAATACAGCTTTTGGAAAACGAAAAAGACCTATTCCTCGGAAGAAATGGTCAATTTCTGGTCAGGGTGGTGTCAGAAATATCCTATTATCTCGATTGAAGACGGAATGGCTGAGGAGGACTGGGATGGCTGGAAAATGCTTACAGACAAACTGGGAAAAACAGTTCAGCTTGTCGGAGACGACCTATTTGTTACGAACACCGCAAGGCTATCAAAGGGCATACAAAAGGGTGTCGGTAACTCAATCCTTATAAAGGTTAATCAAATCGGGACACTCACCGAGACTCTTGACGCAATAAAAACCGCACAACAGGCAGGATATACTGCCGTCATATCCCATCGAAGCGGAGAGACCGAGGATACAACCATTGCACATCTTGCTGTTGCAACAAACGCCGGACAAATAAAGACCGGCGCTCCATCAAGGACAGACCGCACTTCAAAATATAATGAGCTTTTGCGAATTGAAGAAGAGCTTTGTATGTCTGCCGAGTTTAAAGGCATAAACGCATTTTACAATATATAAGAAAGCGGCTGTATTTCCGACGACAGCAGAAAAATCCCCCGTTATGCGAGAAAATCGGAGACCTTCGTCCCCGATTTTTTCACATAATATTCAATATTAAATTTATCCGATAAGCTCTTTTGCGGCAAATGCAGCACCGACAATTCCCGCATCATTCAAAAGTGTTGCCGCCTGAATTTTTGTTTCAGGAAGAGTTCCCTTTGTGTATGAATATTTCTCGCAATACTGCCTTACAGGATTAACAAGATATTCGCCTTCTCTGCTTATTCCTCCGCCAATAACAAGAGTTTCAGGCTGGAATGTGTTAATAACATTTGTTACGCCATCTGCAACATATTTTACATATTGATCAACAACTGTTTGCGCAACCTTATCACCTTGCTTCGCCGCATCAAAGGCAGTTCTTCCGCTTACTTCACCGCCATTTTTCTTAACGATTTCATTCATAAGACTTTCAGGATGCTTTTCTATTGCCACCTTTGTCTGTCTTATAAGTGCGGTAACCGCCGCATAGGCTTCCCAGCAACCTTTTCTGCCGCAAGTACATAAAACGCCGTCAGCAACAAGAGTTGTATGTCCCAGCTCACCGCCTGCACCGTTAAAGCCTCTGAATATTTTACCGTCAATAACAATGCCGCTCCCCACACCTGTTCCAAGTGTTATTGCAACAAAGCATTCACTTTCAACACCTGTAGCCTTATATTCACCAAGCGCCGCAGCATTTGCATCATTTTCAACAGCAACAGGAATATCAAAATATTTATTCAGCTCTTCTCTTAACGGAACATTGTTAAACAAAAGATTGTTCGCATATACAACAATCCCGTTTTTTGCATCAATAGAGCCGGGAGAGCCGACACCAATAGCTTTTATATCCTCCACCTTAAGTCCGGCTTTATTAATAAGCTCCATGGAAAGATCAGCCATATCTTTAACAATTTCCTGATAGTTTCTTTCATTAAATGTCGGAGTTGAACCTTTTATTATTATTTTCGCATTATCATCAACAATCCCGATTGCGATATTTGTTCCACCCAAATCAATTCCAATATACATACCTATCACATTCCTTTTCAAAGCTCAAATTAATTGTTACCTATTAATTATATCGTATTTTTTTCAATTTGTAAATACATTTTTCCATAAAACTTTTTTATTTTTCCCTAAGACAAAAATAAAAGGCAGCTTTTGAAACTGCCTTTTAACATCCACTTATTAAATTATCCTAATTTTTTTACAATTAAATCTGCCAAACATTTTGCTTTTTCTGTTATGAGTGACTGGTCCTTTCCTTCAATCATAACCCGAACCAAGGGTTCCGTTCCCGATGGTCTTATAAGCACCCTTCCATCACCCATAAACTGTTTTTCAATTTTTTCAATTTCCAAGCGGATTTCTTCATCCTCAAGATATTTATCTTTGTTTTCGCTTTTAACTTTTGCGTTTATCAATACCTGGGGATAAACCTGCATTATCTGTGCAAGTTCCGATAATTTTTTCCCGGTTTCCTTAACAATGGCTGTAAGCTGCAACCCTGTAACTAATCCGTCACCTGTCGTGTTATGTTCGAGGAAAATAATATGCCCCGATTGTTCTCCGCCAAGAGAATATCCCTCATCAAGCATTTTTTCAAGCACATATCTATCGCCAACTTTAGTCTTTTCGATATTAAGCCCGTTTTTCTCTCCCATAACGAACAAACCGAGATTGCTCATAACTGTAGCGACAACAGTATCCTTTTTCAATGAACCTTTTTTACGCATTTCCATGGCGCAAACAGACATTATTTTATCGCCGTCAACAAGTTCTCCACATTCATCGACTGCAAGAACTCTGTCTGCATCCCCGTCAAATGCCAATCCCAAATCCACCTGATTGTTTTTTACAAACTCACAAAGCTTTTCAATATGAGTGGAGCCGCAATCATCATTTATATTGATACCATTTGGCTCGTTATTTAAAACAATAACCTCTGCACCAAGGGCTTTTAATGTTTTTTCCGCGGTAACACTTGAAGAACCGTTTGCACAATCAATAGCAATTTTCAATCCGTCAAACCTTGTCGAAACTGTCCTTTGAGCAAATTCAATATATTTGTCACAAAGTGAGTTATCATAGAATACCTCGCCTATTTTTTCATGAGTAGGATTTTTGATTTCTTCCGAATTATCAAGAATGATATTCTCGATTCTTTCTTCTGTTGCATCGCTTAATTTATACCCGAGATTGCTGAAATATTTTATTCCGTTATGCTCAAACGGGTTGTGTGATGCCGATATCATTACCCCTGCATCAAAATTCTCATGCTTAACCAAATAAGCAATCGCCGGCGTGGGGATAACCCCTGCAATAACAGCATCTGCTCCAACACTGCAAATTCCTGCGACCAATGCCGCTTCAAGCAAGCCGCCTGAAATTCTTGTATCCTTTCCGACTAAAATTCTTGGCTTATGTGTAGCTTCACTTGCCAAAACATAAGCCCCCGCACGACCTATTTTATAAGCCAGCTCGGGAGTGAGTTCACTGTTAGCGACTCCTCTTACGCCATCAGTTCCAAATAATCTTCCCATTTTTACTATCCTCCTATACATTAAGTATAGAATTATTATATGATAAATAAAAACATTTGTCAAACTATATTTGAATTATTTTCATTGCAATTTTAATTCCGTCCACAGCCGCGCTCATTATTCCGCCTGCATATCCTGCACCTTCTCCGCCGGGATACAGCCCCTTAACCGACACGCTTTCCAAATTATCATTTCTTAAAATCCTGACAGGCGCCGATGTTCTCATCTCAACACCCGTCATAACTGCATCACCGCTTGAGTAATTTTTTATTTTGTTTTCAAAACTCAAAAGCGCTTCTTTTAATGTGTTTGTTATGAAATCGGGGAGACATTCCTTCATTTGGGAAAATTCCGTCTGACCCGTAAAAGATGGAAGAACTTCACCAAAACCGGCGCTCATCTTATCCTTAATAAAATCTCTTGCAAGTTGCACCGGGGCTTTGCCGTTATTGATGCTGTATGCCAATTTTTCATATTTACGCTGAAACTCAATGCCCGAGAGAGGACAATCCGACTCAAAATCAGAGGCTTTTACCGTAACAACCAAAGCGCTGTTCGCATTTACAGCAGCTCTTGCATATTCACTCATTCCATTGACAACAAGAGCCTTTTCTTCAGAGGAAGCATTAACAACCACTCCACCGGGGCACATACAAAACGAATAACAGCTTCTTTCTTTTCCGTTATAAGTCAATCTGTAATCAGCTGCCGGAAGCATCGGATTGTTATAATCGCTTCCATACTGCATCTTATTTATAAATTCCTGCGTATGCTCAATTCTCACACCTGCCGCAAAGGCTTTCGCCTCACAATAAACACCCTTTTTGTAAAGCATATTATATGTGTCTCTGCTACTGTGTCCTATGGCAAGTATAATTTTCTCACAAGAAATTTCTTCATTATCATTGACTATGGCAGAACAAATTTTATTATTTACGATTTTTATATCGGTCAAAACAGTGTTAAACCTTATCCGACCACCCATTTTTTCAATTTCAAGCCTCATATTTTTAATCGTTCTTTTAAGAATATCCGTTCCTATATGAGGCTTTGCTTTATATAATATATCCGAAGGTGCGCCATGTTTAACAAAAATTTCAAGAATTGTCCTCTGATACAAATCTCCAATACGAGTCGTCAATTTCCCGTCTGAAAATGTTCCTGCTCCGCCTTCACCAAACTGAACATTTGTATTTTTATCAAAAATATTGTTTTTCCAGAAATTCTCAACAATTTTTGTTCTGTTGTCCACATCAGCCCCACGCTCAATTATTATAGGATTATATCCTGCTTTAGCGAGAAAATAAGCGCAAAACAAACCACACGGCCCTGTTCCCACAACAACAATTTTTCCCTTAACTTTTTTGTCCGACGCATCAACTTTAAGCTCAGGTTCTTCGTATATCTTAATATCCGCTATGCCCTTTTCTTCTATTTCAGCCTTAGTCAAGGTTGTTTCGGCTAAAACGGCGCATATATAATGAATATTATTTTTCCGTCTCGCATCAATCGATTTCCTGAATAATCGGATATTTTTCACGCAAATTCCATACTCCGAAAATTTTTCAGAAGCACACTCCAAAATATTCTTCTCTGTATGATTTATTGGCATTTTTATATTATTAAGCAAGATTTTCATTTTATCACCTATAAATTAAATGAGGCGAATACCGCCTCATTTTAATCGTTTTTCAAATTTACGGTTACAACATTTTTTTCTGAAAGCAATGTTACGCCTTCCGGAACAACAAGTTTAACCTTTACACTTTTGTTATTCGGGGACAATTCACCCGATATATTTTCAGTATAAATTTTGTTTATCTTTTTTTCGCTGTAAACTTCAACCGTAGATGGGGAAACACTATACTCCATCCCTGCTTCGGCACCGGAAATAACAACATTGACAGTTTGTGTTTTTCCAACCGAGACATAAGCTGTTGATTTTTTATCGGATAGCTTAATGTGGTCATAAGCCTCATGTTTTGAATCTATAACTTCGCCTTCATCATCTATGAGAACGATTTCGGATGAAATTTCTTTGCTTTCAGCCAAGCCATCACAGCTTACCTTAATATATGCACCTTTAACCGAATCAACATACTTTTTAGGTCCGCTAATTTCAACAGAATCAACAGAGCTTATGGTTTTGGCAATAATTGCGTAGCCTTTTTCGGTATTTCCCGTTTGCTCCACCTCGACATCGACGTTTCTTTTAATTATATCATCTATCCGAACCGAACAGACCGACTTTGAAGGCTTAATAACATTTATGTTTCTGTTAGGGCTTGACACCTTAATCTTAACATTGTCAAAATCACCGGAATCAGATATGCCCGACAAATCAAGATACGCCTCTATTTCATTTTCATCTAACCCGATAATTTCAGAACGACTTGCCTCAACCTCAACATCAATCGTTTTTATATCATGGGAGATGAGTGCTAATTTTTCCGAAAGCTCTGAGGTTTTATATTTCACCGGCACATCATCTATGGTTACTTTAATTTTAGGGTCCTCAATATAGATTACATACAACCAAACCAAAATTGCAATCAAAAAAGATACTATTTTGAGGACAGAACCTTTTGCAAAAAACTTTTTTAACATCAGTCTCGCTCCCTTCTAAGGAACATAGTCCGCTTATGTGTTTTTTCCTCTTTTTTCGCGTCAAGTAATAAAATCAGCTTCTCCTCGAGGAGCTCGGGAGACAAATTCGTGATTAACTCACCATCCAAGGCAATTGAGATTTTTCCCGTTTCTTCCGAAACAATAACAACAACCGCATCCGCATCTTCCGAAAGACCAAGCCCGGCTCTGTGCCTGGTTCCAAGCTCTTTACTCAAAGACTGATTCTGTGTCAATGGCAAAAAGCAGGTTGCCGCAGCAATCTTATTATTTCTGATAACCATTGCACCGTCATGAAGAGGTGTGTTTGGAATAAATATATTAACAATCAGTTCCGAACTGATATTGGCATTTATATCTATTCCGGTTTCAATAATTTCCCCAAGCTTATCCATGCGTTCAAAAACAATTAACGCACCTATCCGGCTTTTAGACATTGATTGACAGGCTTCAACGATTTCCTTTATAACTTCCTCGGTTTCATGGTCATAATCTCCGTCAAAGTTTATCATTTTAGCCATTCCTTTTCTTCCAAGATGCTCCAGCCCACGCCTTAATTCAGGCTGGAACACAATCAAAATTGCAATCAAGCCTAATTGCATTGCATTGGCAAGCAAATAATAAACAGCGTGTAAATTAGCAAAATAGCTTACCTGCATAATAACAATGAGAATTACAATACCTTTAAGAAGTTGTATGGTTTTCGTATCTCTGATAAACTTAAGCCCCTTATATATAACATAAGCAAGAATAAGTATATCCAACACATCTGTTATTTGTATAAATGAAAGTTGATTTAACAAAATATCATAAAACTTACTCAAAGTCAGTACTTCCCTTCTGTATAATTAATATGCTTTCCCCCAATAAACCATTGCTTTTGCAGGCTTTCCGCAACAAACGCAAACATCCGATATTTTCTCCTGTTCAAACGGCATACAACGGGATGTTGCTGTTGTATCTTCTTTTATTTTCAATTCACAAGCCTCGTCACCGCACCACATAGCTTTAACAAAACCGCCTTTTTCCATGACGCACTTTTTAAATTCCTCATAATCTGATGCTGTGCTTGTTTTTTCTTCTCTGTTTTTAAGTGCCGCCTCAAACATTTGAGTATGTATTTCACTGAGAAGCTTCTCTATTTCAGCATCAAGCTCATCCAATGAAACAAAGCGTTTTTCACGAGTAACACGGCTAACCAAAACAGCCTGATTTTTTTCTATATCCTTAGGCCCGATTTCAAGGCGAACAGGAACTCCCATCATTTCATATTCGCTGAACTTCCATCCCGGAGATTTATCACTGTCATCCAGCTTAACTCTATATTTTTCAGATAATGATTTATAAAGTTCATTTGCCTTTTCAAGAACGCCTTCCTTATGCTGGGCAACAGGAACAATAGCGACCTGAATCGGAGCAACTTTTGGCGGAAGCTTAAGTCCTGCGTCGTCACCATGAACCATGATAATTGCGCCGATAAGTCTTGTGGTTGTTCCCCATGATGTTTGATGAACATATTGAAGTTCGTTATTTTTATCTGTATACTGAATATCAAAAGCCTTCGCAAAGCCATCACCAAAATTGTGGCTTGTTCCCGATTGCAAAGCCTTTCCGTCATGCATAAGACTTTCTATTGTGTAGGTGGCTTCTGCACCCGCAAACTTTTCTTTATCGGTTTTTCTTCCCTTAACAACCGGAATTGCAAGAATGTTCTCGCAAAATTCTGCGTAAACATTAAGCATTTTTATTGTTTCTTCTTCCGCCTCCTGCGCTGTTGCGTGAGCGGTATGCCCTTCCTGCCATAAAAATTCAGCTGTTCTTAAGAAAGGTCTTGTTGTCTTTTCCCAACGAACAACATTACACCACTGATTATATTTTTTCGGCAAATCCCTGTATGAGTGGATTACATTTGAATAATGGTGACAGAAAAGGGTTTCCGACGTAGGTCTGACACAAAGTCTCTCAGCCAGTTTTTCATTACCGCCATGAGTAACCCATGCAACTTCAGGGGCAAATCCCTCAACATGGTCTTTTTCCTTTTGCAAAAGACTTTCCGGAATAAACATAGGCATATACACATTTTCGTGTCCGGTTTCCTTAAAGCGTCTGTCCATTTCTTTTTGCATATTTTCCCAGATTGCATATCCGTAAGGCTGGATAACCATACATCCCCTCACACCCGAATAATCGCAAAGCTGAGCCTTTTTAATTATATCTGTATACCATTGAGCAAAATCCTCATCCATAGGAGTTATTTCCTCAACGAGCTTTTTTTCATCTTTAGCCAAATCTTTCATTCCTTTCGCATTTCTATATAATTACACATACTATTAGTATATGTCAAAAACCTCATTCTGTCAAGTGAAATCAATGGATTTTTTTGTTTTTTTCACAAAAGGGGATGTTAAAAAACTCCGGATCGCAAGAAAAGAGGAAAAACAGCAGGGATTGAGAAAACCTTTTGTAGAATATATCTCTGAATATACCTAAAAACAAGGGTAAAAAATCAAAAATTTTGATTTTTTAAAAATATATTATCTTTTCATGCTACGAAACAAACTTCGCCTCTCGGAGTACCTGCGTACGCCTTCGGGTAATCCAAAGCCTTGGCTTTGGCTCAGTTTGTCCGCTTTAAAGCTTTTTTCCTATCCCCTTAAAACCAAGGCGGTGTTTAAAAAGTCTTTTTGACTTTTTAAACACCGCCTTTCGAGGTGATTTATTTCAGATTAACTTTCCATAAACGCCTTATAGCCTTTATATGCCATATATATATCAATTTTACCTGCAATTTCATAGGGAGAATGCATTGATAAAAGCGGAACTCCGCAATCAATCACTTCCATATCGAGATTTGCGACAAACTGGGCGATTGTACCGCCACCGCCGGCATCAACCTTCCCAAGCTCACCAATCTGCCACAAAACACCATTTTTCTCAAATAGATTTCTGATTTTTGCAACAAATTCAGCATTCGCATCACTTGCCCCGCTTTTTCCTCTTGATCCCGTATATTTCGTCAAAAGAATACCGTGATTTAAAAACGGAGTATTATTTCTTTCCGTGGTTTCGGGGAAATTTGGGTCAAATGCAGCTCCAACATCCGCAGACAAGCAGCTTGAATTGGACAGAACATTTCTCAAATACATATCATTAACATTATTTTCCTTGAGATAGCAAATTTTTGCAAGCACATTTTCAAAATATCTTGATTGCATACCTGTGCATCCCATACTTCCTATTTCTTCCTTATCAACAAGGAGGCAAACAGCGGTTTTTTCAGGTGACTTTGCATCTATAAGTGCGCGAAGCGCCGTATAAGCGCACACTCTGTCATCATGCCCGTATCCTGCAATCATACTTCTGTCAAACCCCAAATCTCTTGCCGGATATGCCGGAACAATTTCTATTTCACTGCTTAATAAATCTTCTTCCGTTACATCATATTTGGCATTGAGATATTTTAAAACATTATACTTAACCTTTTCTTTTTCAGCATCATCAGCTTCAATATTTCCCAAAATAACATTAAGAAGCTCCCCCGGAACCGCCTCCCCGAGAGGCTTTTTCGCTTGTTCCTGTCCCAAATGGGGAAGTATATCGGATATGCAAAATACCGGGTCATCCTCATTGTCACCAATATTAACCTTTATCTGAGTTCCGTCCGTTTTAACAATAATCCCATGAATGGATAACGGAATTGTCAGCCATTGAAATTTTTTTATTCCACCGTAATAATGTGTTTTAAAGTAAGCGAGACCTCCGTCTTCATATAAGGGGCTTGGCTTTAAATCAAGTCTTGGTGCATCAATGTGAGCCCCAACAAGATTTATTCCTTCCGACAAAGGTGCTTCACCAATCACTGCGGCGAAGATACCTTTTCCTCTGTTGACCGAATAAACCTTATCTCCGGCGCTCAATTTCGTTACGGTTTCAAGAGCAACAAAGCCTTCCTCTTCCAAAAGCTTATAGCTTTCTGTGCAAAATTCACGCTCTGTTTTAGCCTTGTTTAAATAATTTCTGTATTCCTCGCAAAACTCAAACAAAAAATCCTGCTCCGATTTTTCCAGTTTATTAAATCCATTTTCTTTTGAATATGTTAATTTCATTTTAATCTTCCTTTCAATATATTTCTTTATATCTTTCGTAATTTTTCATTACCTTTTCCAAATACTGATTTGTTTCCTCAAAGGGGGTGCTTTTAAGCCCTCCGCTTCCATCATAAAACTCCGGATTTTTACGCCATTTTTCAACATTTTCCGGACCTGCATTATATGCCATAATAGCTAAATCGGTATTCTCGTCAAACTGCTTAACAAGTTCACTAAAATAATAACATCCTAACCTGATATTAACATCCGGTTCAGACAGCATATCCGGAATATTATATCCAAAATTCCCTTTGTCGTTGCATTCTTTCGCCGTATCTTCCATTATTTGCATAAGTCCGACAGCTCCGGCATCCGATACAGCCTTTTCATCAAATTTGCTTTCCGTTTTTATTATCGCATACACGAGATATTTATCCAATTCATATTCCTCTGCATATTTTTCAACGCTTTCCTCATACTTAATCGGATAAAAATAACCAAGAAGAATTTTCTTTCCGCCATAGAAAAAAAACCATAAAACTGCAAGTATCAGTATGAAAACCAAAACGAGCTTTTTTTTCATTAAACTATCTAACTCCTAACTGATTCAATTATATTCTTAACCTGTTTTTGCATTTCTTCCGATGAATCATTATATATGCACAAATCTGCACATCTCTTAAACTCATCATCGCTAAGCTGCACTTTAATTCTGCTGATAACAGACTCTCTGTCTGTATTATCCCGTTTCATAACTCTGTTTATTCTGCTTTCCAAATCGGCTATAACCGCAATTTTCAAATCACACTCAATGTCAAAATCCGATGAAAACAGCAAAGGTACATCAAGAAGAATAATATCGCTTTCCGACAAGTCTATCGCCTTCCGCATTTCAGAAAAAATATGCTTGTGTGTAATCCTATTGAGCATTTCCAGCTCATTTGAATCCGAAAACACAATCTCTGCCAGTTTTTTTCTGTTTATTTCGCCATTTTCCATAATTACGGACTTGCCGAAATAATCTGCTATTTCACCGTAAGCTGCGCCATTTTTTGCTGTGACCTGCCGTGAAATCTTATCAGCATCAACAACAAAAACACCATATTTTTCAAACTCAGCACAAACCGTGCTCTTCCCTGCACCTATTCCGCCTGTTATACCAATTACTTTCATAGTATTAATTCCTTACTTTGTATCAAACCAGTTTTTACCAATATTCAGCTCAACTTCAAGGGGAACTGATAACTTAACGGCATTTTCCATTTCTGATTTAAGGATTTCCCTGACCTCATCAATTTCCTCCGGACAAGTTTCAACTATCAATTCATCGTGAATCTGCAAAACAAGCTTGGACTTTAAATTTCTTTCCTTGAGTTCATTATATACATTAACCATAGCAATTTTTATTATATCTGCGGCAGACCCTTGAATTGGTGCATTCATCGCAACTCTCTGACCAAACGCCCGGGTAATTTTATTGCCCGATTTAAGCTCCGGCATATATCTCCTTCTGTTAAAGATTGTGGAAACATAGCCTTGCTCCGTACCATTTTCTATAACATTATCAAGATACTTTTTAATGTCGGGATAGCTTTCAAAATAATCCTCGATATAGCGTTTAGCCTCTTTAAAAGATATTTTCAAATCCTGAGACAAGGAAAATTCACTTATTCCGTAAACAATTCCAAAATTAACCGCTTTTGCTCCCGTCCTCATTTCGGGTGTGACATCCTCAATCTCAACCTTAAAGACCTTTGCCGCTGTTTGAGTATGGACATCTATCTTATTCAGAAAGGCATTTTTCATATTTTCATCATCTGCAATATGAGACAACACCCGAAGCTCGATTTGCGAATAATCTGCATCGGCAAAAGCTTTATCATCTGCCGCAACGAACATCTTTCTCATTTCTCTGCCAAGAGCTGTTCTGACCGGAATATTCTGAAGATTCGGCTCTGTTGAGCTTATTCTTCCCGTTGCGGTAACAGTCTGATTGAAATTCGAATGAATTCTGCCCGTTTTGGGATTAATTACGCTTAACAGCCCGTCAACGTAGGTAGACTTAAGCTTTGCAACCCGGCGATAATCAAGAATTTCTGCAATAATCGGATGAACATCTTTAAGCTTTTCCAGTATTTCCGCATTTGTCGAATAACCGGTTTTTGTCTTTTTCCCGTGAGGCAAACCCATATCCGCAAATAATACCTCACCAAGCTGCTTTGGGGAATTAATATTGAACTCCTTGCCTGCGTAATCATATATTTTCATTGTTGAATTACGAATCCTCTCGTCAAGCTTTTCTCCAAATTCGATAAGGGCATTTTTATCTATCAAAACCCCTTCGTATTGCATATCAGCCAAAACCTTTATAAGAGGCATTTCTATATCAAAACATAAAGCTTCCTGATTGTTTTCCTTAATCTTGCCGTAAAGAATATCATATAGCCTTTCAACACAAAACAACTCATCAGCAATTTTCTCAATAGGATTACTCTTTTCTTCATCTCCAAAATCCATCATAAGCTGCCCATCTGAATTTTCAACATCCGAGGAAATATCAACATTCGCCATTTCAAGCGCAATTTCAGACAGATTATAACCGCTTCTTACGGGATTTATTATATATGCCCCAATCATAACATCAAAATATAATCCGTTATATTCTATGTTTTTATTCTTTAAATATATAACATCTTCCTTGATGTTATAACCTATTTTTTTAGTATGACTCTCAAAAAAACTTTTCAATCCGTCATCTGAAACATTTTCAAAATAAAAGTATTCCTCACCATAAGCTACGCCGAGAGAGTTGCTTTCAGGATAAAAGCGATATACGGCATATTCGCTCTTTGAATTCAACAGACTATCCTCATTTGAAAGACGGCAGGTCTTTTTGCATTTTTCGGTCTCGGGCTTTGAAGCCGCAAGATTTAATTTTGACATAAACTGTTTAAAATTAAGTCTTGTGAAAATTTCACCAAGCTCACTACCATATTCCTTTAAAGCATAGCTTTCAATATCGTATTCCCCCGGAACATTCCTGTCAATGGTGGCAAGAATTTTGCTGAGTTCCGCACTCTCTCTGCCATTACTTAGCTTTTCCCGAACGGATTTTGTTACTTCTATCTCATCAATCTTCTCATAGATATTTTCAATGCTTTTATAATTGGAAATAAGAGAAAATGCTGTCTTTTCACCAATTCCCAAAACACCGGGAATATTGTCTGAGGTGTCCCCCATAAGCCCTTTAACATCAATAAACTCGACGGGAGTAACTCCATATTTTTGAAAAACTGCATCATCGTCATAAACCGTGGTGGTTGTGCTGCCCATTTTGGTGATTACAAGATTTATTTTAACAAGCTTTGAGGCGAGCTGCAAATCATCCTTATCACCTGTCAAAATATTACATTCAACCCCGCATTCCTCACATATCCTTGAAACAGTTCCAATAATATCATCAGCCTCATACCCGGGCTTTTCGAGGCAGGTTATATTCATCGCCTGCAGAACCTCTTTAATAATAGGAATCTGAACAAGAAAATCTTCGGGCGCCGGCTTTCTTTGAGCCTTATATAGGTCATACATTTTATGTCGGAAAGTTTTTTCCTTAACATCAAATGCAACACAAACCCCGTCAGGTTTTATTTCATCCAACTGCTTAAACAATATATTTAAAAATCCGTAAACCGCATTTGTTGGCGTTCCGTCAAGAGCATTGAGCATTCTTATCCCGTAAAACGCTCTGTTTAAAATGCTGTTCCCGTCGATTATCAGAAGCTTGTTCATCACTTTCTCCTTTTCTTATCCGCAAAATATCCATTTAATATTATATCCTTTTTTTGCCTTTTAGTCAACTATAATATCTCTAATTCATAATTCTTTTATTTCCACATATTATTATAACAGATAAAGATAAAAATTTTGTAAAAGAAAGGTATAAATATGTTTTTTATTAAATTCAGAACAATTATCATATACATAGCCATACTCTCTCTGTTTTTAACACTTTCAGGACTATATATTATAGCTCCGAAAACACAACATACATCATCGGGCGAAAGCATAGAAGTGCCCATAATTATGTACCACAGCGTTTTAAAAGATAAAAACAAATCGGGAAAGTTTGTTATTACTCCCGATGATTTTGAGGCAGATTTAAAATTTTTAAAAGAAAATGGGTACACTCCTATATTTATGAGCGATTTAATTAATTTTGTCAACAATAAGTCCGATTTACCGAAAAAGCCCATAATATTAACCTTTGATGACGGTTATTATAATAATTATCTTTATGTGCTTCCCTTACTTAAGAAATATAATATGAAATCCGTTATTTCAATCGTTGGAATATATACCGATTTATATTCTCAAAATGAGGACAAATCCGCAGAATACGCCCACCTTGACTGGGACACCGTAAACGAAATGATGAATAGCGGATTGATAGAATTTCAAAATCATTCATACAATCTCCACACCATGGATAATGGCAGGAACGGCTCAAAGAAAAAAATCGGCGAAAGCCAAAACGAATATGAAAAGATGCTTTCCTACGACTTAACCCTTCTTCAAACCGAATTTTTAGAGCACACGGGCTACACCCCCACGGTTTACACATACCCATTTGGGGCTGTCAGCAAAGCATCCTATGACATAATCAAGAAACTCGGTTTTGTTTCAACTTTATCTTGCGAGAACAAAACAAACTACATTTCCCCCGGGGACACGGAAGCTTTATATATGTTAAACCGTTTTATACGACCTGCATCAAAGTCATTACAATCTATTCTGAAAAAATAGGGTATGTAGCAAAATGCACCGACCACTATTTTGCGCCCATCCTAAAGCCAAGGCGGTGTTTAAAAAGTCTTTTTGACTTTTTAAACACCGCCACTAATTAACTTGCGTTTTTCTTTGTCGTAACTTTTTTAACTGTTCGTTTTTCAGCCTTGTAAATCTTCTGCGGTGCTTCACCGTCTGTTATACATTTCTTTGAAAAAATAATTTTTTCAAGATTACTCTCTGACGGAACTTCATACATAACTTCAAGAATAAGACCTTCAATTATGGTACGAAGACCTCTGGCACCCGTTTTTCTTTCAATCGCTTTTTGTGCAATCGCTTCAACCGCTTCATCTTCAAACTCAATTTCAACATCATCCATTTCAAAAAGCTTCTTATATTGCTTTATAAGGGCATTTTTAGGCTTTGTTAAAATCTGCTTCAACGCATCAATATTAAGAGATTCAAGAGTTGTTACAATGGGCAATCTTCCGACAAATTCCGGAATGAGTCCGAATTTAAGCAAATCCTCCGGCTCAACCTGACTCAAAAGCTCTCCTGCGTTTCGTTCTGTTTTGCTGATAACCTTTGCACCAAAACCAAGTGTTTTGGAAGAAATGCGACTTTCAATAATCTTGTCAAGACCTTCAAAAGCTCCACCGCAGATAAAAAGGATATTCGTTGTATCAATCTGAATAAACTCCTGATGAGGGTGCTTTCTTCCTCCGTTTGGCGGAACAGACGCAACAGTTCCTTCAAGAATTTTGAGAAGAGTCTGCTGAACTCCCTCTCCGCTTACATCACGGGTTATCGAAGGATTTTCCGACTTTCTTGTAATCTTATCAATTTCGTCGATGTATATAATACCCTTCTCTGCTTTTTCAATATTATAATCCGCAGCCTGAATAAGCTTCAACAGAATATTTTCCACATCTTCGCCCACATATCCCGCTTCAGTCAACGCCGTTGCGTCAGCAATAACAAATGGAACATTCATCATTTTCGCAAGTGTCTGGGCAAGAAATGTCTTTCCGACACCGGTTGGACCAAGCATCAGTATATTGCTCTTTTGAAGCTCAACATCTTCACCTGTTTTTTCCGCAAATTTAATTCTTTTATAGTGATTATAAATCGCAACAGATAAGACCTTTTTTGCATCCTCCTGACCGATAATATATTCATCAAGAAACGCCTTTATTTCCTTTGGTTTCGGCAATTCCTCAATTTCAATTTTATCGTTTTCGGGAATATCAATATCATCCTCAAACAGTTCAAGGCACAATTCCACACATTCATTACAGATATACACACCCGGACCTTCAATCAGTTTTTTCACCTGTTCTTCCGTTTTTCCGCAAAATGAACATCTGAATTGGCGTCTTTCATCATTGTTCGGCATATAAAACTCCTTTTAAACTATCTTTTTTCCACAATTTTATCTATTAAGCCATATTTTAAGGCTTCTTCAGCTGACATAAAATTATCACGCTCTGTATCCATTTTAATTTTATCAAGCGGCTGACCTGTATTTTCACTCAACATTCTGTTAAGCTTATCCTTCATTTTTATAATTCTTTCTGCATGAATCTGAATATCGGTTGCCTGACCCTGAGTTCCGCCTAAAGGCTGATGAATCATTATTTCGCTGTTAGGAAGAGCAAATCTTTTTCCTTTGGCTCCGGCAGAAAGCAAAAATGCTCCCATTGATGCCGCCATTCCCACACAAATTGTTGAAACATCCGCTTTGGTATACTGCATCGTATCATATATAGCCATACCTGCAGTTATGGAACCACCCGGACTGTTTATATAAAGGTTAATATCCTTGTCCGGATCCTCGCTGTCAAGGAAAAGAAGCTGGGCAACGACCAAACTTGCCGTAACATCATTTACCTCGTCTGAAAGAAAAATTATTCTGTCCTTTAAAAGTCTTGAAAAAATATCATAAGACCTTTCACCACGGCTAGTTTGTTCAATTACATAAGGAATCATACTGTTGTTCATAAAAATACCTCCTTAAAATTTTCGTCAGTTTTCGACAATTTATCAAAATTTAAATCAAAGGTTAATCCCGAAGGACTAACCTTTGTGTATAGCATTATTTGCTTGTATCCGCATTATCAACAAGGAACTTAACTGTCTTTTCAACAAGCTTATTTTCCTTTAAATCTTCAGCCTTGAGATATTTCTTAACATCATCAAGCTCCATCTTGTTTGTTTCTGCAATGTTCTTATATTCAGCTTCAACTTCCTCGTCTGAAACCTCAATATTTTCAACCTTAGCAACCTTTTCAAGAATAAGTGACATCTTAACCTTGCCTTCAGCTTCAGGTAAGAACTGAGCTTTGAGTGCATCAACTGTCATACCTGTCATTTTCATGTACTGATTAAGGTCAATACCCTGATACTGCATCTGCATTGCAAAATCACGGATACTGTTTTCAACATTTGTATCAATCATAGCCTGCGGAATATCAATTTCAGTAGCCTCAGCAACAGCATCTAAAACATTTTTCTCAAATTCCTGCTGTGAACGCTTTTTATTGTTTTCCTTAAGCTTTTTAGTTATATCCGCTTTAAAGTCCTCAAATGTATCAAATTCGCTGACATCCTTCGCAAATTCATCATCCAATTCAGGAAGCTCCTGCGCCTTGATTGCATGAACCTTTACTTTAAATTCAGCATCTTTTCCCTTAAGCTCTTCCGAATGATACACTTCAGGGAAAGTAACCTTAACAGTTACATCGTCGCCGATATTTGCACCAACAAGCTGGTCTTCAAATCCCGGAATAAACTGACCTGAACCAAGCTTGAGCTCATGACCTTCAGCCTTTCCGCCGGCAAATGCAACCCCGTCAACAAAGCCTTCGTAATCAATAACAACAGTATCATCTTTCTGAGCAGCTCTGTCTTCAACATTAATAAGACGGGCATTTCTTTCTCTGATTCTGTCAATTTCTGCGTTAATTTCCTTTTCGGTTGTCTTATGCGTAACCTTTTTAACCTTAACGCCTTTATACTGTCCAAGCTCAAATTCAGGCTTAACAGCAACTTTAGCAGTAAACACAACGCCTGTTTCCGCAGAAATTTCCTTAACATCAATTTCAGGCTGTGCAACAGCTTCAATATTCTGTTCCTCTATTGCTTTATCATATGCATCAGGAAGAACAATGTTTACAGCATCTTCATAGAAAACTTCTTTACCATAATATCTCTCAATTATAGCTCTCGGAGCTTTCCCTTTTCTGAAACCCTGAATATTAATCTTACCTACATTCTTCTTGTAAGCCTTTGCAACTGCAGCTTCAAATTCTTCTGCACTTACTTTAAATTCAAAAGAAACCATGTTCTTTTCTGCTTTTTCTTTAGTCGCCATGTTTAAAAACCTCTCTAATCAATAATTTCCAATAGCACAATACTACATTTTCAAATTATATCACATTATTTAAAATATTTCAATAGCATATTTAATAAAAATTTACTATTTTTTTAAAAATAATGGGTCAAAATTCATATAATCACAGGAAATAAGGTTAATTTCTATATTTTCTTTGATTCCCTCATAAGCAGTTGCGTGGGAAGGACCGTGTAAATGCCCGTAAACACACCTGCTTACTCCATACTCTTTCATTATATCGATAAACTCATAATTTTCTTCGCTTAAAGGCGGATAATGCATCGCAACGATTATCTCGTCAGGAGATTTTTCCTTTGCATTTTCCAATGACAGAACAAGCCTTATTTTCTCTCTTTCAAATATTTTTTTATCTTCCCCTGTTGCGTTTGGAGTCGGAAAATTCCAGCCTCTTGTTCCGCAGACAGCTGTTTTGTTATACATATATGCATTATTATTAAGAATTTTTATGGAATTAAAATTATTTTCTGCAAAAAATTTTTCCATTTTACTGACCGTCGTCCACCAGTAATCATGATTTCCTTTCATAATCACCTTTGTTCCGCTCAGGCTGTTTAAAAACTTAAAATCCTCATAAGCTTCTTCTATATATAGTGCCCATGATATATCTCCCGGTATTATAACAACATCGTCGGAACAAACTTTAGATTGCCAGTTATATTTTAACTTCTCTGTATAATTTTCCCATTTTGCACCAAATATATTCATCGGTTTATCCGTTCCGAACGATAAATGCAAATCAGATATAGCATATAAAGCCATAACAAATCATTCCTTCATAGTATAGTTTTCAAAAAATGAGTCAAAATAAATTTGACTAAGAAGAAAGGAGCTGAAAAAGTGATGGAAAACAATAAAACATTACAGGGAATCCTGTGCACTGTTACAGAATGTCATTATCACACAAAAGATGACAAATGCAGTGCAAACAGCATTAAAGTTAACGGAGATTGTGCTAAAACATCCTGCGAAACAGAATGTCAAACATTTAAACCTCATTGTTAACTCCATAAAAGGGCTGTAGCAAAATAATTTTGTTTTGCTACAGCCTCTTTTGGGAATGGACGCAAAATAATTTTGTTTTATTACAGCCTCTAATTTATTTAAGAAATTTATTTACCGCATCCAGCATTTTTGTTTTATCACAAACATTTTCAAAACGCTTTTCTTTATTCTTTAAAGATTTAAGGCTTTTTGGAATTTTTGTTCCGGAAACTTCACTTAAAAGCTCTAATAATTCAAAATCATCTTTTCCTGCCATTTCCTCATCTCTGCCAAGGGCTGAAATAACACTTGCATTGAACTTATATGGGCTCGCAGTAGATGCAATAACCGTTTTGGTATTATCCCCTGTCTGCTCTTTATACTGCTTATACACATCAACAGCCACAGCTGTGTGGGTATCAACTGTATAACCGTGTTGATTATTGGTATTATAAATCTGAACCTTTGTGAAATAATCATCACAGCATCCTGCCCAGAATAATTCCTTAATCTGCCCAAATATATCATCCGAAACAGTATATTTTCCATTTTCACGAAGCTCATTCATAAGAGCATTTACAACTTCATCATCACAGCCTGACAAATCATAAAGCAATCTTTCAAGGTTGCTGGAAATCAAAATGTCCATTGACGGTGAAATAGTTGTATGGAATTCTCTGTTTCTGTCATAAACACCTGTTTGCATAAATTCCGTCAAAATATTGTTGCAGTTTGACGCACAAATAAGTTTATTAACCGGAAGCCCCATTTTCTTTGCATAATAAGCCGCAAGGATATTACCAAAGTTTCCTGTCGGTACACAGATATTAATTTTATCCCCTATCTGTATCTCTCCCGTATTTACCATATCGCAGTAAGCCGACACATAATAAACAATCTGTGGTGCAAGACGACCCCAGTTAATTGAATTTGCAGAAGATAATACATAATTTTTCTTAAGGAGAGCCGCCTTTGCTTTTTCATCCGTGAAAATCGCCTTCACGCCATTTTGCGCATCATCAAAATTCCCCTGAATACCCGAAACACAAACATTTCTGCCTTCCTGCGTAATCATCTGCAATTTTTGTATATCACTCACACCATCGCTGGGGTAAAATACCATAATCTTTGTTCCGTCAACATCCTTAAAACCTTCAAGAGCGGCTTTTCCGGTATCCCCGGATGTTGCAACAAGGATGACAACTGTTTTTTCTTCCCCTGTTTTCTTCATTGCCGTCGTCAGCAAATGAGGAAGAATTTGAAGCGCCATATCCTTAAAGGCACAGGTTGGTCCATGCCAAAGCTCAAGAACAAACTCCGTGTCCGAAAGTTTAACAAGAGGAGCAACCTTCACGCCAAACTTACTTCTCGAATAAGCTTTTGTCGCACACGCCTTCACTTCTTTCACAAGATAATCCGTTAAAAATTTCTTAAGAATAAAGGTTGCTCTTTCAACATACGAAGCTTTAGCAAGTTTTTTTATATCATCCATAGAAAGCTCCGGAAATGACTCCGGAACAAATAATCCACCTTCAACAGATAATCCCTGTTTGATAGCAACCGCCGATTCAACCTTCAAATTACTATTTCTCGTACTATTATATTTCATTAAATCACCTCAAAACAATCTTAAAGGGAGCAAGCCGCCCCCTTTAAGCATTATTATAAAATTTTTAAGCCATATACTTTTTAACAAGTTCAGTTGCAGCAGCTTCTTCTGCACTAATCATAAGAGTAAAGGAAACATTAAATTTATTTTCAAGCTTTTCAATCGCTTCAACAAACGAATCTACATTTTCCATCGTTTCATTCGGAACACTCTTGAACAAGCTGTCAACAAAGATGTGAGTCACATCAAAATCCTGAGCAATAATTCCGCTGAGCATTCCAACAAACATATCAAAATTAGCTATATCAAAGCTTTCTGTATCAACCAGTCGTGCATTTCTGTCAATGTCGTGTATAAGTCTCTGACCTTCAGTTATACAAACAACATTCCCTTTTTCAACGTTGATAGCGTCATTAACCGCATCAATCAACTTTTTGGTTTTGCCACAGCCTTTCAAGCCAATGTAAATTTTAATCATAAGAAAACCACCTTTCAAAGAATGTTTTATTCCTTTTTATATATAATAACATAAAATTTCCAAGAACACAACACTTTTTTTAAATTATTTTAATCTTTCTTCCAAAATAGCCTTCTGGTCCTCATATCCGGGCTTACCCAAGAGGGCAAACATATTCTTTTTATAGCTCTCAACACCCGGCTGGTTAAACGGATTTACACCGAGGACATAACCGCTTACACCGCAAGCCTTCTCAAAGAAATAAACAAGCTGACCCAATGTATATTCATCAAGAGCCTTAAGCTTAATAACCAAATTCGGAACCTGCCCGTCCGTGTGCGCAAGAAGAGTTCCTTCAAATGCCTTTTTATTTACGAAATCAACAGTTTTTCCGCAAAGGAAGTTGAGACCGTCAATATTATCAGCATCTGCTTCAATCGTTATATCCGTCTTGGAATTTTCAACATAAAGAACGGTTTCAAAAAGGAGTCTTACGCCGTCCTGAATATACTGCCCCATAGAATGAAGGTCTGTTGAGAAGCAAACCCCTGTCGGAAAAATACCTTTTCCGTCTTTTCCTTCGCTCTCGCCATAAAGCTGTTTCCACCATTCTGTGAAATACTGAAGCTCAGGGTCATAGTTAACAAGCATTTCTACAGACTTGCCCTGACGGTGAAGAATATTTCTTACAGCAACATACTGATAACATTCATTTGTCTTAATATCATCTTCGCTGTATAAAATCCGTGCATCATTAGCACCTTCCATAATTTTATCAATATCAGCGCCACTTACAGCAATAGGCAAAAGTCCGACAGCCGTAAGAACCGAAAATCTTCCGCCAACATCATCCGGAACAACAAAGGTTTCATAGCCTTCAGCATCCGCTAAGCTCTTAAGCGCACCCTTTTCCTTATCCGTTGTTGCGTATATTCTCTTTCTTGCTTCTTCTTTTCCGTATTTCTCTTCAAGATACTGTCTGAAAATTCTAAATGCAATAGCCGGCTCTGTTGTTGTTCCGGACTTTGAAATAATATTGATCGAAACATCCTTTCCTTCTATTGTTTTTAGAAGCCCGTTAATATAGTTCGGACTGATGCTGTTTCCAGCAAAAATAATTTTTGTTTTCGCCATATCGTTATAGAACGGTCCATTGAGGAAATCAATGGCAGCCTTTGCGCCAAGATAAGAACCGCCAATACCGATAACAATAAGAACATCAGAGTCATTTCTGATTTTTTCGGCAGCCTTCTTAATTCTCGCAAACTCGTCCTTATCATAATTTTCAGGCAAATCAACCCAACCTAAAAAGTCATTTCCTTCACCTGTTTTGTTGCAAATCTGATTATGAGCATCAGAGATTTCAGATGCAATTTTATCAATTTCAGAGCAATCAAAAAACTCCAACGCCTTTTTATAATCAAATGTTAAATTCTTGTTCATTCCATCACCTCTAAAAAATCTTTCAATTTAATATTTTATCATATTTCCTCTCAATATTCAAGTTTTTTGCAAAAATAATTATATGAATTTTATTATAAAATTATTGTAAACCAAAATTCAACCTACTAATTTTTCCCAAAAAACACGCAGTTAACCCATTTTTGATTTTTATGTTTTTTCTCATTTATAACAGCTTAACCCTGTGGATAATGTGGAAAACTCTGTGAATAACTATAAAATCAAGGTTTGTCCCACTTCCCAATTTATTCCAATTTTTGACTTTTATTTCCAAAAAGCAGTCTTTAGTTTACATAAAATTATTTTTTATTCCTTGACATAGACTAAATAAACTTTTCTATCTTCTTTTTCACTCGCTGTAATGCATTGTCTATTGATTTTGGGCTTCTGTTCATTATCTTTGCAATTTCCTGATAAGAAATGCCGTTTAAATACAAAGCCAAAACCTCTTTTTCGAGTTTGCTCAGATTTTGGTCGATTTTCACGCCTATATTTTCAACATTTTCTTTCCCGATAAACAGTTCTTCGGGATTAAGACATTCACTGCTGATAAGAGTATCCCCGAAAGTCTCCTCGGAATTATCATCATCAAATGTAGGTTTACTCAAAGAAATGTAGCTGTTTAAAGGAATATGCTTTCGCCTTGTTGCATTTTTTATCGCCGTCAACACCTGCCGCTTAACACAAATTTCCGCAAAGCTCTTAAAAGATGACTGTTTGGTGTTGTCATAATCACGAATTGCTTTAAAAAAGCCAATCATCCCTTCCTGAACAACATCATCTCTGTCAGCACCAACCAAAAAATATACCCTGACAACCGATTTGACGAAATTTTTATATTTAGCCAACAAAAACTCCGTTGCATTTTTATCACCCGTGGCCGATAATTCCACCAATTCCTCGTCAGACATATTTATGTAGTTATTTTTTTTATAAAAACTATCCATACTACCCTCTATTAGTCAAACAGACGAACACATCTTCTGTTCGTCTGTTTGAAAATGAATTTTTATTTGAGCAATTCCTGTGTTTCTTTCGCAATCATAAGCTCTTCGTTTGTAGGAATAACAAGAACTCTGACTTTGGATGCATCTGTCGCAATATCCATCTGCGCCCCTCTGATTGCCTTTTCGTTCTTTGCTTTATCCATTTCAATTCCGAGGAATTCGGTATTTTTAAGAATCATATCTCTTATCATAACAGTATTTTCACCAATTCCTGCTGTGAAAACAATCGCATCAACGCCGCCCATTGCGACAATGTACTGTCCAAGGAACTTACGAACACTGTAAACAAACATATCAAGAGCAAGCTGAGCCTTTTCGTTTCCGTCCTTTGCAGCAGCCTCAAGGTCACGGAAATCACTGCTTACTCCGGAAATACCATCCACACCGGATTTCTTATTCAAAATGTTATCAACCTCTTTAAGGTCAACATCTTCCGCATCTGCAATAAACTTAACAATAGCCGGGTCAATATCACCGCAACGAGTTCCCATAACAACACCTGCAAGAGGGGTAAATCCCATTGAAGTGTCGATTGATTTTCCGCCGTCAACAGCTGTTATACTTGAGCCGTTTCCAAGATGAAAAGTAATAATCTTAAGTTCTTCCGCCGGTTTATTAAGCATTAATGCTGCCTGCTGGGAAACAAACTTATGAGATGTTCCGTGGAAACCATATCTTCTTATTTTATGCTTTTCATACATATCGTAAGGTATACCATACATATATGCTTCTTTCGGCATAGTCTGGTGGAAGGCTGTGTCAAAAACGCCAACCTGCGGAACACCCGGCATTGCTTTTTCGCAAGCTTCTATACCAATAATGTTTGCCGGATTGTGAAGAGGTGCAAGCGGAATACACTCTTCAAGAGCAGCTTTAACCTCTGAATCAATGATTGCAGACTTATTGAATTTTTCTCCGCCATGAACAACTCTGTGTCCAACAGCAGAGATTTCGTCCATACTCGAAATTACACCGTGATTTGCATCAGTAAGAGCATCAAGCACCATCTTAATGGCATCTGCATGGTCTTTCATATCCTTTTCGATAACTACTTTATCACAGCCGTTTGGTGTGTGATTAAGCTTAGATTCACCAATTCCTATTCTCTCGCAAAGACCCTTTGCCATAACCTCACTTTTATCCATATCAATAAGCTGATACTTAAGAGATGAGCTTCCTGCATTTATAACCAAAATTTTCATAATAAACTCTCCTTACATATAATCATATAATTACTTATTCATTGCCTGAGCCTGAACAGCTGTTATCGCAACAACCCCAACAATATCATCTGCACTGCAACCTCTTGAAAGGTCATTGATAGGCATTGCAATACCCTGTGTTATAGGTCCGTATGCTTCAGCCTTTGCAAGTCTCTGAACAAGCTTATAGCCTATATTTCCTGCATCAAGGTCAGGGAATACAAGAACATTGGCGCGTCCTGCAACAGAGCTGCCCGGAGCTTTTGATTCCCCAACACTCGGAACTATTGCAGCATCAAGCTGTAATTCACCGTCAACATTGAGTCCCGGATTCATTTCTTTGCAAATTCTTGTTGCTTCAACAACCTTATCAACATCAGCGTGCTTTGCGCTTCCCTTTGTTGAATGAGAAAGCATTGCAACATAGGCTGTATCCTGAGCTAAAAGTTCAAAAGACTCAGCTGAACAAGCCGCAATCGCCGCAAGCTTTTCAGGGTCAGGATTTTGTTCAAGACCGCTGTCTGCAAAAATAAATGTACCGTTTGAGCCAAACTCACAATCAGGAACAACCATAACAAAGAAAGCTGAAACAAGCTTAATTCCCGGTTTTGTCTTGATAATCTGAAGACTTGGTCTTAATGTGTTTGCAGTTGAATGACAAGCCCCGGACACAACACCGTCAGCATCTCCGGCTTTAACCATAAGACACGCATAGTACATATAATCCCCAAGGGCTGTTGCCTTTGCTTCTTCGTATGTAAGCCCCTTTGATTTTCTGAGTTCAACGAAAAGATTAAGATATTCTTCTGTTTTTTCGTATGTATATGGATTTATGATAGTCGCTTTTGAAATATCGAGACCTTTACTGTTCGCTTCAACCTCCTCGGGAGTTCCAAGGATAATAATATTTGCTATATCCTCCTTAAGAACAGTTTCGGCAGCTTCAAAAGTTCTTCTGTCCATTGATTCCGGCAAAATGATTGTTTTCTTATCAGCTTTTGCACGGGTTTTAATTGTGTCTAAAAAGTTACTCATTATATGATACCTCCATAAATTAAATAAACAAAATAATATAACTTAATAATTATACTACGTTTTTCTAAATTTTGCAAGTCTTTACAGTTATTTTTTAAAATTTAAATATAATTCCCACTACTGCGGAAAGAGCAATAAAAACAATCGGATGGATTTTTTTAAACTTTCTCATCAAAACAAATAAAACTGCAAACAGAATTAAAGCCGGCAGATTGACAAGCTCCGTTATTTTAAAATTCACATTATTTCCAATATTCAAAATCTCCGTTTTGAACACGTCTGTAAACGCAACAGCTATCATAGCCGTTACCGCAGGTCTTATCCCGTCAAAGGCATAATTTATAAATCTGTTATTCTGAAATTTGTCAAGAATTTTTGCAATAATAAGAATTACAATCAAAGACGGCAAAACAAGTGCGATTGTTGACACAATTCCGCCCCAGATACTGCCAAGAGCCGTAACTCCTGCGTATGTTGCACAATTAATACCGATAGGTCCCGGCGTCGATTCCGAAACCGCAATCATTTTTGATAAATCCTCTCCGGTGAACCATTTATATTTATCGGCAATATCGTATAAAAACGGAAGTGTTGCAAGTCCGCCGCCAACGGCAAAAAGACCGGTCTTAAAAAACTCAACAAAAACCAAAATCCAATTCATCTGCGCACCTTCTCTCTGCAGATACCCATTATAATCCCCGTTGCAACCGCACCTATCACTATATAAACCGAAGATAAATCAAAAAATAAGGATAGCGCAACAGTTACGGCAAATATGATAACTCCCGTTACATTTTTTATACCCGATTTCCAGAACTTTATCACGGCATTCAAAATCAACACGGCAACAGCAATCTTGATACCGTTAAATGCATTTTCAACCGCTTCCACATCCGCAAACTGCCGCAGGAACATGGCTATAATCGTAATTATAATCACAGACGGAGTGATTACCCCGAGGGTTGCAAAAATCCCACCCATAGTTTTCTTTATCTTATGACCGACAAATGTGGCAGTGTTCACGGCAATAACTCCGGGAGAGCATTGTCCCACCGCAAAATAGTTCATAACATCTTCTTCTGTTGCCCACTTTTCTTTTTCAACAACCTCCTTCTGAATCAAAGGAAGCATCGCATATCCTCCTCCGAAAGTGAATAATCCAATCTTAAAGAAAGCCCAGAATAATTTTAAAAGTTCTTTCATTTTTCCACCTTCCGAAATATTGTTTTATACATCTAACATATAATATATCTTTTTGCATATTTTGTCAATTAAAATCAGCTTAAATTCAATAAAATAAATTTTTTTAAATTTTTTTTAAAAAACTCTTGCATTTTTCTAAAGTTTATGTTAGAATAGGAAATACTGATGTGGAAAAATATCAAATTTATATAACGGAGGTGATATTATGCCTAATATCAAATCAGCAAAAAAGAGAGTTAAAGTTATTAAAACTAAGACACTTCAGAATCAGATGATTAAATCTCAGCTTAAGACTGCTATAAAGAAGTTTGAGGCTGCTCTTAACGAGGGCAAAGAATCTGCCTCTGTTGCATATTCTTTTGTTGTTAAGAAAACAGACCAGGCTGTTGCAAAGGGTATTCTTCATAAGAATACAGCTGCTCGCAGAAAGAGTCAGTATGCTGCAATGCTTAACAAAATTGCTTAGTTGATATGAAACTTGATGAGATTTCATCAAGTTTTTTTATTGCCCATAGAGAATGTTAAAAAACTCCGTATTCCCTTAAAACCAAGGCGGTGTTTAAAAAGTCTTTTGACTTTTTAAACACCGCCTGTTTATATCAACAACTTACATTATATATGTTTTCTTTAAATTAATCTATTAAATCCCGTAGATATATTTTCCGCCGGTCACAGTTTCAATTCTGCCGTCAGGAAGTGTTATTTTTGCAACAGTTCCATTTGGTATAACAAACTCAAAGTATACTTCGTCACCTTTATAATACCAGTAGCTTGATAATTCCCCTTGTCTCGTCTTAATTTCAGCCTTCAAAAATCCAAGTCTTTTATCAATATTAGGTTTAACGGAAATATGTTTATACCCTGCTCCGTCGGGGAAAATCTTAATTCCTGCCGCACAACCGAAAATCCAGTCATAAACCGAACCGTATGCATAGTGATTATATGAATTCATATCCGTGCTCCAGAAAGTTCCGTCTTCCTTAACGCCGTCCCAATGCTCCCAGATTGTTGTTGCTCCGCGATTTACAGAATACAGCCAGGACGGATATTCTTCCTGCAAAAGTAAATCAAAAGCAACATCCGCATATCCGTTTTCAGATAAGGCGTGGAGAAGATACGGAGTTCCAACAAAGCCGGTTGTGAGTTTATTCCCGTTTTCTCTGACCAATCTTGCAAGTCCATCTGCAGTTTTCTTTTTATCTGTACATAAATCAAAGTATAACGCAATGGCATAAGCCGTTTGTGTGTTTGAAACAGGCAGCCCATCACTTATAAATCTTTCCTTAAATGCTTTAACTATATTTTTATAAAGCTCTTCATATTCCGCAACATCATAACCTAACACATTTCCGGCTTTAACCAACAAGGATGTGCTATATGCGAAATATGCCGACGAGATATAATCGTAAGGAGTTGCGCCTTTATACGAGCCATCCTCATTGTCAAGAGCAAGCCAGTCCCCGAACTGCTTACCGCCAAGCCATAAATACTCTTCCTCACCAAAATTATGAATATAGTCAACCCACTTCTTCATACTTTCAAACCGGTTTTCAAGTATTTTTTTATTTCCGTAAGCAAGATAAATTTCCCAGGGACAAATAGTTGCCGCGTCCCCCCACCCGGAGGATACATCCTGGAGGTATCTGTTTTTATAGTTGGGCGCAAGCCAGGTAACCCCACCGTCCTCAAACTGTACTGCCGCAAGGTCTGAAAGCCATTTTTCAAAGAACTTTTCAACATCAAAGTTTATCGCCGCTGTTCTGACAAAAACCTGCGCATCACCTGTCCAGCCGTGTCTTTCATCTCTCTGCGGACAATCTGTGGGAATATCTATAAAATTGCTCTTCTGCCCCCATATAACATTATGATAGAGCTGATTAATTTTAGGATTGCCGCAAACAAAATCCCCTGTTCGTTTCATATCCGAATGAACAACTATCGCTCTGAAATTATCAAGATTGATTTCATTCCCCGGATACTTATCAATTCTTATGTATCTGAATCCCTGCCAGCTGAATGTGGGTTTAAACACCTCAACTCCGTTTCCCGACAGAGTATATTTGGTTTTCTGTTTTGCCGTCCGAAGATTTGCCGTATAGAAATTTCCTTCTTTGTCAAGAATCTCTGCATGAGATATTTCAACAACATCTCCTGCGTTTCCGCAAGCTTTAACCTCAACATATCCGGCAAGGTTCTGCCCAAAATCAATTACTTTTTCTCCAAGGGGCGTTTCTATAAGACAAACAGGCTTAATAACCTCCTGCTCCTTAACCTTTTCTCCCTGTTGCGGAATTATCACAGCTTCAACATTTTCGTCAACAAGAGCATTACCAAGCTCACAAATTTCCACGCTTTTATCAACAGTCTCCCCGTGATAAATTGACGAGCTTACTATATATGAGCTTCTGACTTTGACATTTTCGTCAGAAACAATATTTTCCGTTGTGTCATCTTCATAAACTATATCAAGAGAGAATTTAAGACTTATATTATCAGCATAATGATTTCTTTGATTTTCACCGGCTCGCATATACCCAACCGCCCAGCCTTCGGCACATATAACGCTTAATTCTGTGTTTTCATCAATCATTTCCGTTACATCATAGCTCTGAAACTGCAGTCTCTTGTTATACTCCGTAAAATACGGCGTAAAAATTTCATCGCCAACTCTGTCCCCGTTTATGAACGCTCTGTACATTCCCATTGCCGTTATGTTTAATACAGCAGACTTAACCTTCTTATCAATCTTAAACGATTTGAAGAAATCATAACAAGCTTCTTCTCTGTTTTCAGGGGATTTAATCCATTTCGCTTTATCTATCATTTCCAACATTCTCCTCAATGTAAAAATATGTATAATTATAACATATGATTAATTCAAATTCAAGTTTTTTATCTATAAATCCGATAAAATAATTCTGCACAGATCAGGCGGTGTTTAAAAAGTCAAAGAAACTTTTTAAACACCGCCTTGGTTTTAAACTTTATCTTATATTTTTATATAACGGACCATAAGCCTGACACGCTCTGTAATCCTGCCCTTCCTTATCCATTCCAAAGGCATTCCACGAAGCAGGTCTCATAATCTTCTCTTCGGGAACATTATGCATACAAACCGGAATACGAAGCATCGAACAAAGTGTGATAAGGTCTGCGCCGATATGCCCGTAACTGATTGCACCGTGATTTGCACCCCAGTTATTCATCACATCATAAGCCGTCTTAAACGCACCCTCGCCTGTGCATCTCGGAGCAAACCAAGTGCATGGCCAAGTATAGTCCGTTCTCTTCCATAAAACATCTGAAACTTCATCAGGAAGATTGATTGTCCAGCCTTCCGCAATTTGAAGAACCGGGCCTAATCCTTTAACAAGGTTAAGTCTTATCATTGTCGCAGGCATTTCGCTTCTTGTTAAAAATCTTGAAGAATATCCGCCACCTCTGAAATATCCTAAATCTGCCATATTCCAGGTAGTTGCCGCCATAATCTTATCCCGGTCTTCCTGAGTCACTTCATACCACGGTTTCATCACACCGTTTCCGTTCTCATCCTTAACTTCACCGCAAGCATCAAGACAACAAGCTCCCGAATTGATAAGGTGGATAAAACCGTCTGCCTCTTTAGCCTTTCCTTCGATTTCATACCCGGTTGCTTTTTTAACCGCCTCTTCGCTCCAATATGTTCTAACATCCGCAAACATCTGCGCTCTGTTTGTTAAGAGCTTACCGAAAAGCATGCCGATTCCATTTAAAACATCATTTTCAGTTGCAAGAATATATGGTTCTCTTGCCCCGTTCCAATCAAAGGAAGTGTTAAGCATCGCCTCAGGGAAATCACAGTTAGGATAAAAATCAGTCCATTGTCTCTGACCCTGGAACCCTGCCGCAATAGCATTATGTCCAACCATTTCTTCTTCGCATCCGTCCGGAAGATTAGGATTTCCGTTCATGAGGTCTTTAATGATGCACATCATCTTAACAACAAACTCAAACTGCTCTTCCTTTTCCTTGTCTGTTTGCTGCATTTCTTCAGGATTTTTATCAAACCCAATATTACACTTTTCTTTAGCCCATTTAAGAGCCTTTTCAAACTCATTTTTGTCATAAATTTCTTCTGTCATTCGTCTGATGATTTCAACCTCATCAACAGATTCAACTCTCATACCCAGATATTCCTCGATAAAGGCTGTGTCAATAATTGAACCTCCGATACCCATACATACAGAGCCAATCTGAAGATATGATTTCCCTCTCATTGTTGCAGCAGCAACAGCGGCACGGCCAAATCTTAAAAGCTTTTCCTTTACATCTTCAGGGATTGAGGTATCTGTTGCGTCCTGAACATCGTGTCCGTAAATACCAAACGCAGGAAGTCCCTTTTGTGCATGGGAAGCAAGAACTGCCGCAAGATAAACAGCACCGGGACGCTCCGTTCCGTTAAATCCCCAAACACCTTTAATTGTCATTGGGTCCATATCCATGGTTTCAGAGCCGTAACACCAGCAAGGTGTAACCGTCAGGGTAATATCAACGCCCTCTTTCTTAAATTTTTCAGCACACGCCGCAGTTTCAGCAACTCTTCCAATCGTTGTGTCCGCAATCACGACTTTCACAGGCTCACCGTTTGAATATTTAAGGTTTTCCTCAAACAGCTTTGCCGCCGCCTTCGCCATATTCATTGTCTGGTCCTCTAAAGATTCTCTAACCTTAAGCGGTCCTCTTCTTCCGTCAATCGTGGGACGAATACCTATCACAGGATATTCCCCTATAAGTCTGCTTTTTGCCATATATTTTTCCTCCTCGTAAATTGTAATCAAAATACTTTATTTTAATTATATACTTGCAATATGGCTTTTTCTTGTGTTATAATATAAAAAAGTATAATAATTTTCAGATTTTTACACTAATTGTGTGATAATACAAATTCAAAATATAATTTTTGTATGTTTTGCGGAGGAAAATATGATATATAATGAATTAAAACAGAGAGGGACTTTTGATTTTCCCATAGAACTTTACCACCTTGAAAAAAATCATCCAAGATATGAGATGACATCGCACTGGCATACTGAGCTTGAAATAATCAGAATATTATCGGGAGAAATCGTTGTTCGTCTTTCAAACAATAAATATACCGCCCGTAAAGGGGACATATTATTTGTCAACCCCGAAATTGTTCATGGTGCAACTCCTGACGATAACTGCATATATGAGTGCATTGTTTTACACCTTGATATGCTTCGCACCAATGAAATGGGCTGTCACTTTTTCATTGACAGCCTTTTAAATCATGATTATATGATAAATGAATTTATATCCGCTCCGGAGAGTGACCTTTTCATTGCAACAAATCGATTATTTGATGCTATGGGAAGGAAATCCTCCGGCTATAAATTTAACGTTATCGGAGCTATATATCAGCTTTTCGGTGTCATTATCGACAACCACCTCTACTCTTCTTCATCAGTAGAAACAACCATTTCCGCAGACAAAAGTATCGCCAGACTAAAAAATGTTTTATCCTATATGAGGACAAACTTCCACAGGCAAATAACCCTTGATGATATGGCAGACAATGCCGGAATGTCGGCAAAATACTTTTGTTCTCAATTTCGGAAAATGACAACAAAAACGCCGATTGAATATCTTAACAGCTACAGAATTGAACGAGCCGCCCGAAAACTTCTCAATAGCGACGATAGTGTTACCGATATTGCGTTTTCCTGCGGTTTTAACGATTTGAGTTATTTCATTAAGACCTTTAAATCCATAAAAGGAATAACTCCGTCAAAATTCCGCAAATCATAAAGCTATATCAAAACGGGCTGGATTTGCTTTCCTTCTAACGCATATTTCAGCGTTTCGTCTATTCGTGACATATCCGAAATCAGCGAATTTTGTTTTTCCTTGCAATCGTCCTGACCAAAGGGAACAAGATATATATTTTTCATATTCAGAAGGAGTCCTATATTTTTTGCGTTATTGCCAAGTCCGTCATTTGTCGATACCGCAATAACTACCGGTCGTTTATTCCGCAAATGGGACTTAACTGCAAGAGTAACAGATGTGTCCGCTATTCCGTTTGCGATTTTGGCTATGCTGTTTCCTGTACACGGAGCAACAATAAGAGCATCCAGCAATTTTTTCGGACCAATGGGCTCAACTTCTTTTGCAGTTTCCAAAACAGCCTTGCCCGTTATATTCTCAAGTCTTAATTTATGCTCACTGCTTCTCCCGAACCGTGTGTCGGTGTTTGCGCTTATTTCAGACATAATGGGGGTTATATCATATTCCACACTCATTTGTTCGATTACCGGAAAAATTTTACCAAATGTGCAAAACGAGCCTGTTAATGCAAAGCCAATACTTTTTCTTTCCATAATCCTTCACACCTCCAATTCTCTTATAATATTTATAATAGTTTCCGCAATAAAATCGCCTGCTGTATCGGGAGCAGCCTTTCCCGGAAGGGACAACGCCCATATTGTTTTCACTTTATATTTTTCCGTAATTTTAAAATTCACACCGCCGGGTTTTGATGCAAGGTCAATAATCACAGCATCGGATTTTATCTTTTTTATTTCACTCTCATCAATCACCATTGTCGGGACTGTGTTAAAAATCACATTATATTCGCATATTTTCTCACTTAACTCACTAAAGAAAATTCTCCCGTACCCCATTGCTCTGCAATATGCCGCATCCTTATATTTTCTGACACAAGCTGTTACGTCAGCACCAATTCCGCAAAGCATTTTAGCAAGGACTTTTCCAATTCTTCCGTTTCCGAGAATAAGAACTTTGCTTCCGTTTAAGGTAAACGGCGTTTCTCTCATCGCCGTTTCTATCGCCCCTTCAGCTGTGGGCACAGCGTTTAAAACCGCAAGCTCTTCCCTCTCAAGATAATCTATACATCGAACCTTATAAAATTCCGTAAGCTTTTCCAATTTACTGTCTTTTTTGCCAACGAGAAGCAGCTCATTTTTCTTAATTACTTTCAGCAAATCTTCAATATAAATCGGTTTATCAAAAAACGGAGCATTAATTGTTTCACCATCTGTCGAATAAGGGAGCGGACAAATAACTACATCCGAATCAATTATGGCATCCTTAATATCTTCATAAATTTCCACATTTTCGGAAAATTGTTTTTTATCCGCCGAAAATCCATATACTTTAATGACAGGAAATATTTCAGACAGATTGTTTACAACTCTTATCTGACGCATATCCCCACCTATAAAACAAAGTTTTTTCATATATTCCACCATCCCGAAAATTATATCCTTTTACATAATATGTCATAATATGTTTTTGGTGTAAAATAACTTATCATTCCTTGACAAAATAAGGTTTAAGTGATAGAATTATAATGTATATTTATGTATGGAGGTCACGATATTGAAAAGAATATTATCATTTTTATTTTTTATCTCAATCTGTTTAGCATTCTTTTCCTCCTGCAGTTCTCCCACTGACGAAGGATTTTCAATTGTTGCGGTAAATTTCCCCGCTTATGACTTTGCTAAAAATATCGTTGGAGACAAGGGAACTGTAACACTTTTATTGCCGCCCGGCGGAGAAAGTCACACCTATGAGCCGACCGCAAAGGATGTTATCCGCATTTCGGAATGTGACTTATTTATATATACCGGTGGTGAAAACGATGTATGGATTGAGGATATTCTTTCCTCTCTCGACAAAAAACCACAAGCTGTTAAAATGATGGATTTTGTTGAAATTCATCACGAAGAGGAACACGAACATACCGATTCACATTCTCATAAAATCGATGAACACATCTGGACATCTCTTAAAAATTCAGTTAAAATAATCAGCGGATTATCCGAACATATTTCTGCTGTTGATTCAAAGAACGCAAAGTATTATCACAGCAATGCAGAAACCTATATAAATAAAATCAATCGTCTTGACAAAGATTTTGAAGAAATGTTCAAAAACGCAAAACGAAACACTATTGTTGTTGCCGACAGATTTCCGTTTACCTATTTTGTCAATGATTATGGTTTGAAGCATTATTCCGCATATCACTCGTGTTCGGAAGATGCCGAGCCAACACCGAAAATCATTGCCGAGCTTATCGACACTGTGAATAATGAAAAAATCCCGTTGATTTTTCATTTGGAGTTTTCAAACAAAACCGTTGCAACGGCTGTTTCCGAGGATACCGGAGCGGAATTGAAAGAGCTTCATTCCTGTCATAATATCACAAAGCAACAGCTTGACGATGGGGTTACCTATCTTGACTTGATGAAACAAAACTATAAGACTTTAAAGGAGGCGGTTTACCTATGAGCATCATTCAATGTGAAAATTTAAGCATTTCTTTTAACAAAACCTCCGTTTTAAAAGACCTTTCCTTTACGGTTGAGGAGGGAGACTATTTATGTATTGTGGGCGAAAACGGCTCCGGAAAAAGCACCCTTATAAAATGTCTTTTAGGGCTTGAAGTTCCCGACAAGGGGCACATTATAACCGAGAAAAGCCTATTTGACCATATTGGTTATCTTCCTCAACAAACCTCGATACAAAGAGATTTCCCCGCAACTGTTTTTGAGGTTGTTTTGTCGGGATTTCTCAACGATTTGGGCTTTAGTATTTTTTACAGCAAAAAGCATAAGCAAACTGCCGATAAAATGCTTAAGCTGTTCGGAATATATGAAATTAAAAACAAGAGCTATCGCACATTATCGGGCGGTCAACAGCAAAGAGTCCTTTTAGCCCGGGCAATGTGCAGCACAAAGCGACTTCTGCTTCTCGATGAACCGCTGAGCGGACTCGACCCTCTTGTGGTTTCCGACTTTTATACAATAATGCATAAGCTTAACCATATACATAAAATAACAATTATTATGGTTTCGCACTCTATATCAGAGGCTGTCCGTGAAGCAAATAAGATACTTCATCTTTGCGATGATTGCTCATACTTTTTTGGCTCAACGGAGGACTACATCAAAAGCCCTTTTGGGGAACGTTTTTTAGGGAGGACAGATAAATGATTGAAGCTATAAGTGCATTTTTATCATATTCTTTTTTAAGGAACGCCTTAATCGTGGGTATTCTTGTCTCTCTTTGCTGTGCACTTTTAGGTGTTTCTCTTGTTTTAAAGCGATACTCAATGATTGGGGACGGATTATCCCATGTGGGCTTCGGTGCAATGGCTGTCGCCCTTGCATTTAACTTTTCTCCTCTTTATATCGCCTTGCCCGTTGTTATAATTGCCGCATTTCTCCTCCTTTCAGTCAGCGTGAAAAGTAAGATTGGCGGAGACAGTGCAATCGCTCTCATTTCAACATCTTCTGTTGCAATCGGTGTTATGATTGTATCTATGACCCAGGGTATGACAACAGATATTTCAAGCTATATGTTCGGAAGCATTCTTGTTATGACTTCATCGGATGTGATTTTAAGCATCATTTCAACCTTGATGGTTTTGATACTTTATCTTCTTTTTTACAACAGAATTTTTGCAATCACCTTTGACGAGCCATTTGCTAAAGCTACGGGCACAAATACAACTCTTTTCAACTCACTCATAGCAGTTTTGACCGCTGTCACGATTGTTGTGGGAATGCGAATGATGGGGGCAATGCTTATTTCAAGCTTAATTATTTTCCCTGCCCTTTCCGCATTGCGTATATGCAAAAGCTTCGGTTCTGTTGTGCTCGTTTCGGCGATTGTTTCGGTTATCGCATTCATAATCGGTATATTCACTTCTTTTATGATTGATTCGCCTGCCGGAGCAACTGTTGTTATTTCAAATTTGGTTGTATTTATTTTATTTAACATTTACGGAAAAATATTTCGCAAAAATTAGGAGGGGTTTTGTCATGAAAAAAATCATTTCACTTATTCTTGCTCTTATTACATTTATGACTCCTATTTCATTGTTTGCATCAGAGGATGATCTTCTTTATGATGAATGCTGTGTCAGCTTTGAGGATGTTGTATACTTAAATCAGATGTTTGAAATATCTTTATTTTCAAGCGATAATACTTTAGAGGCTCGATTCGAAAACGCAAGACAGTATATCTTGAAGGAACTGAAAAATTTTAACAACTATGTTGATATTTCCGAATACGATATTCCCGTTGACCTTACCAAAGCTTTATTTACATCTGTTTTCTTATATAATCCTGAATTATTCTATATAAATAACAGTTGCAGATACTCTTATTCTTCCTCTACCAACACCATCGCAAAATTCCTCTTTGATTTTGCTTATACTCCATCGGAATATGCCGCTCGAAAAAAGCAATTTGATGCAGAGGTTAACAAAATAACCTCCTTAGTTTCTCCGAATATGGGTGAAATCGAAAGAGCTTTGATTGTTCATGATTATCTTGATTTGCACTGTGAATATGACACTCAGCCTTTTACCGACGAAGAAGGAAACACCGTATATCGGGATTCATCATATCGTGCTGACGGGATTATTGTTGACAAGGTAGGTGTTTGTCAATCCTATTCCATGGCTTATTACCACATAATGAAACAGCTTGGAGTTGATACAGATTTTGTGGAGAGCACAGCTATGAATCATATGTGGAACATATTTAAGATTGACGATAACTGGTATCATGTTGACTCAACCTGGGACGACCCTGTGCCGGACGGTTACGCATACGTTGACCACAAGCATTTCCTTGCAAGTGACGAATTAATGGGCTCCGATGAAAACAAACATTACGATTGGGTTGCAAATCATACTTGTGACGATACATCTCTTGATGACCATTTTTGGCGTAACATCAAGGGTGCAATTGCCCTTGACGGTGAAGGCAAGGCATATTACCATACAGGGTTAAAATCCTCATCCGGTAACTTCCCGTATTATTATTTTGAAATTCTTTCTCATGATCTTGATACACACGACACACAAGTATTAAAGACCGAAACAAAAAAGTACTGGTATGCATGGGACTCGAATCAATTTTATGCCGATGTTTATTCTGATGTTTCATACTATAACGGAAAACTTTATTACAATACTCCAACTCAAATTATAGAAATGGATGTAGACGGAGGCAACGAAAACCCAATAGTGACTTACGAAAATGGTGACGGATATATTTTCGGTTCAATGATAAATGACTATCTCTTATTTTTCGGGGTTGCAAAAGCCCCAAAAGATGAATGCGATGAATATTTTACATCTCTTGAAAATCGTATAGGCTATACCGTTTCAGACACAAACACATTGGATGTATCAATTCTGAGAAAATATCTTGATTATTCCAATATTCCGGGTAAAATAATAGCAACGCTTTACGATGAAAACGATACAGTTATGGAATCCAAAATTCTTACTCTTTCGGACTGCAATATTGAGGACTTAAATTCAACCGCTACGGTTAATTTTGAAAGCGATGAAGGCAAATACATTAAGCTGATGTGGTGGGATATGAACACGCTTTCACCAATTTCCATAAACAGAATTCACTATATAAATTAAAATTTCAAATACAGTGCTTCAAATGAGGCACTGTATTTTTTTCATATTTTTGCATAAACTAAAGCAAATTTCTGAAGGAGGAATTTGTTTGAGCTACAGTAAAAAAGAATATTCAGATTATGTTGAAAGAAAATCACAAAAAAGCCCTATCGTCCGCGACACAATTTCCGCATTTATTGTGGGCGGATTACTTTGCTGCATAGGTCAATTTTTCTTGAATTTATACACTAAAAATTTAGGTTTAGATGAAGAAATCTCCAAAAGTGCAGTTTCCGTTACAATGATTTTTTTAGGCTCTTTCTTCACGGGGCTTGACCTTTATAAAAAAATTGCCAAATATGCAGGAGCAGGAACAATCGTCCCCATAACCGGCTTTGCAAATTCTATCGTGTCTCCCGCAATGGAGTTTCGTCGTGAGGGAATGATTTTGGGTCTTGCCGCAAAGATGTTCGTTATTGCAGGTCCTGTTCTTGTCTACGGCATCTCAACGTCCGTTTTTATCGGAATAATCTATTATATTATTAAACTCTTTTAGGAGGATGTATGAATAAAAGAATAGGAAAACAAACCGTTAAACTTACGCAACCAATTTCAATAATTTCTTCTGCAAACATTGTCGGCAAAAAAGAAGGCGAAGGCCCTCTTTCTCAATATTTTGACACAATTATGTCTGATGCAACCTGGGGAGAGAGCTCATGGGAAAAAGCTGAAAGCAAGATGCAAAACGAAGCCTTATCTCACGCAATACAAAAAGCAAGCTTAACTCCCGATGACATAGATTATGTTCTCGCCGGAGATTTATTAAATCAGTGCATAAGCTCAAGCTTTGCTCTGCGTGACTTATCAATCCCATTTTTCGGCATATACGGTGCTTGTTCCACCATGGCAGAAACAATTTCTCTTGGTTCTATGCTTCTTGACGGAGATTTTGCGAAAAATATTTGCGCTGTTACATCAAGCCATTTTTGCACCGCTGAAAGGCAATACAGACAACCCCTTGAATACGGTGGGCAAAGAACACCAACCGCACAATGGACCGTCACAGGCTCCGGCTCAGTCGTTCTTTCAAAAAACGGGAATGGGCCTTATGTGACACACATAACAACCGGCAAAATAATAGATATGGGAATAAAAGATGCGAACAATATGGGGGCTGCTATGGCTCCTGCCGCCGCCGACACTCTTAAGGCTCATTTTAGCGATACGGGTTTTGAGCCTAATGACTATGACTTAATTTTAACCGGCGATTTGGGAACTTTGGGGAAAGAAATACTGATTGACCTTATGATGCACGAAAAAATTGATTTAAGGGATAATTATGATGATTGCGGCTGTCTTATTTTTGACGCAGATACTCAGGATACTCACGCCGGAGGAAGCGGTTGCGGATGTGGCGCTGTGACTTTGACCGGCTATGTTTTAAGTCTTATGAAAGAGCAGAAATTAAACAATGTTCTTTTTATGGCAACGGGAGCACTTTTAAGTCCGACCTCAACCATGCAAGGAGAAAGCATCCCCTCTGTGGCACACGCCATCTCAATAAGCAACAATTTACACTTCGGAGGTTGAATATGGATTATATAAATGCATTTTGGGTTGGCGGATTAATTTGTGCCATTGCCCAGATTATAATTGACAAAACAAAAATTATGCCTGCACGTATTCTTGTTTTATATGTTATTCTCGGTGCAGTTTTGGGAGGATTAGGCATATACAAATATATAGAAAATATTGGCGGTGCCGGAGCAACCGTTCCCATAATCGGATTTGGCAACACCCTTGCAAAAGGCGTTATAAAGGCTGTTGACGAAAAAGGCTTTATCGGCATTTTTACGGGCGGAGTAACCGCAACTTCAGCAGGAATTTGCGCCGCCGTTTTCTTTGGTATGATTATATCCCTTTTCTTTAAGCCAAAAAGCAAATGATATAAATTGGGGTGTATCAAAATGAAATCATTTCTCTACACCCCTTTAATCATTTCAAATTATGCTACTTAATATAATCAATCAAATAATCTATCGCTTCCAGATAACCATCAAATCCGTGACCGCTGATTTGATGAATACAGCTTGCCTTTGTAACAGAGATTTTTCTGAAATCCTCTCTCTTATTTATATCGCTTATATGCACTTCAACCGTCGGAATTGAGACTCCCGAAATTGCATCCGCTATTGCATAGCTATAGTGTGTATACGCACCGGGATTTATGACAATTCCGTCGTAATTTCCAAGGGCATAGTGAATATAATCAATAATTTCACCCTCTGAATTACTTTGCAGGGAAGTAACCTCTATATTTTTTTCCTCCCCATAATTTTCAATAAGATTTTCAAGGTCGGAAAAAGTCTGTTTTCCATATATATCAGGCTCTCTTATCCCAAGCAAATTAAGATTTGGTCCGTTTATAACAAGTATTTTCATTTCACACTCTCCTTAATAAGTTTATCATATATTCTCATAAATTCATTAAATACATCGCTTTCAAATTCTTCCGTCCCCATAATCCGAAGCTCACCTTCGCACCTTGAACCTGCAACAACGAGCGCCATTGCAAGATATGGGTTATTCCACACATAAGTGCCGTCACATCTTAAAATCTGATTTCCGTTTATCAATATTCCGTCAGAGGTAATTTCCGATTTCACCCCAAGATGAGACAATTCCGAAGCAATTCCGCTTAAATTTTTGCGTTCTGACATTGGAATTCCTTTTATCCTGCTTTCCCCGTTACAAAACGCACATAGTATCGCAATGGCAGGAAGATTGCCCGAAATATCGTCATACTCTATAATTTTTCCTGTCATATTAGCGGATTTTCTTACCTTGAAGCCATCATCAAAATATTCAACCTCGCACCCGATTTTCTCGACTGTTTCAAAAAATTCTTTATATTTATTCCTATAATCAAAATCATCACAAACACATCTTATATCATTTCCAATCGCTCCACAAACAATAAAGAAAGCGCCAAGCTCCGCATTCTTTTCCGTAATTTCCACTGTCCCTTTTATCATTTGCGGTATAACCGTAAGAACTTTCATATCCGACACCTACTCCCCAACAAGCAATTCCTTTGCGGAATTTCCCCGTTTATTTTTAAACTTAACATCATATTCCGTTCCACATTTACAAATAACATCAAATGTAAAATTGTAAACATTATCTTCCTCTACATAAAACAGCGGTGTTTCACAGGCTTGGCACATATACCTGTTATCTTTATTATAAAGCGGTCTTTTGGGATACTGAAGCCACGGTCTGTCACCTCTGAACAATTCAACTTCTCCTATATTTCCGCATTTACACACATAAATAATCTTTATATAGCGATAATTATACATCTCTATTTTCCCGATAAGCAAGTCACATTCACCACAATAAACTTTTCCGCCACCGGGATGGGAAAGTCTTGATTCAGATAAATTTCTTCTTGCGCCACGCATATATGTCACCTTTCCACTTGCTAAAATCTTGTTTATATGTTATACTTCTTATATAATAACATAAAATTTGTTAAATGTCCAATAATTTATTACAAATAAGGAGCCTAAAATGAAAATTAAAATAATCGGAGCAGGTCTTGCAGGCTGTGAAGCCGCATGGCAAATTGCAAAAAAGGGTATCGAGGTTGAACTTTGGGAGATGAAGCCAAAAAAATTCAGCCCTGCACATAAAAGCGAAAATTTTGCGGAGCTCGTCTGCAGTAATTCTCTTCGTGCGGATGGAATTTTTAATGCGGTTGGTCTTTTGAAAGAAGAAATGCGAAAAATCGGTTCATTAATTATGGAATGTGCTGACGCAACAAAAGTTCCTGCCGGTGGAGCGTTGGCGGTAGACAGAGACGGTTTTTCCGCTATGGTAACCGAAAAAATCAAAAACCACCCTCTAATCACAGTAAAACACGGAGAAGTCAGCGAAATAAACGAAGATGAATATACAATTATTGCCGCAGGACCTCTTGTCTCGGATGCTTTGACAACTGAAATAAAGAGGCTCACAGGCAGCGAATATCTTCATTTTTTCGATGCCGCCGCTCCAATTGTGACCTATGAAAGCATTGATATGACAAAGGCATTTCGTGCCGCAAGATACGGAAAAGGTGGAGACGACTATATAAACTGTCCTATGGATAAGGAACAATATCTCAATTTTTACCGTGAGCTTGCATCTGCCGAGGTTGCACAGCTTCACGAAGGAATTGACAATCCAAATGTTTTTGAAGGTTGTATGCCAATCGAGGTTATGGCAAAGCGAGGAGAGGACACAATGCGTTTTGGTCCTCTCAAACCTGTCGGGCTTACCAATCCTCACGACAATTCAAGACCTTATGCAGTTGTTCAGCTTCGTCAGGATAATTCCGACGGGACGCTCTATAATATTGTCGGTTTTCAGACTCACCTTAAATTTGGGGAACAAAAACGGGTTTTTAGTATGATTGGTGGACTTGAAAATGCGGAATTTGTCCGATATGGAGTTATGCACAGAAACACCTATATCAATTCTCCCACATTGCTTGATAACACTTACGCAATGAAGAGATTTCCGAAAATCTTTTTCGCCGGACAAATCACCGGTGTTGAGGGATATATAGAGTCTGCCGCCTCCGGAATGATTGCAGGGATAAATGCCGCAAAAAAAGTTCTCGCTGAGGACAGTCTCGTTTTATCTAACAAAACGGCACTGGGTGCACTTTCAAATTATATTTCCAACCCTTCCATAACTGATTTCCAGCCTATGAATGTTAACTTCGGAATATTTGAGGATTTGGGAATGAAAATTAAAGACAAAAAAGAAAAAGGAGCAAAATATGCCGAAAGAAGCTTTGCCGAACTGGAAAAAGCTGATATTTAACAATTCCGGCAGAAATTTCATCAACGGAATATTACTTATAGAATAAAATAATGCGGTGGATTTTCCATCGCATTATTTTATTCTTCATAAAGTTTTGAAAAAGCAAATTTCTGGCTGTTATATAAACTAAATCTGCCCGACATCATATAGCTTATACCACAGACTATCGCATAAGCAAGAATCCCGTCTGTGCCGAATATCTCAACCGCAAGCAGAACAGATGCCGCAGGACAATTAACAACACCGCAGAATAATGCAACAAACCCAAGAGCCGCAGAGAAGCCTGCCTCCAGCCCCAAAAGCGGACCAATAACACATCCAAATGTTGCTCCGATAAAGAAAGTCGGAACAATTTCGCCGCCTTTAAAGCCTGCCGCAATGGTTATAACCGTGAAAAGCATTTTCAGTATAAACGCCTCATATTGAGCTTCACCGCTCATGGCTTTTGAAATAATATCCATTCCTGCTCCGTTATAGTCATAAGACCTTACCAAAACGGTCAAACCAACGAGCAATGCCCCTCCGATTAAACCTCTTAAATATCTGTTCGGCAAAAGCTTTTTGCTTATTTTTTCCGTCTGCTTTATGGAAGCGCAAAATATGATGCTGATTAATGCACACAAAACCGCAAGAACAATCACTTTCCCAAAAATCGTTCCGGTGAGCTCGCCCACGGAAACATTTTCAAACCTCACAGGGGCAATGCCATAAAATTTTGAAACCAAAAATGCGGAAACCGACGATATAAGACACGGCACAAGACCTGCATAGTGGAAAACACCCACATTTGAAACTTCAAGTGCAAAAAATGCCGCCGCAACGGGTGTTCCGAACAATGCCGAAAAAACCGCACTCATTCCGCTCATAACAATAAGATGCAAATCATGTCTGTCAAGACGAAATATTTTCCCTGCGTTATACCCGATACTTCCTCCAAGCTGGAGGGCTGCTCCCTCTCTGCCTGCAGAGCCGCCAAGAAGGTGTGTTATTATCGTGCTGACAAAAATCAGCGGAGCCATAACAAGGGGAACTTTCTCCTCTGTCACCACCGAATCAATCACTCGGTTCGTATCCAATTTACCTTTCGATTTGAATATGTCATATAGTGCCGTTATAACAACCGCCCCAAGCGGCAACAAAAACACCAACCACAAATTTTCTCCGCGGATTTCCGTTACATAATCAACGCAAAGATGAAAAACACTGCCAACAAAACCGCCGAGCACACCAACAACAGATGCAATAACAATCCATTTACCAAGTATCTTTATATGCTCTGCAACAGATTTCAGATACATCATTGTTATGCCCTCCCGTTAAATTTTCCGCTTAATTATTTTCCCTTACTCATCTCAAGTTTATTCTGTCGACGCATTTTAACCTCTTCAGGCATAGGATGAATATCTCCTGATGCTTTAAGCGCCTCTCTCGTTACAAGAGGACCGAAAAGCTCATATATAAGAACCGCAAAGAGGGTTATATTCCTGATAAGCGCCCCTTGTCCGGGAAGCTGATCCGCTGCAATAGTACACATTCCGAGAGCAACTCCTGCCTGGGGAAGAAGCGTAAGTCCCAGATATTTGCAAATATTCGGCTCACATTTAGAAATTTTTGCACTGGCAAATGTTCCAAAATACTTACCGATTGAACGGAATACAATATAAACCACACCAATAACAACAATCGCCCAATCCGCAAAGACACTAAGCTCAAGCTCAGCACCGCTAATTACAAAGAACAGCGCAAAAAGAGGTGATGTCCACTTATCGGTTTTCTCCATTATATCGTGAGAAAGAGGACAAATATTGCAGAAAACCGTTCCCATCATCATGCATACAAGCAAAGATGAAAATGCAATATGTACTTTCCCGATATGGAACTCAAGCATTGAAAGAGCAACCGTTATAAACACAAATGCGATTGACATATTGAGTCGATTTGTATTTGAATTAAACATCTTTTCAAGCTTTGTGAGTATCCATCCCATAACCGCTCCAAGAATAAGAGACAAACTGATTTCAATAAGGGGGTTAACAATAATAGAAACTAAATCTACAGCTCCGACAACAAGACTTTTTGCAATTCCGAAGCATACCGCAAAAACAATTAGACCAACAGCGTCATCAAGCGCAACTATCGGCAAAAGAAGATTGGTAAGCTTTCCTTTAGCCTTATACTGACGAACAACCATAAGTGTTGCGGCAGGTGCCGTTGCTGTTGCAATAGCGCCAAGAGTCAAAATCTGCGGAACAGTTATTTTTCCCGGCATAGCAAGATACACTCCGTAAAGCGCAAGGTCAACCATAACCGTTGCAGTTATTGCTTGCAAAATTCCTATGATGGTTGCTTGTTTTCCTGTTTTCTTCAGCTCTTCTTTTCTAAATTCATTACCTATAGAAAATGCAATAAATCCAAGAGCAACCTTTGATATGAGTGTTAATTTTTCAACATCCTCATGGTTTCTGAACCCCAATCCGTCGATTCCAAGCGCACCTATACAGTAAGGTCCTATAAGAACCCCTGCAATTAAATACGCCGTAACCGACGGAAGCTTGAAAGGCTTAAATGCTCTTGTCATCATTAAACCTGCAAGTAATGCAATTGAAACTGATAATAATGTTCCCATAATTTTCCCTCCAAGAAAATTTCATATAACAAAGCGGCTACACCGCTCGCCGCAGGTGGCGGTCGAAGCATTTACGCTTTGTTTGCCCCTATTCATTTCGCCAAAGGCATAAATTTTGCATGGGCAATTAAATCTTGTTTTTATATGATAGGAAATATGCAATTTCCCATCATATAAAAGGGGCCAACGCAAAATGCACCGACCACACAAAACACAAAAAGCGAATAAAAAATCATTTTAAAAAGCGTAAATGGCAAAATATGCTTCATAAATTTCTGAATTTAAAAGTGTTTTGTGTTTTGAATAAACCTCACCTCTCGGAGTACCTATGTACGCCTTCGGGATTCGGTTTATTGGGTCTGCGCTATTTTGCGTCCATCCCCTAACGAGGCTGTAGCAAAATGAAATCATTTTGCTACAGCCTCAAATTTTACGCACCGAGTTATTATATCACACCTATAAAATAAAATCAATACTTTTTTGAATTTTATTTTATCCTAATAAATAATCACTTATAAGCATAAGACAAAATCCCGTAAGCAACGCATAAGTTGCACCTCTTTCGCTGCCGTGGGCATGAGTTTCCGGAATCATTTCATCGCTTACAACATAAAGCATTGTTCCCCCTGCAAAGGCAAGAGCAAACGGCAATATTGCCGACGAAATACTTACCGCAAAATAACCGATAAAAGTTCCGACAATTTCAACCAAACCCGTAAGCATTGCAATCATCAGCGTCCTTTTGGGCGAAACCCCTGACGAGAGCATAGGCACGATAATAACCATTCCCTCCGGAATATTCTGAAGTGCGATACCTCCTGCAATTAAAAATGCCTGTGATGTGTTCCCCGAACCAAATCCGACTCCTGCCGCAATTCCCTCCGGGAAATTATGAATTGCGATTGCCATAACAAAAAGCAATACCTTTCCGAGAGACTTATTGTTATGCTTTTCAGTTTCACTTCCTGCAAGCTTATGAAGATGAGGCACGAGCTTATCGATAATATTAAGGCAGTAAGCCCCTACAAATATTCCCGAAACCGTAACAACAATTCCGAATTTCCCACCATATTCAATTGACGGCAATATTAATCCCAAGACCGCCGCCGAGAGCATAACTCCTGCCGCAAAGGACAGAACAATATCCGAAAACTTATGGGACATTGATTTAAATATAAACCCTATCAATGCACCGATTACAGTTGCACCGCCAACACCCAGAGCCGTAATCAAAACATAATTCATATAAACCACTCCCGTTTACTGTTTTATTCCGAAATCATAACAGACTCATAATATTCCTTTATGTTTTCAAAAATGAAGTCAGGCTTAATGTCGCTTTTTTCAACATCCTCCATTGTGCCCTCTCCGCTTAATACAAACGCAGTTGTGACCCCTGCATTAAATCCGCTGGCAATATCAGTATATAATCTGTCGCCGAAAATAATAGTCTCATCTTTTGAAAATCCGTATTGCTCCACCGCAAGATTTATCATTTCAGGCTGGGGCTTTCCAATAAATCGAGGTCTCCTTTTTGTTGCATTATAAAGCATTTCGCTGACAGAGCCGCAATCGGGAACATAGCCATACCATGTCGGGCACACCCAGTCTGGATTTGTCGCTATATAATCAACACCTCTGTTTAATAAAATGCAGGCATCCTCAAGCTTCTTAAAGGTAAGCTCCGTATCAAAGCCCATACAAAGACAGTCAATATCATCTTCAAGAACATCGGTTATGGGGATATTCGCTTCTTTTAATTGCTCTTTAAAGGACTCCGTTCCGAAGGTATAAATTTTATTATAAGTCCTCTTTTTCAAATCAATTATTGTTGCATTTGTGGATGTTAAAAAATCATCCGGAAAAGCCTTTATTCCAAGTGACTTTAGCTTTTCAATATACTTATCCACGCTTTTTGACGAGTTATTTGTCACAAACATATATTTTCCGCCGTTACGTTTTATATGCTCAAGAAATTCCGTAACCCCGTCAAACAAATTTTGGTCAAGATAAATTGTTCCGTCCATATCGAGAAGATAAAACTTTTTGTTTTTCAGATTTTTCATAATATTTCTTACTCCTTCACTCTGCTTAGCATAAAAACCGCACTTAAAATCAAAACTATTCCGCATCCTGAGTAAATATCCGGCATCTGGGAATATAAAACCATACCAAAAACAGTTGCAGACATAGGCTCGACTATCGCAAGAGCCGATGCCGTTCCTACCGGAATATTTTTGAGGGCAACCGTATAAAGAAAATACGGCAAAACACTTGTGCACACACCACAGCTTATCATCCATAAAATCGAACGAGGACTTTTCATTGCAACATCGACAATCTCTGTCGGCTTAGCAACAAATAATGAGATTATCGCCATAAATATAAAGCAGTACATACTTGCCGTAATGGGATGACATTTTTCTCTCATCTGAATTTTTGTAAAAATATTATATGTACTGTACGCAATACCTGCACAAAATCCCAAAACAATCCCAAAAAAGTCAAACTTAAAACCACCGATTATTCCGGAAACAAGCCCACATCCGATTATCATTGCTAAAATTGAAACCGCCTTCAGCTTCTTCAGCTTTTCTCCAAAGAACAAAACCGAATAAATCATAACGAATACGGGAGCCGTATACATAAGAACAACTGCAGTTGAAACAGATGTCATCTGCATAGACGCATAATAGCACGCCGATGTAAAAAACATTCCTATGCCACCGCCAAAATAAAGCATAAGCTCTTTAATGCTTACTTTAAACAATTTTCTGTCGTAGAGCAAGACATATATTATCATCGTCAACGAAGCAATTGTTCCCCGTATGCAAGAAATATGTATTGAATTCATTTCGTATAGGGCAAGATTGTTGACAAATATACAGGATGTTCCCCATAATATTCCCGCAAGAATTATATATACAAATGATATTTTTTTCATAATTGCACTTTCAGTATATTCTCTCCATCGATATTTTATATTCCGGTTTCAACGAAGCAATATCCGTCATTCCACTTATCCTCATTTGCACACATATCCCAAACGCATTTTTCCTTAATGAAGCTGCTCGGGCAAACATGGTAACATTCACCCTCACTTAAATGATGCGGTCCTAACAGATTTCTCAAATTATTTATAAGCGTCAGTTCGATTTCTGTTTTTCCCGTCACTCCGAATTTTTCAAGGGGAATTCGGTTATCCGTAACGAGAACATCTTCCACACCGTTTATCTTCACTCTTACAGCATTAACGCCTTTTCTGTCAATCAACAACACGGGATTTTCTCCAACGACATCAATCTCGGTTCTCACTTTAAGTTCACCGCAGAAGAACGGGAAGCCCTGCTGTTCAATATTTGATTTATTAATCTTTATCGGTTGGGCAACAATCGAAAAATCACCGCAAAATCTGACAGCCTTTCTGTCAAGCTTTTCCCAATTTCCGTCAGTTTTCACTCCAAAATTGCCAACGAAATATATTGCCTCGATTTCCATATCATAAACAAGCTTATTTTTTTCACTTTCAAAGGCTTTCGCCTTTTCAATATTTTCATAAACCTCTTCGGATTGCTTAAAATCACAGTCAAAAGAAACCGTATTTTCGCCCTCTTTCAGATATTTTGCAATATCTGTTTTCTTAAAATTATAGTCAATCGCATATCCGCACGGCGTGTTATCGATTTTCTCACCGTTTATACTGATTTCAAACTTTTCGGGAGTTTCGCAGACAAGATAAATTTCTTCGGGTACATTCTCAACCTTAAGCTTGTAATCCTGATGAATTTTAACCGGTCTCTTTAAAGCATTCGCCCGTTCGCATATATTTAAAACATATCCATCCTTTTCCTGAAGCTGACCGTCAAAATAATAATCACATTTATCCAGCGTAATCATATTCTGCACCTTTTCAACCACTTCAAGTTCGTCACCAAGTCTGATAAAGCATTCATTTATTGTTTCAGAGGAATTTTCGCTTCCGTCCTCAATAATCATAAGACTTCCCCAGGGCTCAAACTCATGCTCACCGTTAAAGTCCGTCAACTCTCCCGTAAATGGGTCAAGTTTTTTACCCGAAACATTGATTTTAGCCTTAATTCTTTGCGGATTTTCCTCTGTGAACATAGTGCTGTTTGCAAAGAAATGAACCCTATATCCGTCACATTCCTTCATCAAATATGTAATTTCTTCTCTGTCCGTCACGGGATTTTCAGGAAGAGCCTCCGCCTCTGTTATTGTTCCGCCTTGATTTTTAAATTCTTCAAGAAGTCTTTCCGTGTTTTCAAGCAAAAACTTTCCGCACGGATTTAAAACAACATCATAAGCACACTCACCGATTATAAGCTTCCCGTTTTCCACTCTACCGTGTCTTTCCATTAAGGTTTCATCCCCCAAATGGAAAGCAATATGTTTTTTCTCAAGCTTATCTATAACTTCGATAAATTCATAATGCAATTTTATCACAGAATCAACATTTTTATCATCATATAATGTCCATGCGGTTGTCTGGGGATGAATAAGCAATACATTAACCTTTGCATCGCCGTTTGCAAGAATCATCCCTTGTCTTGACATTGCATCATTAAACCTTTTATATTCACTCCACCATGGCTGTTGGAGATACATAGCCGGCGGATAATCACGCTTGCGAAGTCCCCTTAAAGAATATCCTTCAAGGTGCTGACAGAGAAGGTTTATCCCTCTTACCATTTGCCACTCATATATCCCTTTAAGCTCATCAAAGCTTACATTATGGCCGCAAAGCGCAAAGGTTTCAGATAGGATTTGCTTTCTTCCAAGCTGAGCCGAGGCTGATGAAACCTGATAAGGAGTCGGTCTCTCCTCAGGCAAAATTCTTCTGCCCAGCCAGTCCATACCCGGAATATGAAAATACTCATAATGAGGCATACAAGCCCCGTTTGAGCATAACTGACTCAAAAGATTTTCCTCACAAACAAGGTGACCTGTGAGTTTTAAGCCTCTTTCGTCACACCAATCATATATCTGCTTGCAAAAGGCATCCGAAAATAAATCCGTAACCATTTTCCAGAAAGCTATTCTTATTTTCTCGTATCCGTCAACAGGATAAAAAAGCGCAACAATATCCTCAACTAAATTTCTTCCGCAACGCTTTTTATATTCATCTTCAAAAACAAAGCTCCAGGGAATACCGTTTCTTGAAATCTGTGGCTCGTCCGTAAAGAATCCCGTTATTTCATTCTTATATTTTTCATAATAAGGCATATATGTTGTTCTTATAAATTCCGCAATAACTTTTTTATCAAGAGTATCAACATAAAACGGATTTACTTCATAATAAGCCCAATAATCACCGGTTTTACCAATTACATTTTCTTTCGGCTCTTCCGAACCGATACGAAGATATTTCTGCTGATATTCAACTCCAAGACCATTTACCGCTCCGCTGCCAAAACCGCTTGGCCAGCCATTTTCGTCATAAGCCCATGCATACATTCCATTAGCTTTTGCCTCATCTATCGCCGCTTTGACATTATCAAACCACTCATCACCCATATATTCGGTCTGAAGTCCGCCTCTTGCGTGCATAAAAAAGCCGCCGATTCCAACGCCTTGCATTTCTCTTATCTGTCTTTTTGTTTCTTCCGTTTCAAGCTTTTCATTCCAGCTCCAAAAGGGAATCGGTCTGTATTTTTCAGGAATATTTTTAAAATCCATTAATAACCCTCTCCTTAAGTACAATTATAATATTTTTCATTATATCAAAGCATAATAAAAAAGTCAACAAAATGCTGACTTTTCTACTAAAATTTAAAGTTACGGACACCGCCCTATTCCCTGTGCCCAAAGACAAGCTCCGCAGGTGGGAAATTCATTATACATACAGTCCGTGTTATTTTCCAGTCTGTCATCACAGCCGTCACATATAGTGCAATCGGGGAATTCAAAATTTATCACTCTGTCACGAAAACTTAAATATTCCTCGCTGTTCCATATTCTCTCAAGGGAAATTTCATTCACGTTCCCAAAAGATTTCCCCAATACTTTCCTTTTTTCCTCATAAAAAAATGTATAGGAGCTGTGGAGAAGCTGCATACATGGCGCAACTTCTCCATTCCATTTTACAAAACAGTTGTTTTCTTCAATAAATGGACAGCTATTGAGCTTTCTCGGATAAGCTTTGTCAAAGTCCACCCGTCTCTGTTTTCCAATCAAAAATCCCGTGTCATAGCAAGATGCGTCACTTTCAAGAGGGGATGATGGGACGGCATAGCTCAAATTGATATAGTCAAATCCAATGTCATCAGCAAAATCATTGATTTTTCTCACTTCATCAAGGTTATCCCTCATAACAACATAGGTAATTCCGCTTTCGCAGTTCCCCTTGATTTTGTGAAAATATTTAAGATTTTCGGTTATCGTGTCAAAGCGTGAGCCTATATGAATTTTCTCATAGCCCTCTCTGTCAAACCCGTCAACCGAGACCCAAAGAGTATTAAGTCCTGCATCTATAAGCATTTTAGACATTTCACAATTAAGCATTGTTGCATTGGTCAAAAGCTCTGTTTTTACACCATTTTTTGAAAAACACCGAACCATTTGCGATATATTTTTATGAAGCAAAGGCTCACCCATACCGCCAAACATAACCGATTTAACCAAAATATCCCCTTTTAAGATATTCTCAAAGGTTTCATCGGTCATAAACCCTGACCTCTCGTCAATCCAGTTATGACGAAAACACATACTGCAGTTTAAGTTACAGGCAGATGTTGGCTCGATATAAAGTTTTTCAATGGCATAAGGCATTTATTTCACATCCAGTTTCCATTCTTCTCTTGTTCTGAATTTATTTTTAAACTTTTTATTAAGAACGCCTTTTTCCTCCAGATGGATATAACAAGCCCTGTCGCAGGCATTTCCGCAAATTGATGAGATATAGCTATGCATAATCGGCGGATAATATGAAATATTATTCATAACATCCTTTGCATCCTCGGCGGAAAGCTGTTTTTCACCATTTAAAATTTCAAGTCTGTCCTCTCTGTGAGGCAGGGCATGGCTTGACATAAACGGATTTTTAGACATATTCGCCCCTGCATAATAAGCGGCACACTGCCACGGCTCTTTCTTTTTGTCTTTTATCGCCTTACCGGGACAAGCCTTTATACATTCACCACAGTTATCGCAAATATGCGGAGTAAACTCGGGAGTTGGCTCAATTTCTGCATCGGTTAATACAAAGCAATATCTTTGAAGAGGACCGAAATCATCAGTTAAAAGCGTTCCGCTCACACCTATTTCACCAAGACCGCATTTTGCGGCGCTCTCCTCGTAATTCATCTGATATTCCGCAGATTTACCGCGATAAATCTTATTATAAAGAATTTCGGGGTTTGTGCTGTCCTCTTCCTGCATTACCACCTGATTTTTCTTTTGCGGAAGGGCAATATATCCTTCCTCCTCCAAAATTCTTGCACAGCGGAGTGCCATCATTGGCATAACAGTTTCTTCCAGAACCTCAATCGCCATTGTTGTATAGTGGTGATAGGCAGTTCCTTCCTCTATTCCTCTGTGTGTTCCTCTTAAAATTCTGTAGCCCAGACAAATAACAGACTTTGTTTCGGGAAGAATTTTAAATATCGGGTCATTTTCATCAAATCGGCTCGCAGGCGCAACACCAATCATATCAGGACCAAGAGAGATATTTTTAAGTTCATTTATTTTATTAATCATATTTTGCCCACCTCCTTAAGATGCTTAAAGCAAGCATAGTCACACTTTTTTCCGCAAAGACACGGCGAATAACCGTTATACATAGGCAGAAAATCAATCTGCTTGATTATTTCTCTCGCCTCTTCGGCATCAAAATGCTTATCTCCGTTTAAAATCGCATCTCTTTCGGGATGGTCTTTTAAGAAATCCTCCGTCATAAACGGATTTGATTTGTGGGCACCTTTATAATATACCGCACATTGCCAACTGTCAAGTCCTTTTTCAGAAATTGCATTTCCAACGCAAGCTTTAATGCACTCTCCGCAATTATCACAAAGCTCCTCTTTAACCGGTTCGTCTTCTTCAAGCTCCATATCCGTCACGATGAAAACATATCGCATACAAGGACCATATTTAGGGTTGATAACCCTTCCGTTAAGACCTTCTGTTCCGAGTCCGCACAAAACCGCCGCCTTATTATAATCAAGAATAACTTCCGGGGCAGGCTTGCCGTCGCCCACCGATTCCGAATATGAAATCTCATAAACATCCGTTATTTCAGGATTTGCCGATTTATCCCCATCAACCTTCATATTGGGAACACTTCTCTGAAGACACGCATCATATCCTGCATCCTCAATAATTCTCGCCATTTTACATAAGAAAATCGTTGCAAGCTCTTCGTCTATGTATTTAACTCCAACCGAGGTGTAAAGATAGCTTTGATTTCCGTTTTCCATGGCTCTGTAAAATCCGCTGGGAACATAAAATCCGAAACCTATAACAGACTTTGCTTTAGGACAAATTGATACAGGATTTTTCTTTGGGTCTTCGTCTTTAAATCTCTCAATACCTGCAATTCCGCAGACTGTTGCACCATATTCTATTGCCTTTTCTTTTATAAATTGACTGTCAATAATCATAATCCACCCTCCTATCTGTCCATTTTCCAAGGCTTGCCTGTTCTGAGCGGTTCTTTAAACTTCCCTTCAAGGCAACCAACTCTCTCTAAAACACTTTCACAACCTCTTATACATCCGCCGCATTTCGCCATTGCGTATCCTACCCAGCTTGGTGCATACATTTCAAAGGCTCTCGCCGCCGCAACCTCATTTTCCGGTGTCATTTCAACCTTACTCTCAATAAAATCTGCGTTTTCATCAAAAACATGAGCAGGAACAAAAGGATTATAGGCTTTTCCGCCTGCCGTGTAAAATGTGTTGCAACGCCACACATCAAGGTCGCCCCATGTACACTCTTTTCCGGCAACATTAACCGTTACGCTCTTTGATTTATCAGTCGGAATACATCCGCCGGGGCACTCTCTTGCACACTTCATGCACATTTTGCAAAGCTTAGGTCCATCATAGAGCGGGTCAGGCTCAAGCTCTGCGTCAGTAAACAAAAATACAACTCTTTGTCTCGGGCCGAATTCGGGAGTCAAGAGCATTTTACTCCACCCGATTTCACCAACTCCGCAGGCAACCGCACAAAGTCTGAAATGGATAAACAAATCAGGAGGGATATTCCCCTCTCTTGTTGCTCTTGTATGAGGCATTGTTCTTCTGTCACCCGTTATTCCGTTCCCCGACGAATCCATGCTGAACGCTTTTTCTTCAGGGGAATAGGTCTGCCCAAGCTTTCCGTCCATATCCGACTGAATACTTCTCGCACCTGTGTTTCTGTAAACAAATGCTTCATAGCCTTCATCTTCAATCATTCTTCCAAGCTCATATAAAACTGCAGGCCCGAACATCTGGTTTGTTCCGCCATAAGCCATTGAGGGATACTGAAAAAACTGTGTCCCCTCCTCAATTCCTCTCTGCACTCCTCTCGGAATACGAAAAGCAAGACATATTATGCTTTTCGCATCAGGATACATAAGCTGCGGATTCCAAAGGTCGGGAGTATCGTTAAATCTGTCCATTGACCCGATTCCGCAAATGTCAGCTCCTGCCGCAAGTGCCGCTTCCTTTATCATTTTACTTGTCAGCATTTTTTACACCTCCAAAATATTATATATTGACTTTAACACACAAATATAATATAATCAATACAGAAAAACAATTAAAATCTGTCAAAAACAAACATTTTGCAAGGCGGTGATTTTTTGATTGCAAGAGACATAAATCCATTTATTCGTACTGCGTTTATTCATTCAAAATTTCCTCTTGACATTTTTGTAACCTGTGCGGATTGTCGCTTATTTTATGTATTAAGCGGAGACGGTACGCTAATTTTAAAAGATAAGTCTCACGAATTTAAAAAAGACACATTATTCCTTTGGAAAAGCGGAACAAAATATAAATGGAAATTTTCAAAAAATAATATTCCCCGTCTCGGCATTATCAATTTTGATTACTGCCAGGATTATCGTCATCTTTCAACGCCTATTGACCTAATTTTAAACGACTGCGAAGACGAAATTCTGACAACCCCATCTATTCGGGATGTGTCTTTGCTCAATGATAAAATAATCCTTGACAACGCAAACGTTTTCAAAAATGACATTATGGAAATAATACAGAACTGCGAAAGCACATCTCAATTTTCAAAGGAGCTTGCAGACTCAAATTTAAAAAGACTGATAATTAAAATTGTTCGGCATATTACGGAAAGCTCCCACTCTGTATCAAAGCTTTCGCCAATTCTTAATTATATACACGAGAATTATAATACTGAAATATCGAATAAAGAACTATCAAAAATAGTAAATTATCACCCACATCATTTGAACCTTTTGATGAAGAAACAAATGGGGACAACTCTTCATTCTTACATAACTCAATACAGAATGACCGAGGCACTTAAGATGCTTGCAAACACAGATAAAAGCATAGAGGCAATCGCAACAGAGACGGGATACAAAAACCCCTCTCATTTTCACAAAATTTTTAAACAAACCTACGGAATAAGTCCGTCGGAATACAGAAAATCAACTAATATTATTTAGGAGGACACTTATGAAATTCTCAGTTGGCTATCAGGTAATGACAAATTCATCTTATATGGAATATATTGCGGAAAATAAGGAACATATTTATGAGCTTTATTTTTCCTGGGGGGATATTCCAAACGGCAGAAACAGTATGCTTTTAAACCGTGAATTATACCCATGGCAGGCACAGCAAAAACAAATTGAAGATTTGGCTTATATTTCAAAAAACGGTATAAAGCTTAATCTTCTTCTCAACGGAAACTGCTATGGTGAAAACAGTCAGGCAAGAAGCTTTTTCGTTAAAATCGGGGAAACAATCGATTATATCGCCTCCGCATTTGGTCTTTCGTCGGTTACGACGACCTCACCGCTTATAGCAAAATTTATTCACGAAAATTTTAAAGGAATAGATGTCCGTGCTTCCGTAAATATGAAAGTCGGAAGCATTATGGGAATGGAATATATTTCCGAATATTTTGACAGCTTTTATATACAAAGGGAGCTTAACCGAAATCTTGAGAAAATTAAAGAACTTAAAAGTTGGTGCGATAAAAACAATAAAGGATTATATATGCTTGCAAACAGCGGTTGTTTAAACGATTGCTCCGCCCACACATTCCACGATAATCTTGTTTCTCACGAGGCAGATATTGCAAAAATGGATAACGCTTACGAATTTAGCGGAATTTGCCGTGAGCATCTTTCAATCGCTCATAACAGAGTGTCAATCTTAAAGGACTCAAATTTTGTCCGCCCTGAAGAAATCCGACTCTACGATGATTACTTCTGTGGTGCAAAGCTTGCCACAAGAGTCAGTCAAAATCCGATAAGAACATTAAAAGCATACATAAGCGGCAAATACAACGGAGCCGTAACGGATTTATTAGAGCCAAACCACAGCGGAATATTCTATCCCGATATAATTGAAAACAGCAAAATTCCCGAAGGCTTTGCCAAAAAAGTTATGACCTGTGATAAAAAATGCGACACCTGCGGTTACTGTCAGAGTGTTTTAGAAGGCGCAACAATAACGCTTCCGTCCGACATATAGCATAGTTTTTAATATTTAACGGCGGTGTTTAAAAAGTCAAAGGGACTTTTTAAACACCGCCTTGGTTCTAAGGGGATAGGAAAAAAGCTTTAAAGCGGACAAACTGAGCCAAAGCCTTGGCTTTGGGTTACCCGAAGGCGTACATAGGTACTCCGAGAGGCGAAGTTTGTTTCGTAGCTAGAAAAGATAATATATTTAAAAAAATCAAAAAATTTGATTTTTTTACCCCTGTTTTTAGGTATATTCAGGGATATATTCTACAAAAAATTTTCTCAATCCCTGTTATTTTTCCTCTTTTCTTGCGATCCGGAGTTTTTTAACACCCCTCTCTTTTTGAGCTATTTTGCTTCTGTAAGTCTGCTATAGATTTTTTTCGCATTATTATGTCGCTCGATAGCCTTTTGACTGTTATTTTGTTCGGTTCCCGCTTTAATGGTAACAAAGTAGTAGGTTTTTTCTTTGTCAAGCCCTAACATTCCCTTGGCATTTTGACCTATTTCACCGGAATACTCCTTATCCATTAAAATTCCATAACCGTCATCCGTGAAATTTTTTTCATACATTTCTTCCGATAATATAAATCCACCAACCAGACCTGAAGCAAGTGAAGTTGTGAATTTGGTTGCCACAGCCACTCCGGCTTCACTCTCGGCTGCACTTTCAGGAGGCAATCTGTAATACTCCACTTTAACAGGATGTTCTTTCCCGTCATTAAATTCTTTGCTGAGCCACTTTGTGAAAAGCTCTTGGGTGTTTTGAGGAGTTTCTTCTTCCACACCATCGTAAACATACACGCCAATCTCCAAGTCATACTTAACCTCTGTAAGCTTATCATACGCCGTGTATCCCAACAGAAGCGCTATAACCAAAATAAAAATACAACGATATTTATAATAATCCCAAAAATATTTTATTTTTTCAATAAATGAAAATTCTTTATATTGTTCTTTCGCAAGTTGTTTATCCTTATCCATCAGTATTTCTCCATTTTTTGTTTTCATAAAATTATATCATTTTAAAATCTGATTGTCAAGTTTTACCTCTTTTTCATAACCTGCTTTATATTTTTAAGCTTTAGTTCCGTCTTATGCTTTATGGATTTACAGCCTCTCCCCGTATACCAGATAATCACTCGGGCAGGTTTAAAAATTATCTTAAGTATCAAAATAAACGGATACAATATTATTTTAATTATCTTTTTCAGGATTTTTATTATTGCGACAACTATTTTTGCGCCGACTTCCACAACTTTATTCCGGAAAATAAAATAATAAAGAGCCATCCCCGTCAAAATCCCAAGCCCTGTCTGAACTCGTATCTCTCCATTATTTTTTAAATATGTCACATAAAAAATAGCAACCGAACACAAGCAAACATACAGCAAATCTATTATATTAACAATGAAATCCGGGTAACTGACAACCTTCCGGCTAATTCTTAAAGTGTCGTAAAAAAACATTATGAGGCTTCCGGATAAAACCATCCAGCAAAAATAAGGAAACTGATTTTCAAACCACATATTTTATTTAAAAAGCTTGGTGAAAAATCCGCCACGATTTATTTCTGTGTTACTGTAAACCAGAGAATCAATCTCTCCATCTATCATCAGCTCTCCGCTTTCCGTATTAAGACGATTAATGTGCAAATTGCACCCTTTAACGGATAAAATTCCATTAACCGTGTATATAACAATATCGCTTTCATCAAAGCTTTCCACATCTTCAACCCCACATATACAAAGGTTCTCTCTGTTTTCCATTGTAATCTTATGCTGCATTTCCTTTTTTTCATCCATAAAATATCACCCTTAACATCTTATGTTTTAAGGGTGATATTTATGTGTTATATAAACAAATTATGGCTTATGAAAAATATGTCATAAGCGTTTCAACGGCATTTTCCTTTATCATTTCCGTTCCGTGTTCCTTTAAGACACCTTCCGTTATCGCATCCCCCGGAACTCTCCGTGAATACTCCAGCAAAACATTCTCCGCCTCAAAAAAATCCGTATTTTCAAAAGGAATCAGTTTCAGATAAAACATATCATTATATTTATATAAAGAGCTGTTTCCCGAATACATAAATTTAATTTGCTGAACACAGTTGCAAATATCCTCAAAATTATCAAACCTGAAAATATTTATATTGTTGCTCTTCTTATTTTTCCTTCTTATTTTAATTTCAAGGTGATTATTTGAAAGCTTCCTGTTTTCCTGCAACAAGTCAAGAACATTTGTCTTATCATCAACCTTGCTTATTATCATAATAAAGCCATCAGAATTGGTTGGATGAGCTTCAACCAAAAGCTGGGATGTTCCGACTTTAAAGTTCACATCTTTTTCAGCCTGACGAAGAGCGAACCAAAAAAGGTCCTGCGCTTCAGGAGTGTTTTCCGTCAAATTTTTCATATCAACATTCCATATTTTAATATCCTCTTTATTTACAGTAACCTTTATTTTATTATCATTTATCTTCTCTATGTGCACAATTCACCCCACCTTTATACGCCCAAATTTAACTGAATAATATTTGTTCTTATATTATACTATAAAATATACGATTTGAAAAGACTTATTTTATTCCAAAAAAAAATATTTTTTCCATACGCATTTTTCTATTGAAATTTTACAAAAAGTATGATATAGTATATACACACTTCCTGTGGTGTTCGTATTAACGAAACAAATGTAAAACCAACAAACTATCTAAGGGAACTGTTCTCCGGGTGTGGCGCACATGCCTCCCGCTATGCGGCCAGTGGACTTGTAAAGCATTCGGGACGATACCCACCTGCCATGCAGGTTTTTACTTTTTTTCGTCTACGGCATATATGGGAAGTGTTTTTTTATCTAAAAACCTTGACAAGTGGCAAACAATGTTATAAAATAGAAGAGTATAAATATATTATGGAGTTACTTTGACCTATGAGAATTATTTCCGGCAGAGCAAAAGGGCTCAAACTGATTGCACCAGATGGAATGGATACAAGACCAACTACCGATAGGGTTAAGGAGTCTATATTTAATCTTCTTATTCCTTATCTTCCGGCAGGCTCTGTTTTAGACCTTTTCGCAGGAAGTGGCGCTATGGGTATTGAGGCGTTAAGCAGACATTGTGAGCATTGTGTGTTTGTGGACAATAATCGTGCTGCTCTTGATGTTATACATAAAAACATCGAAAAAGCGAGATTTTCGGAAAATGCAGATATTTTTCAGGGTGATGCTTTGTCCTTTCTCTCCTCAAGAGTTGAAGGCTTTGACATTATCTTTCTCGACCCACCATACAACAAAGGCTTTTTAACTCCCGTTATCGAAAAGATTTTTGAAAAGCATCTTTTAAGCGATGATGGTATTATTGTATGCGAAACAGAAGTTAACGGAGAAATATACTCCGGTGGGGATTTCAAATGCGTAAAACAAGCAAAATACGGTAAAGTTTGTGTCTCTATATATAAATATGCTTGATTTTGGAGTTGATTTTAATGAATATTGCAGTATACCCCGGCAGCTTTGACCCATGCACCAACGGACATCTTGACATAATCAAGCGTGTTTCCGCAATATTTGACAAGGTTATTGTTGCTGTTCTTTGCAACTCCGGCAAAACACCCCTTTTTTCCGTTGAGGAACGGGTTGAAATATTAAAAAAAGCAACATCGGATATTCCTAATATTGAAATAGTTAGTTTTTCGGGATTGCTTGTGGACTTTCTAAAAGAAAATAATGCAAAAATTGTCATAAAGGGCTTGCGTGCGGTTTCTGATTTTGAATACGAATTCCAGATGGCGCTCACTAACCGTAAGCTTTGTGACAATGTTGAAACACTTTTCATTTCCGCAAGTACGGAATATATGTTCTTAAGCTCAAGTATAGTTAAAGAAATTGCATCATATAACGGGGATCTTTCAGGGCTTGTCCCCGATGAGCTTATCCCAATAATAAAGTCCCGTTTTGGTTTTGTTAATAATTAGATTTATATAGATACAGGAGGTTTTTTTATGGACGCTATTGAATTGCTCGAAGAATTGGAAGATATTATCGACAAAGGTGTCTCTGTCCCGTTTTCCGGTCGCTGTCTTTTAGATAAGGACGAGCTTCTGGAGGTTCTTGCTGAGGTTAAGCTTAAACTTCCGGGAGAATTGAAGGAAGCAAAATGGATTAAAGAAGAAAGAGAAAGAATTATTGCTGATGCTAAAACCGAGGCGAATAATCTTATCAAAACTGCAAACGACCAGATAATCGCAATGGTTGACGAAAACGAAATAACAAGAAAAGCAAAGACTCAGGCAGACGATATTATCGAACAAGCAAATATTGAAGCTTTTTCAACAAGAAGCTCTTCCTACGAATATGCCGATTATTTACTTGAAAATGTCGAGAATGTTGTCGTGAATACGATTAAAGACCTTGAACAGTGCATCAACATTGTTAAGAACAATCGTATGGACATGAAGAATAAGTAATCAAACCTTATCCGGAGGAGATTAGACCACAGACAAACTCGGTTTGACACAAACAAGAATATTTAAAAAAATGAAATAGGCAAACACCTATTTCATTTTTTTTAAATATTCCAATGTTTTAAATTCATGTTCAAGATGCATTTTAAGATAAATCTCGCTCAAAGAATTCATATACTCTATCGCTTTAGGATTTAGTTCAAAAGACAACATCTTGGAAAACTCTGCATCTCTTATGTATCTTATTCCTTCAACTATATCCCGATTGACCTGCGCCGTCCCTGCATAGGCTTTTCCGCAATCCTTACAAAAGCACTCTCCTTTGCCTAAATCAAAAAAACAAATCGAATCCAAGCCACATCCCGAGCACTTCTCAACATCAGGGGTATACCCCTCCAAAAACGCAGTCTTCCATTCAAAAACGGTCTTTATTTTATCATAGTCCCCACCTTTTGACAGCGCATAAAAAATATTCAGAATAAGCCTCAAAAAGTCTGTTCTGTCCACATTCTCAACGGATATGCTGTTAGCCACATCACTAAAATACGATGCATAGATTATCGCCATAAGGTCATCTCTTATGGGTTTAAAGGACTCAATAATATCCGCTTCATTAATATGATACAGCCCCTTTTCGCTACCTTTAAAAAGCACGAACTTGTAATACGAAAATAATTGAAGAGACGAAAAATTTTTACCCTTGCCGCTTTTTGACTTATTGGTTATTGCAGAAATTTTCCCTAAATCCGGGGTTATAATCGTTATGATCCGACTCGTGTCGCCATATTTAATCTCTTTTGTTATCAGCCCCGTCGTTTCCACAAGCTTCAACTTCGTCTTCCCTCTCTTCTTTTTCCTTATATTTCAGGTACACCTCAATATCTCCTGTTTCACAAAAAATATCCCACAATATATTTTTATCCACAACCGCTACCTCCGAACACTTTATTGATATTATTATTTTCGGAAGTATTTTTTATATTCTGTCAATTATTGTTATTCAAAGCCAATTGTGTTCATAAAGCTCTCTTTATTCCGCCAATCTTCATTTACCTTAACCCAAAGCTCAAGGTAAACCTTGCCGCCGAGAAACCTCTCTATATCCTCTCTCGCACGACTTCCAATCATCTTAAGCTTTTCTCCGCCCTTGCCGATTATTATGCCTTTGTGGCTTGTTCTTTCGCAATAAATTGCAGCAAGAATTTCATAACCGCCGCTTTTCCTCTTTGTCATCTTTTCAATTTCAACAGCGACCCCGTGAGGAACCTCCTGATTTAAAAGCCTTAATGCTTTTTCACGGATAAACTCTGCAACAATCTGCCGCTCCGGTTGGTCGGTTATTATATCATCAGGAAAAAACTTCGGTCCTTCGCTTAAATGCTTTTTAATTTCATTCAGCAATTCATTGACATTATTTCCTTTTTGCGCTGAAACCGGAACAATTCCCGAAAAGTCATACAGCTCCTTAAGCCTGTCCAAGACCGGCAAGAGATTAAGCTTTGGAATTGTATCAATCTTATTAACAACCAAAATAACCGGTATTCCCGCCGTTTTAAGTCCGCTTAATGCTTTTCTTTCGCTTTCATATTCGTTCTCATATAGGTTGCAGTCAACTATATATAAAAGCACATCTATATCCTGCGTCGCTGTATAGATATACTTCTCCATTTTTTCCCCGAGCTTATTTTTCGGCTTATGGATTCCGGGAGTGTCTATCAAAACCATCTGGCAGTCATCTTCTGTGTGTACACCCATAATTTTAGTTCTTGTGGTTTGTGGCTTATTTGAAACAATAGCCACCTTTTCACCTATAATTTTATTAAGCAGGGTTGACTTTCCTGCGTTTGGTCTGCCTGTTATTGCAATAAATCCTGATTTCATCATTATCCCTCTTATAGTTTTAGATTTATATCTATTATACTTGTTTAAAATTTAATTGTCAACCGCCTTTTTATTTATATAGAGCAGTAAAATTAAAATTATAAAAATAATTCCCAAGGAAATATTCCATTCACCATAACCGCCATCATATTCAAATACCGCCGTTTTTTGGGTTACTGGCATAAACTTAACGACAAAAAATGTTAAAATAACAGAAATCACACCTTGAATTATCTTTCCCCAAATATAAAATTTGGCGGACAGATTGGCGTTTCGCACTATTCTGACAACCTGCAAAATTACCGATAATCCCGAAAAGGCAATCATGCCCGATAATATCAAAAGTTTCAATTCAAAATCAATCGGCATTTCCGAAATTGCTTCCGCTCCACCGCTTATTTCTAAAAAGCCATGAAAAACAGGGCTTATTCCGCATACTTTCAGCGCAAAACCCACAACACAAAAGAATATAACATATCCGCACACAGAAATTATGTTTGCCGTTGCATTGCCGAAAGCATCAGTAATAACTTTAGCTATTCCAACTCTTTTTCCCGATGAAATTTCGCAAACATTTGTCCCTTCCGTCCTGAAAAGCTTAAAAATCATCCCGGTTATTATTGCTGAAAATATATGTATTATATAAACAATTCTTCCGATTTGCGGATTCTTAAACACCCCCACTCCGATTACTCCCAATATAAAAAGCGGTCCTGAATTATTGCAAAAAGCCAGCATCTTTTCGCATTCCGATTTTGAACATTCTCCTTTTGAATATAAATCCGCAACACAAACAGCCCCAACAGGATATCCGCTTATGCACCCCATAACAAAAGGCATTGCGCCCTTTCCGGACACTCCAAAAAGTGGTCTCATCAACGGTGACATCAGTTTTTCCAATGGCTTGATGAGTCCAAGTCCTGTTATAATTCCGCTGCATACAAAAAACGGATAAAGGGACGGAATAACCGTGTCTATGCAAAGAAAAACCCCTTTTATTCCGGAATTTATGCACCCTTCGGGGAAAATCATAAATATTGCCACAAACCATATAGCTCCAATCCCCATCATAACCCTTACAGTCTTTTTCATATTACCCCTCCAATACTTTTATTATATTCATCAAACATTGTTATTAAGCATAAAATTCATATATAACATAAAAGAACGGGGTCTGATAAATGAAAAACAACGACAATCGCACAATAAATCCCATAAGAGAAAAAATTGCAGATACAATAAATATATCAAAAGAAATTATACTGAATACATCAAAAATAACACTTATCGGCAATAAAGAAATAACGATTGAAAATTATCGTGGTATCACCGAATATACCTGCGAAAAAATAAGACTCATCAGCAGTCCCGATAATATAGAAATTTGCGGCTGTAACCTTTGCATAAAAACGATGACAAAGGATTTTCTCTACATAACAGGCTCAATCGGATGTGTGTCATTTTGTCCCGAAAGGAAATAAAATATGATTTCAAAGTTTATAAATTTTTTCAAAGGATATTTGATAATTCATGCAAAAGGCAGTTTTTTGGAACGCTTTTTAAACCTTTGTCTTTTTAGCAACATCCTTCTTTACGATTTATCAAGACAAGACAGCGAAAATCTTTCTGCCAAAATTCATATTTCTTCTTTCCAAAAGCTTCGTCCCATAGCCCGAAAAACACGCACCAAAATCCGTATAAATGAAAGATACGGTTTTCCGTTTTTCATAAAAAAGCACATAAAAAGGCGCGGAATATTCCTCGGCGTTATATTAGCCGCCGTTATAATTTACTTTTTCTCTACCCACCTTATGGGAATTACCTTCAGCGGAAACAAGAAAATCAGCGAAGAAGACCTTTTATCTTCGCTTTCTTCCTACGGAATTGAAATTGGAGTCCCCCTCAAAGACATAGATACAAAAATTTTAAAAAATCAGCTCATGACCTCAAATCCCGATTTGGGCTGGATAGGGTTATCCTTAAAAGGCTCAAGACTTTATATTGAAGTCAAAGAACGAACTCACCGAACCGATATCCCCGGAACTGATGAGCCTTGCAACCTTGTCGCATCAAAAAATGGTGTTGTGCGACTGATGGAAATCCGTGACGGACAAACAATGGTTCTTGTGAACACCCCCGTAAAGAAAGGGGATTTGCTTGTCAGCGGTGTTATTGACAGCAATTCCGTCGGAATGAGATATGTCCATTCATACGGCGAGGTTTACGCAACGACCTGGTATAAAGAGGAAATGGAAGTTCCTCTTAAATATAAGACAAAACTGTTTACCAAGGAAAAAACTTCAAAAAATTGTCTTGAATTTTTAAATTTTTCGTTGCCGCTGTATTTTTCCGATAAATCCCCCTATCAACATTACGAGACATACCAAACAAGCAAGGATTATTCCCTTCCTCTTAAAATTTTCCCGTCACTTAAAATCAATAAAACCGAGTATCTTCAGCAAACAATCAAAACAAAAGAAAGAACGGAAGACGAGGCAGTTCTTCTCGGAAAATTTCATCTTTTAAACAAAATTAACACTAAACTCTCACCAAATGCAACCATTGATAATATTGACATTTCTCATAAAACCTCCGGGAACATTGTCACCGTGACTTTAGAATGTGAATGCACCGAAAACATAGCAGTAAAAGCCCCTTTGAATAAATAATTTTAAAAATAAAGAAAAAATTGTTGACAAACGCTTGTCTTTGTGGTATCATATAACGGTAACCGCTCATTAAAGGTTTTAAAAAAGCATAAGCTTACCTCACTTGGCGAGTCTTGGGTAATAGGAGGGATTACGAATTATGTACGCAGTTATCGAAACAGGCGGAAAACAGTATAAGGTTGCTGAAGGCGATTTTATTTTTGTTGAGAAGCTTGAAGTTGAAGAAGGCGCAAAGGTTGAAATCGATAAGGTTTTAGCTGTTGGCGGCGAGGATGTTAAAATCGGTGCTCCTTATGTTGAAGGTGCAAAGGTTGAAGCTGTTGCTGTTAAGAATGGTAAGGCAAAAAAGATTATTGTTTACAAGTATAAGCCTAAAAAGGGTTATCACAAGAAACAGGGTCACAGACAGCCTTACACAAAGCTTGAAATCAAAGCTATTAAGGCTTAATTAATTCAGATTGTTATTATGAGATAGAGAGGTGAATTTCTATGGCACATAAGAAAGGTGTCGGCAGTACAAAGAACGGCCGTGATTCCGAGGCTAAAAGACTTGGTGTTAAAAAAGGTGACGGTCAGCACGTTTTAGCCGGAAATATTATTGTTAGACAGCGTGGTACAAAAATTCATCCGGGACTCAATGTTGGTAAAGGTAGCGATGATACTCTTTTCGCATTGATTAACGGTAGCGTTAAGTTTGAACGCAAGGGCAAGGATAAGAAACAGGTTAGTGTTTACGAGATTGCTCAATAATATGACTTTAAGGTGTGCCCTTTTGGGTGCACCTTTTGATTTTTGAAAAGGAGATGATTTGTTATGTTTCGTGATACATCTACTATTTTCATTCAGGCAGGCAACGGCGGGAATGGTGCTGTAACCTTTCACCGTGAAAAATACGTTGCCGCAGGCGGTCCTGATGGCGGCGATGGTGGTAATGGCGGAAATGTTATCGCCCTTGCTGATAAAAATGTCAGCACATTAATTGATTTTAGATACAAGAAAAAATACTGTGCCGAAAACGGTGGAAATGGTCGTGACGGTCGAAGAAGCGGAAAAAACGGTGAAAATCTTGTTATAAAATTCCCTTGTGGGACTATTATCCGTGACAAGGAAAGCGGCAAGGTTATCTGCGACCTTAAGAATGATGGTGACAGCTTTGTTATTGCCAAAGGCGGTAGCGGTGGTTGGGGAAATTCCCATTTCGCAACCTCAACAAGACAGACTCCGAAATTTGCAAAGGCAGGTATGCCCGGCGACGCAAGAGAAATTACTCTTGAGCTCAAGCTTATTGCCGATGTCGGTCTTTTGGGTTTCCCCAATGTTGGAAAATCAACATTTTTATCAATCGTCAGCGATGCACGTCCTAAAATTGCGAACTATCATTTCACAACTCTTGAACCAAACCTTGGTGTTGTAAATATGGGAGACGGAAGTTTTGTTATTGCGGATATCCCCGGCATTATCGAGGGTGCTCATGCGGGTGTTGGGCTTGGACACGAGTTTTTGCGCCATGTTGAGAGAACGAAGGTCCTCCTCCATTTTGTCGATGTTTCAGGCATTGAGGGACGAGACCCGTTGGACGATTTCAGAACAATAAACGCAGAGCTTTTTGAATATAGCGAAAAGCTTGCTCAAAAGCCACAGATTGTTGTTGCAAACAAAGCTGACATTCCCACATTTAACGATAACTTCGAGTCATTCAAAGCGGAAATCGAGGAAATGGGCTATAAAGTTTTTGCAATTTCGGGAGCAACTAAAATGGGCGTTACTGAGGTGTTGAACGAAGCATATTATCTTCTCTCCACCATTCCTGAAGAAATCGAAGAATATGAAATGTTTGACTTTGATGAGTTTAAACAGTTTGATATGGACAAAATCGAAGTTATTATTGAAGACGGAGTATTTTTCGTTGAGGGACTTCGTGTTCAAAATCTTGTTGAGTCAACGAACTTTGACGATTATGAGTCTCTTCAGTATTTCCAAAGAGCGCTCCGTAAATACGGTGTAATAGACAAGCTTGAAGAAGCCGGCATAAATGAGGGCGACCTTGTCAATATTTACGATTTTGAATTTGATTATGTAAGATAAAAAAACAGTTCGGAAAATCCGAACTGTTTTTTATCTTAGTTTGTATAGTTATCAAAATATCCCTGAACCAAAACAACAGGTGTTCCCTTATCGCCGGAACCGCTTGTAAGGTCACAAAGAGAACCGATAAGGTCTGTAAGCTGACGGGGAGTTGTTCCCTGCGCCGCCATATTTCCGACAAGATTTCCGCCTTTAGCCTTGATGCTTTCGGTTATAGCCGCTTTAAGAGCCTCGCCCGAAAGGTCTTTGAAATCGTTATCAGCAAGATATTTAAGCTTAAGCTCATTTGGTGTTCCGATAAGCCCATCTGTATATGCAGGAGACACAACCGGGTCTGCAAGCTCCCATATTTTGCCCTTCGGGTCTTTAAATGCCCCGTCTCCGTATACCATAACTTCAACATGCTTACCCGTTGCCTTTAAAATACGCTCCTGAATATCAAGAACAACAGGTTTACATTCACGAGGGAAAAGCTTAATTGTGTCTTCCGTGGACTTATTAGAGCCTAAAAGCCCGTAATTCTCATTAAATCCGCTTCCGTTTACGGAAGAAGTCAAAATATCATCAAGACCGCACACAACCTTTGCACCGGCTGCTTTTAAAATACGCTTTGTTCTCGCTCTTGTATGAATATCACAGTTCAAAACGCAATCAGCATAATCAAGAATTGCTTTTGGCTGATTTGCAAAAATGATTTCCGCCTCAGCACCGGCTTCTTCTATTATATTCTTATAATAATCAACATAGTCAACGCCCGTAAACTCAAGTCTGTATACCCCAAAAAGTTCACGATATTTCTCAAGAGAAAGCACATCCGAATATGGATTAACCCCTGATTCATCAAGCATATCTAAATCCAAAAGGGAGTTTCCAACCTCGTCAGATGGATAACTAAGCATAAGAACAACCTTTTTCGCTCCTTTTGCAATACCCTTAAGGCAGATGGCAAATCTATTTCTTGACAAAATCGGGAAGATAACCCCGATGGTTTCACCGCCAAGCTTCTTCTTAACATCTGCAGCAATATCATCAATTGATGCATAATTTCCCTGCGCACGGGCAACAACAGACTCTGTAACAGATATAACATCTCTGTCACGAAGCTCAAACCCTTCGCACTTGGCAGCTTCGAGCACGCTGTCTGCAACTATATTAGCAAGGTCATCCCCCTGCTTAATAATAGGACAACGGACACCTCTTGATATTGTTCCAACTCTTCTTTCTTTATTAGACATAAAAAATCCCTTCTCATTTATAATTTCTTTTTTAACCATATTATTTTACCACATTTTTGCGTAATAATCAATAGAAAATTTAAATTATTTAAAATTTTTTATAATTTTATAATAATCTTAATTCAAAAGAAAACTTTGATTGACAAAATCGCATAATTAGAATATAATTAAGTAGATTATGATTAATAAACGAGGTATGCAAATGGACAGACATATTGAAGTCGATAAAATGGAAACTCTTATTGCTCTTTTCGGAAGCTTTGATGAAAATGTCAGAATAATCGAAAAAAGCTTTGATGTTGCCATTATAAACCGTGGCTCTGATATTAAAATTGCCGGTGAACCCGGAAATGTTGATAAAACCATTCGGGCAATTCAAAATCTTATGGGAATGATTGCATCGGGGACCGTTATTTCCGAACAGGAAGTCAGATATGTCATTTCTCAGGTCGAAGAAGGCAATGAGGAGGAGCTTTCAAAGCTTTCCGAGGGCTGTGTTTTGATTACTGCACGAGGCGTGCCCATTAAGGCAAAGACACTTGGTCAGAAGAAATATATTGATGCCATATCTAAAAACCCCATTGTTTTTGGTATAGGTCCTGCAGGAACAGGAAAAACATATCTTGCCGTTGCTATGGCTGTTCAGGCTTTTAAAAATAAAGAGGTATCAAAAATCATCCTCACCCGCCCTGCCGTTGAAGCAGGCGAAAAACTTGGTTTTCTCCCCGGTGATATGCAGGATAAGGTTGACCCCTATCTTCGTCCTCTTTATGATGCCCTGGGCGATATGCTGGGCGGCGAATCCTTCAGCAAGAATGTTGAGCGAGGACTTATCGAAGTTGCACCCCTTGCTTATATGCGAGGCAGAACACTTGATAACGCATTTATAATTCTTGACGAAGCGCAGAACGCAACCGCTGAACAGATGAAAATGTTTCTTACCCGAATGGGATTTTCTTCAAAGATTGTTGTTACGGGCGATGTAACCCAAATAGACCTGCCCCGTGATAAAAAATCCGGTCTTAGGGATGCCGAAAGAGTTCTTTACGGCATTGAAGGAATTGACTTTATGTATCTTTCTGACGCAGATGTGGTCAGACATCCGTTAGTTCAGCGTATTGTCAAGGCATATGAAGAAAAAAATTCTGAAAGGGAGCGCTCCGGAAAAAGACGGATGCCTAAAAATATATGAAAATAAGTATCAGAAATCAGCAAAAACAACTCCCCGTCACGAAGGAACTTCGTGCTCTTATAAAAAAGGTTTTGAAAAACGGGCTTGACTTTATGGAATTTGACTCCAACTGTGAAATCAGCATTCTTCTTGTGGACAACAACGAAATTCACAAGCTTAACAAACTTCACAGAGATATTGACCGCCCAACAGATGTTTTATCCTTCCCCATGTTTGAATATGATGAAGACGGGGAAATTGATATAAGCGAATGTGATTTTGGTGAAAACGGTGAAATTTTATTGGGAGACATCGTCATTTCCCTTGAACGTGCCAAAGAACAATCCGAGGAATATGGTCATTCTTTTGAGAGGGAAGTTGGTTTTTTGACCGCTCACTCCCTCCTCCATCTTTTAGGTTATGACCATATGGAAAAAGACGAGGAAATCGAAATGTTTGAATTGCAAGAAGAAATTCTTAAAATTTGTGATTTACCAAGATAAAAGGCGGTGTTTAGTGTGGTCGGTGCATTTTGCGTCGACCCCTTTATATTAAGTTAAACACTATTTCCGAAATCAATACGGAAGCACAAGCTAATGATGCGACAACCACCAGTCCCTTTTCAAAATATGCCATAACCAGCGCTACCAAAAAACCGACAACTGCCGCAGCTCTGTTCTCCACAGCATAAAATATCGCAGGAATTGTCATAACGCTCAAAACGGCATAAGGAATGTAATAAAGAAATGAGCAGATAAATCTGTTTTTTATTTTTCTCTTTACAAGAACGAGGGGCACCATCCTCGTAAGATATGTAACAACCGCCATAACCGTAAGATAAATCCAAAAGTTATTCATCTTCTTCTACCTCCATGGGAACAGGTGCAAAATAAGCAAAAACAGCACTTGCCAAAACAGCGCATATTATAATAACAAAACCGCTTGGAATACTTTTCAGAATTGGCATATAGTAGAAAATACAACTTAAAATAATCGCTAAAATAACGCACTTGCCCGTCGCCTTATCTTCTTTAACCCGAGGAACAACAATTGCAACAAACATTGCATATATGGCAACACCAAGACTTGATATAACAATTTTGGGCAGGACATTCCCTGCAATACCACCCAAAAGTGTTCCAATACTCCAGCCGATATACGGAGTCAGAATAAGTCCATACAGGTATCTTTTTCCTACCTTCTTTTTTTGCCCTGATGCAACGGCAAAAACTTCATCCGTGTTGACAAATGAAATTATAAATCTATCGAGCATCCCGACACTTTTCCCTAATTTCTGAGATAAAGACACCGACATAAGAGAATACCTTATGTTTATTATAAGCTGTGCAACAGCAAGTTCTATGAAGCTTCCGCCTGCAGTTATTATGGGAACTGCCGCAAGTTGACCTGCCGAAGTCACATTTGTCATCGAAATTAAAAGGGTTTCAAGTGCACTCAGTCCGCTTCCGACAGCAAAAATCCCGAACGCAAATGCAACAGACAAATATCCGAGACATATCGGGATTCCATCGACAACACCTTTTGTAAATCTATTTTCTTCCATTTTCTCACCTGTATCATTAAAAAATCCGCCGATAAATCGACGGATTTATGGAGCGGGTAACGGGAATCGAACCCGTAACCTCAGCTTGGGAAGCTGATGTTTTACCACTAAACTACACCCGCATAAGTGCTATTTTAACACTTATTTTTATATTTGTCAAGAACTTATTTAACAATTTTTCTTTCGATATATTTGAAAAACATACCATCTTTGTTGCAACAGAATTTATTTTTTATACATGGTGCAATCTTCCGACTTTGAAACAATATCACTTCCCTCAAAAATTGTATCAAAAAGACTTTGAGCAAAGAGCTCGTGCATTTCTTTTGTCGGATGATTTATTCTGTTTGCAAGTAAATATGTAATATCCTGTGTCTCGCTTAATTTTTTCCATTTTTTATAGCAATCACAAACTTTAACGCCCATTTTCTCCGCAAGGGCAACCGCAGATTCCATATATAAATCCATGGTTCCATTGTTTTGAAGCCCTGCAGTCTTAATCGCATATTCATAATGCTTTTGGGGAGTATCATCCGCAACCGTGGTATTAAGCATATTGGGAGTCATAAAAATCACTTCCGCACCGGATTTCAAGCACTTATCAAAAATAACTGTCATTGATTCAATATACTGTTCCAACGGTCCGTTAACATCATTAAGTCCAAAGCAAACAATTATCAAATCAGGATTATGAGATAACACCTGCTTATCCAATCTATCAAGTGAGGTTTTCGCTGAAATGCCGCCAATGCCTGCATTAATAACATTTACAGGCATATAAGCTCTAACATTGTTTATTTTTTGTTTCAGTCTGTTCCAATAAACAGTTTCATAATTAATCTCGCCTTCGGAAACCGCCCCGTGAGTTACGCTGTCGCCAAAAGCAACTATTGTTATTGGTCCGTATTCTTCAAGCCCGTCTCTGTCAAGATTAATTTTTTCAGAAATTTTCATAATCATTTCCCCTATCTCGCTCCGCTTTTTACCTGTTGCACCTTAAGAACATTTGTGGCTCCGTCTGCCCCTGCTGTGATGACAACTATATCACCCTCTTTAACAAGACCATACCTTTTTGCACAGGCAACCGCATGGTCAAAAAGAACATTCGCATCTTGCTGGTAAATAGCCTTAACCGGATATACTCCCCAGCTGAGCGACATCTGATGAAATGTCATTTCATCGGGAGTTGTTGCAATAATAGTCTGGTGTGGTCTGAATTTTGAAACTCGTCTCGCCGTATATCCCGATTTCGTTATCGCTATTATCGCCGTAGCTTTAATATCATTTGCGGTTGTGCACGCCGCATCACATATTGCATTTGTAGTATCTTCAATATCATTCACATATTGAATATCCTGATACATTTTCATTTCAAAGGCATCACCCTCAGCCTGCTCCGCAATTTTCGCCATTGTCCTGACAACGTGCGCCGGATGGTCGCCCATTGCCGTTTCTCCGGATAACATAATTCCCGATGTTCCGTCAAAAACCGCATTTGCAACATCAGTTATCTCCGCTCTTGTTGGGGTCAGGCTATGAATCATAGATTCAAGCATTTGAGTTGCAGTTATGACCACTTTCCCCTGACTGTAACATTTTCTTATAAACTTCTTTTGAAGACCGGGAAGCTTCTCAAACTCAATTTCAACACCCATATCCCCTCTTGCAATCATTATTCCGTCAGAATGGCTGAGAATTTCATCAAAATTATCAACACCTTCAATGTTTTCAATTTTGGATATTATTTTTATATTATAACCACCGTGATAATCGAGAAAATTGCGTATTGCGATAACATCCTCTTTTGAACGGACAAATGATGCCGCAACAAAATCCACCTTCATCTCCACACCAAACTTTAAATCTTCCTCATCTTTTTCACTTAAGTATGGATAATCAAGATGAACATAGGGAATATTAACACCCTTTCTGTCAGAAACCCTTCCTCCGTTTACAACAACGCACCTGATTTCATCATCACTGACTTCAACAACATCAAGAGCTATCCTCCCGTCATCTATTAAAACCTTATTACCCTTCTCAAGTTGCGACGGAAGCTCCTTATATGTTATAGAAACCGCTTTTTCGCTTCCCGTTATTTCTTTCGTCGTAAGAACAAACTCCTCGCCGTTTTTAAGGAAAATATCCCCCTTTTCAAAAGTCCCAATTCTTATTTCCGGTCCTTTTGTGTCAAGCATAACAGCCGCAGGAACTCCTAATTTATCCCTTACCTTGCGGAAATTTTCTATATTCTTTCTGTGCTCCTCATGTGTTCCGTGAGAAAAATTCAGTCTCGCAACATTCATCCCACTTTTAAGCATATCCTCCATAATTCTCGGGTCATTAGACGCCGGACCTATGGTACATACAATTTTTGTTTTCCTCATACAGTCCTCTCCCTTGCAGTTTATTATCTTTACGGAAATATTATTTATTCAAGTATTCCTTTATTGCCGAAAGTGTTTCATCTGAAATAACGTGCTCAATCCTGCACGCATCTATGGAGGCAGTTTCCTTACTCACTCCAATGCTTTCAAGGAAGCTTGATAAAACAGTATGTCGTTCAAAAATTTTCTTCGCCATCAAAACTCCTTCCGAAGTCAAGGAAAGCAACCCATCTTCTGCCATATTCAGATACCCTCCGCTTTTAAGAAGACCAACCGCCCGACTGACACTGGGCTTTGAATACCCCATATAATCTGCAACATCAATACTTCTTACCGAACTGGATTTCTGCGACAAAATATATATGGTTTCTATGTACATCTCTGCAGATTCATGCAACCTCATACTCTCACGCACTTTCTCAATAATATGATTTTTTCACATATACTCATTATATAAATACTTCTCTGTGATTATATACAATATTATAACATAACAGCTTATGTTTTTCAAGCAAATAAATTATTTTATTTGCAAAAAAAGACTTGACATTTTATTTTTTATATGGTAATATATTACATGGTTAGCAACCGCTAATCACTTTTTTGAACTTTCGAGTTAGCATAGGCTAATCGCATATTATATATTTAAGGAGTGGCGAAATAATGACTCTTCGTGATGCACAAGAAGGCATTGAATACATTGTAAAACAAATTGAAACTGATGATGAAGAGCTGGATGCCTTTTTATTTTCGTTGGGTTGTTACAGCGGTGAACCAATAACCGTTATCTCCCACCTTAAAGGCGGATGCGTTGTTTCAATCAAAGACAGTCGTTATAATATCGACAACCAACTGGCAGAGGCTATTATAATCTAACTGTAAAAATATGGCTCTGCCAATTATTTCTGCATAGGAGTTAGCAAATGCTAACCGATATAAAATTTAGTAATCAATTAAACTCATATACATATTTCCAAGGAGGAATAATAATGAAAATTGCACTTGCAGGTAATCCCAATAGTGGCAAAACCACTATGTATAATGCCCTGACAGGAAGAAACGAAAAAGTCGGAAACTGGGCAGGTGTTACCGTCGAAAAGAAAGAACATACTGTCAAAAAATCATTCTGCGGCGATTATGATAAAATAATTGCAGTTGATTTGCCCGGAGCATATTCTATGTCTCCGTTTACATCTGAGGAAAACATAACAAGTTCATATGTTAAAAACGAAAACCCTGATGTTATTGTTAATATTGTTGACTCAACAAATTTAAGCAGAAGTCTATTTTTCACCACTCAACTTTTAGAGCTTGAAATACCAATGGTTATCGCCCTTAACAAATCGGATATTAACGAGAAAAAACATACCGTTATAAACACAGCTCTTCTTTCTCAAAAGCTTGGCTGTCCCGTTATCGAGACCATTTCAACAACCTCCGACGGCCTTACAGAAATTATACAATCAGCCATTTCCCTGATGGGGAATGCTCAAAAAGCACCCTACCGACAAGCTGATATTGATTTTACCGACAAGCAAGCAGTTCAGGCAGAGGATAGAAAAAGATTTGAGTTTGTTAATAAAATCGTTAAGGAAGTCGAAACGCGTAAAACCCTTACAAACGAGAGAAATATTCATGATAAAATTGATGCTGTGCTTACAAATAAATGGCTGGGTATTCCGATTTTTGCTCTCGTTATGTTCCTTGTTTTCGACATTTCACAGTCAACTTTTGGTCCGTGGCTCGCAGACACTCTCGTTTCGTATCTGGAAATGTTCCAGGCTTGGATTGGTGGCTTTATGCAGGGCGCAAATCCTCTTGTGTACGCACTTTTAGTTGACGGTATTATCGGTGGAGTAATTGCCGTTATCGGATTTTTGCCCTTGGTTATGGTTATGTATTTCCTCATTTCTCTTTTAGAGGATTGCGGATATATGGCTCGTGTTTCCGTTGTTCTTGACCCGATTTTCAAAAAAGTCGGACTTTCCGGGAAATCTGTTATTCCTTTTGTTGTTACAACAGGATGTGCAATCCCGGGTATAATGGCTTGTCGCACAATTCGTAACGAACGCGAAAGACGAGCAACCGCTATGCTTGCTCCATTTATGCCATGCGGTGCAAAGCTCCCTGTTATTGCACTTTTTGCCGGAGCCTTTTTTGAAGATGCCTCATGGGTTGGTACTCTTATGTATTTTGCCGGTATCATTCTCATTTTCCTTGGTGCTTTGCTTGTAAATAAAATCGCAGGGCACAAGCCTAAAAAATCATTCTTTATTATTGAGCTTCCGGAATACAAATTACCAAGCCTTAAAAGAGCCTTCGGCTCAATGTGTAGTCGTGGTTGGGCGTACATAGTTAAAGCTGCAACAATAATCCTTGTGTGTAACACCGTCGTTCAGATTATGCAAACCTTCACATGGAGCTTTACTGTTGCCGAAACCGCAGATGCGTCAATCCTTGCATCTGTTGCACACCCATTTGCTTATGTCTTGATTCCAATTGTCGGAGTTCTCTCCTGGCAACTTGCCGCAGCTGCAATAACAGGTTTTATCGCCAAAGAAAATGTGGTAGGAACACTGGCGGTTTGCTTTGTTGGACTCCATAACCTTATCGATACCGAGGAACTCGCCCTTATGAAAGGTGCCGGCACAGATGTTGCAGCAGTCTTTGCAATAACTAAGGTTGCAGCACTTGCATATCTGATGTTCAACTTATTTACGCCACCATGTTTTGCGGCAATCGGTGCTATGAATTCCGAAATGAAGAGCAAAAAATGGCTCTTTGGCGGACTCGGACTCCAATTCGCTGTTGGCTATTCCATCGCTTTTCTCGTTTACCAGATAGGAACTCTTATAACAACCGGAAAGCTTGGCGAAGCATTTATCCCCGGACTTATCGCAGTTCTTATTATAGCAGGAATTATCATTGCTTTGTGCATAAATTCCGGCAATAAACTTAAATCACAAGTCGCTTCAAATGATGAAAAAGCATTTATTCCCGTAGGGAAAAATTAAATTTAAAGGAGCTTATTCTTTATGGAAACAATTTTTGCAATTATAATCATTGTTCTCATACTATTTCTCGCCGTTTTTTACATATACAGAGCGAAAAAATGTGGGCAAAAATGCATAGGATGTCCTTACGCAAAAGAATGTTCCAAGCAGAATAGAAATGACACCTTTTCTTCTTGATTATAAATCATATGAAGCGAACCCAAATTAAAGATTTGCATCCGGATACACTGTAATACACATATATCAAGCCCGTACATTTGCCTACCGACAAATGTACGGGCTTCCTTTATAACAGTACATATTTTGATAAAATTTATGTATTTCAAACATCCAAAGTGCTGCCATTTTTAGATTGATGGATACTTTCAAGCAGAACGAGAACTACACCCCAAAGTTTATCGTATATATTTGCAAAACAAAAAATGCGCCCACCGAAGCAGACGCATAAAAACGCAAACTCCGGTAGTCGCCAAACTAATTGATTAAGACAAGAACAAATTCATATCATCTCAATTGGAATTTGCATTTTTATCAAATTCTTAATAAGATGATACAACAAATACACTTATCCTATGTAAAATAAGAAAAGTTCTTGTCAGAATATTCAATTAGTTTGGCATAATTATAATACCACATTTTTTATAATTTATCAATAGGAATTTTTTAAAATGAGCAAAATAAACAAAAAAACCGCCACTTTCGTGACGGCGTAAAAAGTAATTTTGATTTTTCGGTGTTTTGTTTGGCGGTGTTGATAGAGGAGATGAGCATTCCTTTAGAAATATATGAAGTTTTGATATAAAATCAGGTTGCTATGAGAATATTTTTCTTCTCTGATATTAGCACCTATGGATGTAGCACTTCTTTCTAATTAGTTAACAATAGAATAATGATCTTTAATTCCATCACATAACTTTAAGTGTTGCAATAATGAAATCGTTCACTTTGTTCACGATGAAATCCAAACAAGTTTGGATGAAATTAAAGCCTTCCGGCTTCGATGAAATTAAATCCGTCTTTTTGTCCTTGCGAAGCAAGATTTCATCAGGTCGTGATTTCATCTGCATAGCAGATTTATTCCGTCGCAAGACGAATTTAAGTTGAAAAGACGGTAGGTTTTCTATCAAAACCTACCGTCTTTTTGGAGGCGCCACCCAGATTTGAACTGGGGAATAAAGCTTTTGCAGAGCTCTGCCTTACCACTTGGCTATGGCGCCTTATATTCAATTATATGTGTTATTTTCAAATTTATGACAAAAGACGCCTGAGCGTCTTTTGTCTTTTGGAGCGGAAGACGAGATTCGAACTCGCGACGTTCACCTTGGCAAGGTGACGCTCTACCACTGAGCCACTCCCGCATATAAAAATGGTGCCTCCGGGCGGAATCGAACCACCGACACGAGGATTTTCAGTCCTCTGCTCTACCGACTGAGCTACAGAGGCAAATTCAAGCCTCACCATGAAGAAAAAACAAAGTGGCGATCCGGATGGGGTTCGAACCCACGACCTCCAGCGTGACAGGCTGGCATTCTAACCAACTGAACTACCGGACCGCATGTGGTGGGCACAATAGGGCTCGAACCTATGACCCTCTGCTTGTAAGGCAGATGCTCTCCCAGCTGAGCTATGCGCCCACATTAATCCTCGTTGTCATTCGTATCACCCGCGACAACAAAAAGAATTATACTACCTTTTAAGATAAAAGTCAAGGCGTTTAAACTCGATTATATCCAATTACATCATTTTATCTACCTAAATGCTCTCTTTTCCTATTCTATTCTCACTAATTCTCACTTTTTTGATTTATTTTCAAATTCTTCAAGTGTTTTTTTATCAAACACATATTTTCTGTCACAGAACTGGCAAGTTATCTCCGCTTCGCCCTGTTCATCTATGATATTTCGTATTTCTTCCTTGCCGAGGCTTATTATCGCTCTTTCCATTCTTTCCTTACTGCAATCGCACATATAGGCAATTTCAATTTCTTCAAGAATATCAACTTCAAAATCCTTCATAAGCTCAACAATCAATTCTTCGTTAGTTTTTCCCAACGAAAGCATATCGGTTACACTTTTTACACTCTCCAGCGACTTTTCAAGGCGTTTTAAGCTCAATTCATCGCAATCAGGCATCACTTGGACTATAAATCCGCCTGCCTGCGCAACAGAAATATCCTTATCAACCAACACGCCCAACCCGACAACGCTCGGAACCTGCTCCGACTGCGCAAAATAAAAAGCCATATCGTCCCCGATTTCGCCCGTTTGAAGCGGAACCTGACCAATATAAGGTTCTTTCATCTTAAGGTCACGAATAACGCTCAAAAAGCCATTTACCCCCACAGCACTCCCCACATCAAGTTTACCGATGCGATTTAGGGGTAAATCAACCATAGGATTTTCAATATAGCCTTTGACACCGCCCTTTGCATCAGCAACAGCAAGAATTATTCCTGCAGGGCCGCCACCTTTTACCTGTATTGTTACCGTCGCCTCATCATTTTTCAGCATTGCACCCAAAAGATGCCCTGAAACCAATGTTCTTCCCAACGCCGCCGAAGCAAGAGGCGACAAATCATGGTATAATCTCGCCTGTTCCACGGTTTCCTTGCAGTTCGCAAAATATATTCGCATAAATCCATCTTTTGTTACAGCTTTTGTTAATTTATCTATTTCAAACACCCTTTCTGTTATAAAAAATACAAAACCTAAGTTAAAAAAGAAAGAAGCCGACTCGTTTTGTCGAGCCGGCTTAAGTTACATTTTGTTTATCGTATATCAAAAAATCTTACACACGCTTAACAACATTTGCAGCCTGCGGACCCTTAGCACCTTCGACAACCTCAAATTCAACTTCTGCGCCTTCTTCCAATGTCTTATAGCCTTCCATAGCTATTGCTGAAAAATGAACAAAAACATCTGTTCCCTCTTCCGTTTCGATAAAACCAAAACCCTTTTCAGCATTGAACCATTTAACCTTACCGTTTTGCATAAAAATCTCCATTCCGCCGCTCCGCCCGGCATAATAAATTAGTAAAAAACATTTCTGCGGAGCTTGCCGTATATGCGACAATAAACAGTATATCACACAAAAACTTCCATGTCAACCATTTTAAAGATAAAAAAGCTTTTCGCAAAGAGCTTTTTCTCTGTCCGAGCCCTTGCTGTTCAGAAATTCAACAGTCCCCTTTTCATTTCCTTTATTTTCCATATCAAGCTCCGCAAGACGCCTTTTAAGCTCCTTTGCAGTTCCTGCTCCTCCGTCGAAAATAACAACATTTTCACCAACAATCTTGTTTATTACATCCTTCAAAAAAGGATAATGGGTACATCCCAAAACAACGGCATCAACCTTATTTTTATAGGGCAGGAGAATATTTTCAAGGAACTCCTCCACAGCTTCGCCCTCCAAAACGCCTTGTTCAACCCACTCCATAAGTCCGGGACAAGGCAACGGAAACACTTCACCCAAATCCGAATACTTTTCAAGGAGAGCTTTAAACTTTTTCTCTCTCAGTGTCACCTCTGTCGCCATAACAAGCACCTTCGGATTTTCCTTATGCAAAAGTGCAGGTTTGAGTGCCGGTTCTACTCCGATAACAGGAATATGTGGATATTTAAGCCTTAAAATATCCGCCGAAACAGATGTTGCCGTGTTGCAGGCAATAACTATCGCCTTAACACCCATACCAATCAGCATTTCCGCATTTTTAACAGCCAAATCTTGAACATCTGTTACCGATTTCGTTCCATAGGGGGCATTAAGGGAATCCCCAAAATATATAAAATTTTCATTCGGCATAAGCTTTACCGCTTCACGAAGCACACTTATTCCGCCCACTCCCGAATCAAAGAACCCAATAGGTTTCTCACGGTTTTCCACCTAAATCATCCCTTTATCATTTTTTAAGAACAACAAAACAACGCTGTGTTGTGTCGCTTGGCACATCAAAACTGAATTCGCTGTAAAATCCCATAACCTTAAGAACTGCATCTTCCGCCGCAGTTCTTATTTCATTTTCAGAATATGCCCTCTCTGCCTGTTCTTCTGTGTATCTAACATACTTATCCCCTTGTTTTTCAAAAAAGTCAAGGTTAAAATAGCAAATTTTCGACTTTTCGTCATACTCATTCTGCCACACATAAAAAATATCTTTTTCTTCTGTTACAAATGTATTATTTCCCAAAACCTTACTCAATTTATACTCAGAATTAATATCAAAAACCATAATTCCGCCCGGGTTAAGATAATTTTTCACAAGTTTTAGAGTTTTCAGCAAATCCCCGTCTTCCGTCAGATAATTCACCCCGTCAAGACTGCATATTATGGCATCAACCGTGCCATACAGCTCAAACTCGGTCATATCCTGATTAAGATAGAGTATATCAAGCTCCTCATCATACATCTTTTCACGGGCAATATCCAGCATTTCAAAGGACATATCAATCCCAATCATATCATAGCCACGCTTTGCCATAATTGTGGTAAGCGTCCCCGTTCCACAGGCAAGGTCTAAAACAAGCTCCGGGCTTATCCCCTCTTTTTCAAAGATTTTCTCAATATAATCCGCATAAGCTTCATAATCTATATCCTGAAGCTTTTCATAAATAGCCGCAAAATCACCGTACATTTTCCCTCACCCGTCTTTTTACTCACTTTTTTTCAGCTTATCACCCGTATAAGATGCAAGAAGCTTCTTCTCGCCAACGCCTTCAAACTCAATAACAAGGAACAAATCCGCACCCATTGGTTTCGCACTCTTAACAACTCCGTTTCCAAATGCCGTATGGATAACCTTGTCACCCTCGCTATACGAAGCAATGCTGACATTTTTAGGTTTTTCCTGTGTTTGCCCAAGAGTTGCACTTGCTCTGTCAAAGGTTGGTCTGTTGGAGGTTCCCTTAATATCAAATCCAAACGAAGCGGATTTAGCCTTTTTCGGGAACTGTCTTTCCACAAGCTCATCGGGGATTTCCTCGATAAATCTCGACTGTGTTTCATATCGTGTTGAACCAAACAAGGTTCTGCATCTTGCATTGGTTATAAAAAGGCGTTTTTTCGCTCTTGTTATACCAACATAGCAAAGTCTTCGTTCCTCTTCAAGCTCTTCCTCCGACTCCATAGACCGCATTCCCGGGAAAATTCCTTCTTCCATTCCAACTAAAAATACATTTGGAAATTCCAGTCCTTTTGCACTGTGGAGGGTCATAAGAGTAACCGTTTCCGCCGACTCATCATAGTTATCAATATCAGCCACAAGGGAAATATCCTCAAGCAAGGTTTCAAGAGTTGTTTCAGGATTATTTTTAACTGCATCAACAACCATGGACATAAATTCCTTGATATTTTCAATTCTTGTCTGATTTTCAACCGTTTTTTCAAGTTCAAGAGCACTTATAAGACCGCTCTTTGCGATAACCTCACCGACAAATTTTTCAAGACTGTTTTCACTTTCAAGAGTCTTTCTTAAGCTTTCAATTATCTCCGTAAACCCGAAAATCTTATTTTTAGCCTTTGAAAGCTCGTCATATTCCGAAACACTCTGACAGATTTCATACATACTCTTCCCGTTTTCCCGAGCAATACTTTCAATCTTGTCAATAGTTGTATCTCCAATTCCGCGTTTTGGCTCGTTTATAATTCTTTTCAAAGCAACATTGTCACCAAAATTCTGAACAAGTCTTAAATAGCTTGTTAAATCTTTTATCTCCTTACGGTCATAGAACCTTAAGCCACCGAGAACTCTGTATGGAATAGCTCCGTGAAGGAGCGCATCTTCTATAACACGGGACTGGGCATTCATTCTGTATAAAATAACGATATCGTTAAAACTTGCACCATTGTCGGTCAAAGCCGAAATTTTATCCGTAACAAATTTCGCCTCACCACGCTCATCATCAGCCTTATAAACAATAATCTTATCGCCCGTTTCGTTTTTTGTCCAAAGCTCCTTGCCTCGTCTGCCCTTGTTATTTTTGATAACCTCATTTGCCGCAGACAAAACATTTCCCGTTGAACGATAATTCTCCTCAAGCTTTATAATTTTAGCCTTTGCAAACTCGTTTTCAAAGCCTAAAATATTACTGATATCCGCCCCTCTGAACTTATATATACTCTGGTCGTCATCACCCACAACGCAGAGATTTTTATGCTTTTCCGCAAGAAGGCTTATGAGTCTGTACTGGGCATGGTTAGTGTCCTGATACTCATCAACCAATATGTATTTAAATCTGTTCTGATAATAGCTGAGAATTTCGGGATTTTCTTCAAAAAGCCGTACCGTACAGCCGATTAAATCGTCAAAATCAAAAGCGTTGTAGCTTTTCATCTTTCTCTGATAAAGCCCATAAACCTTTCCGGCAACTTCGCCGAAAAAGTCCTTTCCAACCTCTTTTATAAATTCTTCAGGGGATAAAAGTCTATCCTTCGCACGACTTATAACCGCAGAAAACGCCTTTGGCGAAAAATTCTTACTGTCAATATTAAGCTCTTTCATACACTCTTTTATAACAGTCTGGACATCCGATGTGTCGAATATATTAAAGCTTCGCTCATAGCCGATTTTATCCGCATCTCTGCGAAGAATTTTTACGCAGGCAGAGTGGAATGTGCTCGCCATAATATCATTTCCCATATCACCAAGTCGAGCGGAAAGCCTCGCCTTAAGCTCTGCCGCCGCTTTATTTGTAAAGGTTATGGCTAAAATGTTATACGGAGAAACAGGCTTAACCTTTAAATATTCTTCCATACTTTCGGGAATTTCATCAAGCTCTCCATCTGCATACCAGGATAAAATTTCCATTTCCTCATCAGGAATATAAGGAGCATTTGCATCATAATATGCGTTCCCATACTCAATAAGATTTGCAATTCTGTTAATTATAACCGTGGTTTTTCCGCTTCCTGCGCCTGCTAAAACAAGTAGCGGTCCTTCTGTCGTAAAGACCGCTTCCTTTTGTTTGCTGTTTAGCCCTTTATATTTGTTTTCAATTATTTTTTGCCTGATTTTAATAAAATCCATTTTGGCTCCCTCTTATCTGATTATTCCGCCACCTATAACCGTGCCGTCTTCTTTATAAAACACAACCGCCTGACCGGGAGTAACTGCCCTTTGAGGGGTATCAAAAACCACCTCGGCGGTATTTTCATCAATCATGTAAATTTCCGCTTCAGCAGAAGGAGCGCTGTATCTGACCTTTGTCAGAACTCTCATTCCGCTCTCACCCTTTGAGACAGATATAAAATTCAACCTTTCCGCAATCAGCTTTTGCGAAAATTCTGTTCCCTTTTCACCAAGAATAACATTTCCTGTTTCACCATCAATTTTCAACACGAACATAGGCTTTCCAAAGGCAATTCCAAGCCCTTTTCTCTGCCCGACGGTGTAGTGAATTATACCTTTATGTTCACCTAAAACATTTCCGTCCGTATCAACGAATTTTCCCGTCGGATAATCTTTTCCCGTTCTGCGTTTTATAAAACCTGCATAGTCTTTATCGGGCACAAAGCAGATTTCCTGACTGTCAGGCTTATTCGCCGTGACAAGTCCATATTTCTCCGCAATTTCACGGGTTTTCGCCTTATCCTCAAGCTCACCAAGGGGCATCAAGGTATGCGCAAGTTGTTCCTGAGTCAGACTGTATAATGCGTATGTCTGATCCTTTGCTGTGCTTTCCGCTCGTTTAAGCTCATATCTGCCTGTATCTTCATTAAACACAACCTTTGCGTAATGCCCCGTTGCGATATAATCCGCACCGAGAAGCTGTGCCTTTTTCCAAAGAGCATCAAACTTAAGATGCTTATTGCAGGCAATACAAGGATTTGGAGTTCTGCCGTTTTCATATTCATCAACAAAATAGTCAATGACATTATCCTCAAATTCCTTACGAAAATCAAGAACAAAATGCTCAATTCCAAGCTTGTTTGCGACAAATTTCGCATCCTCCGCCGCCGAATAAGAACAACAAGCCCCCTCCATAAGCTCGCCGCAAAGCTCCTCGCCGTCCCACAAGCGCATAGTAACTCCAATAACATCATAGCCCTGCTCCAAAAGAAGGGCTGCAGCAACACTGCTATCCACCCCTCCGGACATCCCTATGACAACCTTTTTCTTCATCATCTATTCCTCTTCGTGGCTGTGACCGTGACAAGCTTCACAGCAACCGTCACAACCAACTATTCCCGTGGGGTCAATACCCTTGCGGTTATAATAGTCCGCTATCGCACTGTGGATTGCCTCCTGAGCAAGGTTAGAGCAGTGCATCTTAACGGGCGGAAGACCGTCAAGCGCCTCCGCAACTGCAACATTGGTAATCTCCAGTGCCTCTTTAATTGTTTTACCTTTAACCATTTCTGTTGCCATACTTGAAGTTGCAACTGCCGCACCGCAACCGAAGGTTTTGAACTTAACCTCTTCGATAAGCTCTGTATCCTCATTTATTTTAAGATACATTTTCATAATGTCACCGCACTTTGGATTTCCAACCTGTCCAACTGCGTTAGCATCCTCTATTTCTCCAACATTTCTCGGATTTGTGAAATGGTCCATTACTTTTTCGCTATACATATCTATCTTTCCTTTCTCTTACTTAACTCTTCCCGATTTAACAGCATCCTCATAAAGAGGTGACATCATACGAAGTCTCTCAACTATTTCAACCAAGGAATCCGCAATATATTCTGCATCCTCCATTGTGTTACTGTCACCAAAAGTCACACGGAGTGACCCATGGGCAATTTCGTGAGGAAGCCCGATTGCCAGAAGCACATGGGACGGGTCTAAAGAACCTGATGTACAAGCACTCCCCGACGATGCGGAAATTCCTTTCATATCCAACATCAAAAGAAGGGATTCGCCCTCTATAAACTCAAAAGAAATATTGGCATTGCTCGCCATTCTCATTGTCGGATGCCCGTTAAGTCTCGCAAAAGGAATCTTCTCCATAACCTTTTTGATATAAGCATCACGAAGCCTTGAAAGCTTTTCCTTTTTAGCCGGAATATCAGCTGTTGCCATTTCAATAGCCTTTCCAAGTCCGACTATTGCCGCAACATTTTCCGTTCCGGCTCTCTGATTTCTTTCCTGAGCTCCACCCTCAATAAGTCTCTTTATTTTAACGCCTTTTCTAATATAAAGTGCCCCTGCACCTTTTGGCCCGTAGAACTTGTGTGCCGTCAGAGAAAGCATATCAATATTCATTTCTTCAACATTAATTTCTTCCATACCAATCGCCTGAACCGCATCGGTGTGAAACAAAACTCCTGCCTCTTTCGCAACCTTTCCGATTTCGGCAATGGGCATAACCGTTCCGATTTCATTATTTGCAAACATAACTGTTATGAGAATTGTCTTGTCTGTTATGGCATTTTTAACATCCTCCGCTGAAACCATACCATATTCATCAACGGGAAGGTATGTCACATCAAAGCCTTCTTTTTCAAGAGCTTTTAAAGTGTGCAAAACAGCATGGTGCTCAACAACTGTTGAGATAATATGATTTCCCTTTCCGGAAAGTGCATAAGCCGCACCCTTTATCGCCCAGTTATCGGATTCAGAGCCCGAACCCGTAAAATAAATCTCCTTTTCCGTTGCACCAATAGCTTTCGCAACCTGAACACGGGCATTCTCAATCGCTTTTTTACACTCTCTGCCCTCATGATATATACTTGATGCATTCCCGAAATTCTCGGTCAGATACAGCATCATCGCATCAAGAACTTCTTTTTTAAGAGGAGTTGTTGCAGAATGATCCGCATAAATTCTTTTTGTCATTTTTATCCTACCTTTCTCTCCAGAGAAAAAATCTATGAAAAGTAGACCGTCTCCGCAAATTTATGGCTATAAACACGCCACATTATATTATACTATGATTTTCCTTTTTTGTAAAGTAGCTTTACCAAATTTAAGCAAAATTATCCTTGTTTTCCGCCGAATTTAACCGACTGCATGACCGCAAGCTTGTCACACCTTTCATTTTCTATATGTCCGTCGTGACCCTTCACCCAAACAAGCTCCACCTTATGCTTTGAGAGAAGCTTTAAAAACCTTTCCCAAAGGTCGGGATTTTGCGCCTTTTCCTTTTTGTTTCTCATCCAGCCGTTCGCCTGCCACTTATAAACCCATTCTTTTTCAATGGCATCTATAAGATACTTCGAGTCGCTGTACAGCGTAACCTGACACGGCTCTTTAAGGCAGGAAAGCCCCTCAATCGCCGCAGTTAATTCCATTCGGTTATTTGTAGTCTCTTTCTCTCCGCCGGAAAGCTCTTTTTCATGTTCCCCATAACGAAGAATTGTTCCCCACCCACCGGGACCGGGATTTCCGCTGCAAGCCCCGTCTGTAAATATTTCAACTTTTTTCATATACATCCTCCAATAATAATACGGAAGTGATAGCACTTCCGTATTATTATAACAGATTTTATGTAATCTGTCTACTGTTTTAAGCAATTCCTTTTTTTAGTTTTTTTATTGCTTTTTTTTCTATTCGTGATACATAAGACCTTGAAATATTGAGCTTATCCGCAATCTCGTGTTGCGTGTAATCCTTTCCGTCAATGAACCCATAACGCATTTTTATAATCAGTCTTTCTCTGTCTGTCAGCTCGTTTTTTATATTCTTGTATAACTGCTTAATATGCTCCTTGGTTTGAATTTCTTCAAAAATTTCACCTCCGTCACTCTTCATAACATCAATCAAATATATCTGATTACCTTCCTTGTCCGTGCCGATTGGGTCATTTAAGGATATTTCACCCTGGGTTTTCTTTTTGCTTCTCATAAGCATCAAAATCTCATTTTCCACACAGCGAGCCGCATAAGTCGCAAGCCTTGCCCCTTTTTTTGCATCAAAACTGGATATTCCTTTTATAAGTCCGATTGTCCCAATGGAAATCAAATCCTCGCTTTCTGCAACCGTACCCGTATATTTTTTCGCTATATGTGCAACCAGTCTTAAGTTGTGTTCAATAAGCTTCTCTCTCGCTTCTTTGTCACCTTGGGAAAATTTCTCAAGATACTCCCTCTCCTCCTTTGCCGTCAGTGGTCTCGGAAACGAATTACCTCCCGAAACAAAAGACAAAAGCATCATTATGGGTTTTATTAAAGCTTCTATGGTCTCAAACAAAAAAAGACACCTCCATATAATTTTATATGCCGATGTCTTGAAATTGTGCAAGTCCTGAAAAATTTTTGTTTTTTATATAACTCTTTACATTTGGAAAATTTTATGTTATAATGTGTTTGCCACATAAAATTCAATAATGCATAAACGGGCTTTTTTTCGGTAAAAATGCACGCTTCTTTTACGTTCGTTTATGTATGTTTAAGAATTTTGTGTGGCAACAAAGCTGTGCGTTTTTCGGGCGCAGTTTTCTGCGCCTTTTTTAGTTAAACGCACTAACGCACTGTGTCGCTAAACAAAACGCACACAAAAAGACGGCACACGCCGTTGTTTCATCTTATTCACCGTAAGAAGATTCTCACTAAATATTTTATCCTATAACTATTTACATTTGGAAAATTTTATGTTATAATAACAACACCAAACAAATTTAAAACCCTTATATGCGTTTCTCCTTTGGTAAAAACGCACATTTTTGTTGTACGCATATATAGGTATAATAAATTTGTTTGGTCACAAAGTGCGTTTTTCGGGCGCAGTTTTCTGCGCCTTTTTTAGTTAAACGCACTAACGCACTATGTCGCTAAACAAAACGCACACAAAAAGACGGCTTCATCATGCCGTCTTTTTGTTTTATCTTACTCACCGTAAGCTTCTTTATCACAGATTATCACTAAATCATTATGAAGTTTAAGCATTGTTGATGGGTTATTTGTTGTCAGATTTTCGTCAAGCAACTGTGAAATCGCATCCTTTTTATTCTTTCCGCTTGCCAAAAGAACAACTTTCTTCGCCTTAAAGATTGACCCTATTCCCATAGTCAAAGCCTTTGTCGGCACTTCGCTTACATCATTGAAAAATCTTGCATTAGCATTGATTGTGCTTTCCGTAAGGTCTGTTAAATGTGTAACGCAACATAATTTCTCATCAGGCTCATTAAAGCCAATATGTCCGTTCTGACCGATTCCGAGAAGCTGAATATCAACGCCGCCCATAGCATCAAGCATTTTTTCATAGTTCCGACACTCCTCATCAGGGTCAGCAGCCTCGCCGTTTGGCACAAATGTATTAGCCTTATCGATATTTATATGATTGAAAAGCTTATCATTCATAAAATATCTGTAGCTCTGGTCATTTGTCGCCTTAATGGGATAATACTCATCAAGATTGTACGTTTTAACCTTTGAGAAATCAAGCTCACCTTTTTTGTAAAGCTCCGCAAGATTTGCATAAAGACCCTCAGGAGTTGAGCCTGTCGCAAGACCTAATTTGCAATCAGGCTTATTCTTTATAAGCTCTGCAAAAATCTCTGTACATTTGGCGGACATTTCCTCATAGTTCTCACACACGATAATTTTCATAATTATACCTCCTCATTTTTAAAAGCCGTTTTTTTGCTTTTTTATAAAAAAAGCTTGACTTTTCTCTAAATATTATATATTATATTAATGTCAAATAAAAGTTGTATTTTTGACTTTTTGTAACTTATTTTTGCGCAAAGGAGCAGTTTATGGAATATTTTTACGAATTACACGAGCACTTGGACCCGGCACTTCCCATGACTTGCCGTTATCATGAAGAACCAAAGGCATTTAAAAATCACTGTCATAAAAATGTTGAGATGCTTTTTATAACCGACGGTGAGGGTGATTTCAAAATTGAAGGCGAGGTTTTTTCAGCAAAAAAAGGAGACACAATTATTGTCAATCCATACGAATTTCACTCATTAACTCTTGAGCCTGACTCCACCATAAAGTATATTTGTCTGATAACCCACCATTCATTTTATGAGGAATACCCCTTTGAATATAACAGCAAGATATTCAAAACCCTTGTTTCCGATGAAAATATTTTGTCTCTCGGCAAAAAAATATACGAAGAATCTCAAATGAGCGACCTTCCATACCTTAAAGAAAGTGTCAAGGCATATGTTAATATTCTGATTATAAGTTTGCTTCGCAACTATAAAAACGATGTATCCCTAAGCACAACTTCCGATAATCATAAATATGCTATTGCATCATCGGTTGTTGAATATATCCGCCGCAATTTCCGAAACGGAATTTATGTTGACACCATGGCTGAAGAGCTGGGATATTGCAAATTTCATCTTTGCCGCATTTTCAAGCAAATTACCGGAACAACAATCCTGCAATACACCAACAGTTTAAAATGCTTTTATGCGGAACAGCTATTAGCCACGGGGAAATATTCAATCCACGAGGTTGCCGAGCTATGCGGATTTGAAAGCAATTCATACTTCTCTTTGCTTTTCAAAAAATCCAGAGGCTATCTCCCGTCTGATGTAAAAAAATAGTTCCTTTACCCAACAAAAAAGACCGAAGAACGGTCAAATATATAAATCCGGCAAGGTACTTCTAAAATTGCCTCCATACGACTTAAGGCGGTTGATGAGAATAGTAAAAACCTTAAGTCGCGCAGGAGACTTAAATGAGGAGTACCGACAGCCGGAGCCATCGGACATATTAACAGACAAAAGTCAGCATTTGTCTGTCTTTTGCTTTTGCAAGCAACTACATTTGCAATTATACTCTATATTTCAACATTTTTCAACATTCTTTTTTGCCTGCATATATCTCATTTTTGACATTTGAATATTTATAGAAAATGAGCCGAACACAAAAAGCTGCCGTAGCAAAATAAAATCATTTTGCCACGGCAGCTTTTAAAATCATTATTCCTGAACCTCTTCAACGATTCTCTTAAGGTTAATTCTGTTCTGCTTATCAATTTCGATAACCTGAACCTTAACTGTGTCGCCAACCTTAACAACATCTTCAACCTTTTCAACTCTCTTGTTGTCAAGCTTTGAAATGTGGATAAGACCGTCCTTGCCGGGGAGGATTTCAACGAATGCGCCAAAGTCCATAATTCTTACAACCTGACCTTCGTAAATCTCGCCAACCTCAGGCTCTTTAACGATACCTTCGATAATCTTAAGAGCCATTTCGCCCATTTCAGTATTAACAGCGGCAATGAATACGCGACCGTCATCTTCAATATCAATCTTAGCACCTGTATCAGCTATTATCTTCTGAATAACCTTACCGCCGCTTCCGATAACATCACGGATTTTATCAACAGGGATTGTTGTGTTGATAATCTTTGGAGCATACGGTGAAAGCTCTGCTCTCGGAGTTTCGATTGCCTTAAGCATAACTTCGTCTAAGATATAGTATCTTGCATCTCTTGTCTGAGTCAAAGCCTGCTTAATGATTTCAGGTGTCAAACCGTCAATCTTTAAGTCCATCTGAATTGCTGTGATACCCTTTTTAGTACCTGCAACCTTAAAGTCCATATCGCCGAAGAAGTCCTCAACACCCTGAATATCAAGCATTGTTATAAATCTTTCGCCTTCTGTTACAAGACCAACAGAGATACCGGCAACAGGTGCTTTAATCGGAACACCTGCATCCATAAGAGCAAGTGTACTTCCGCAGATACTTCCCTGAGAAGTTGAGCCGTTTGAGCTTAAAACTTCAGATACAAGTCTTATTGCATATGGGAATTCTTCTTCACTCGGAATAACCGGAACTAACGCTCTTTCTGCCAGTGCACCATGTCCGATTTCTCTTCTTCCCGGTCCACGGGATGGCTTTGTTTCGCCAACGCTGTATGACGGGAAATTATAGTGGTGGATATATCTTCTGTATTCTTCTGTGTCAAGACCGTCAATAATCTGTGCATCACCGATAGCACCAAGAGTTGCAACAGTCAAAACCTGTGTCTGACCACGGGTAAACATACCGCTTCCGTGAGTTCTTCCGAACAAGCCAACTTCAGCCGCAAGAGGACGGAGCTGGTCTATTGTTCTTCCGTCAACACGCTTTCCTTCATCCAAAAGCCATCTTCTTACAACAGTTTTCTGAAGCTTATAAAGAGCCTCGTCAATCTGTCCTGCATATTCTTCCGTCGGATACTTTTCTTCAAAGTGTTCATAAACCTTTTCATAAACAACCTTTAATCTGTCATCACGAACAGTTTTATCGTCTGTATCCATAGCTTCCTTAACCATATCTTCGGCAAAATCCTTAATATCGTTAAAGAGGATTTCGTCAACCGTTATATGCTCATATTCAAACTTCGGCTTACCGATTTCGTCCTGAATACCCTTGATAAATTCAACAATTTTCTTAATTTCTTCATGGGCAAACATAATAGCGTCATACATAACATCCTCGGGAACTTCGTTTGCACCGGCTTCAATCATAACAACCTTCTGCGCACTACCTGCAACCGTTAAGTTAAGGTCACTCTTTTCTCTCTGCTCAAGTGTCGGGTTAATAACAAATTCACCGTCAACCAAACCAACATAAACAGCGGCGATAGGGCCATTAAACGGAATGTCAGAGATAGATACAGCCGCAGAAGCACCAATCATAGCACAAAATTCCGGAGCGTTATCCTGCTCAACTGACATAACTGTTGCAACGATAGAAACATCGTTTCTCAAATCCTTCGGGAAGAGCGGACGCATAGGTCTGTCGATAACACGGGATGTGAGTATTGCATTTTCGGAAGGTTTTCCTTCTCTTTTCATAAAGCTTCCCGGAATTTTACCAACCGCATACATTTTTTCTTCATAATCAATGCTGAGAGGGAAGAAATCAATCCCGTCTCTTGGCTTTGCAGACGCAGTTGCGGCAACCATAACGGCAGTATCACCGTATCTTACCATAACAGCTCCGTTTGCAAGACCTGCCATTTTGCCGTTTTCAATCGTAAGTTTTCTTCCGGCAACTTCTGTTTCAAAAGTCTTAAAATTAAACATTTTTTCCTCCTGTTTTTTGGGGTCTGCCACTTAGCACTTAGAAACGGGCTTTTAAAAAAGCGCATTTCTAACTGCTAAAGAACAAACCTCCGTATTTTTATTTAATATTAAGCAAGTCTTTGCATAACGCAAAGACTTGCCCATTATTTTAGTGTCTTAAACCGAGCGCATTAACAATAGCACGGTATCTTTCGATATCATTCTTCTGAAGATATGCTAAAAAGCTTCTTCTAACACCAACCATCTTTAAAAGACCGCGGCGTGAATGATGATCCTTCTTGTGAACCTTAAGGTGTTCGTTAAGTTCATTGATTCTCTCTGTGAGAAGAGCAATCTGAACCTCAGGAGAACCTGTGTCACCTTCGTGTGTTGCAAACTTTTTGATAAGTTCCTGTTTTCTTTCTTTTAACATTTTTTATACCTCCAATTTCTTATCCCCTTAAAGCATAGTTTGAGGCGGAGTTCTTTCCCCCGAACCAAGCTTTAGGTTAAACATCCTTAATATAATACCACATTATTTTGAATATGTCAACAATTTTCTTTAAATTATTCTTCTTCAATATTCTTTAAATTATTCTTCTTCAATAAACTCGCTTTGCTCTTTTTCTGCATCAAGATATATTTTCCCTGCAATCAACGCAAGAGCTAAAGCAACTATTCCTTTTTTTGAAAGCTTGCTTAAAACCGCTCCGGAAAACAAACCTACAGCCAAAGCCTTTTTAGGATTATACCAAATATATTCCATTATTTTTTCGATTACTTCATTCATTTCTGTTCATCCTTTCAAAATATTCCTTTGATTTTTCCATATCCCTCTCAAGCTGATTTGTCAGTTCAAAAAGGGTATGAAATTTTTCTATATTTCTGATTTTCTTTATAAACTCTATCTCGATTTTTTCACCGTAAATATCTCTTGAAAAGTCCCCTATCGCCGTTTCAATGTTTTTTCTTTCATCATAGACCGTAGGCTTCTCCCCAACATTTGTTATTGAATAATACTTGTTATCCCCAACTTTAGTACGGCTTATATATACTCCGCAAGGCGGAATTATCGTATCATCGGGGAATTCTGTATTTGCTGTCGGAAAGCCCAGAGTTCTGCCCAGCTGCCTACCCTTTACGACCTCACCGCACAGAGAAAAATATCTCCCCATAAACCGCTTTACACTTTCTGTTTCGCCGTTTTCAATCAATTTTCTGATTTCAGAGCTGGAAACCGAAACGCCGTCAACCTCAATACACTTGCTGACAAAAGTCTCAATTTTATGAGATTCGCAAAGCTTTTTCAGCGACTCGGCATTTCCTTTTGCATTTTTCCCGAAACGATAATTAAACCCCACAAAAACAGCTTTCGCATTAAGCCTTTTAGCAATATATTCAGACACAAATTCTTCACACTCTGTGTTTTTATACTCCTGTGTAAACTCTTCTGTCACAACCGCTTCAACGCCCATACTTTCAAGGATTTTGAGTCGTTTTTCAAGAGAATTTATACTTTTCCCCGATTTATTCGGTCTTTGAGAAAACATATAGACAGTCCACAAAAGACCGTTTTCCTTTGCATATTTTCCTGCCGCATTTATTATCTCTGTATGTCCCTTATGAATAGCATCAAAATCGCCCAATGCAACGGCGCTTTTTTCAATACATAGCTCCGACGAGCCGTAATAAATCCTCATTTCGGAGCCTCCCCGTAAAACGAACGAACAACATTAACTTTTCCGTTTTCCATGGTGCAAAGGGCAAGGAATTTTCCCTGTTCATTATAGGCTCTGAAGGTTTTTCCGTTTTCAATCCCTGCAACAGAAATCGTTATTCCGTTACACATTCTTGTTGCGTTTCTGTCCGCTAAAATGACTTTGTCATAATGAGCCAAAACCTCATCAATCCCGGTCATAAACGAAAAATCATTTTCTTCTGCCATTTTACTTATTTCATCAAGAGTATATGCATTTTCAATTCTGAAATCGCCTGACCGTGTTCGTTTAAGGGCTGACATAACTCCGCCACAGCCAAGCTTTTTACCGATATCGTGGCAAAGAGTTCTTATGTAAGTTCCCTTTGAACAATCAACAAGAAATCTCGCTTTTTTGCTCTCTGTATCAATATCAAGAATTTCTATGCTGAAAACTTCAACCCGTCTTGGGGGCATTTCGATAGTTTTTCCTTCTCTTGCAAGTTCATAGAGCTTCTTTCCGTCAACCTTAATCGCCGAAAACATTGGCGGAATCTGGTCAATCTCCCCAACAAAGGACATTATCGCATTTTCGATTTCTTCCTTTGTTGAAACGACAGCCTTCGTGTCGAGGATTGTTCCGCTTATATCCTGCGTATCGGTTGTTATGCCCAATGTAAGCTCTGCAAGATACTGTTTTTCCTTTGCGGTAAGCTCCTCCGCAAGTTTTGTTCCTCTGCCGATACACATAGGAAGAACACCTTCTGCGTCAGGGTCCAAGGTTCCCGTATGGCCGATTTTCTTAATCCCTAAAATTTTGCGGAGTCTATATACCACATCGTGAGATGTTATCCCAAGAGGCTTATTAACATTTATAATTCCGTCCATAACAATCACCTTTTCAGCGCATTTTCAATCTTTTTGCATATTTCCGCTTTCAGCGTTTCAAGGGGCAATTCCGAGAAAAATCCCGAAGCCCTGACATGACCTCCGCCTCCAAACGAAACAGCAATTTCCGAAACATTGACATATTCATTTGAACGGAGACTGACCTTATATCCGTTTCCTCTGTTTCTTATAAACACGCCTGCTTCAACGCCTATGATTTTCGAGGGGAGCGTCACAATATCCCCTGCCTCATTTTCATCAAGACCTGCTGATTTGAAATCATCATCCGAAATGTACATCATGCACGCTTTATTATCAGCAAAAAACTCAAGTCTTTCAAGAGCAATTTTATAAAGTGCCAGATACTCTGCCGACAGCTTATAAAAAAGCTCCCTTGAAATTGTTGCAAAATCTGCGCCGCACTCAATAAGCTCAGCCGCAGCTCTGTGGGTTTTGGGCGTTGTTGAGGAATACTTAAAGTTCCCCGTGTCACAGGCAATCGCAATATAGATATTATTTGCAATTTCAGGAGTTATCTTAACTCCCCATTCCTTTAAAATATCAAAAACAATCTCGCCTGTTGCAGGTGCATCAACAACCACCGTTTCACTCGCATAAGGCTTATGGGTTACATGGTGGTCAACAGCCGCCGTAATGCCCGAAAATTCCGCTCCGCCGAGGGAAATTCTATGCTCATCCGCACAGTCTAAAGCAATTTTTAAGTCGCGCTCCTCTGCACCGACATCTGCCAACACTTCTTTTCCGCAAACAGCCTTATATTCTTTGGTGTTTTTCTTAAAATCACCTAAAAAAACATTCACTTTTTTATTGAGCTGAAGAAGCCCCAGTGCAAAAGCGAAGGAGCTTCCAAGCGCATCTCCGTCAGGGTTCTCATGAGTAAAAATCGCGATTTTCTCTGCATTTTCTACCATAGCTTTAAGTTTTTCAAACATAAAATCACCCCGATTATAAATTTTTCAATACCTCATTTATATGTGAGCCGTATTCTATGGAATCGTCAAGAACAAAGCTGAACTCAGGCGTATAGCGAAGGTCTATCCTGTTACCGATTTCCCGTCTTATAAAGCCTGCCGCACCTTTTAAGGCATCTATTGCGCCTTTCTTTGCCTCATCATCACCAAAAACACTTATATAAGCTTTGGCAAATCTTAAATCCTTCGTCACGGAAACATTAACGACCGATACCATACTTGAGTTTAGTCTCGGGTCTTTAAGCTCCCATACTATAAGGCTCAATTCCTTTTTAACTTCTTCGGAAATCCTGTCAATTCTGTTATATGCTCCCATTTTTACCTCCCTTTTGGGTTAGTCGGGCATAATCTGCTCCATAACATAAGCTTCGATAACATCTCCGTCTTTAATGTCGTTGAACTTATCAATGCTTACACCACATTCATAGCCCGAAGCAACTTCCTTAACATCGTCTTTAAATCTCTTAAGTGAGCCAAGCTCGCCCTCGTGGATAACTATACCGTCACGAACAACACGAACAAGGCTGTTTCTGTTTACTTTACCGTCTGTTACATAAGCACCACCGATTGTGCCAACGCCCGAAACCTTAAAGGTTGTTCTGATTTCGATATGACCTGTGACATTTTCACGGAATTTCGGAGCAAGCATACCCTTCATAGCCGCTTCAATATCTTCGATAGCATCATAAATTACACGGTAAAGTCTTATATCAATCTCGTTATCCTCGGCAGAAATAACTGCACCCGGGGTTGGTCTTACATTAAAGCCAACGATAATTGCATTTGATGCACTTGCAAGCATAACATCAGACTCCGTTACCGCACCAACTGCACCGTGGATAACATTAACCTTAACCTCTTCGTTAGTTATTCTTTCAAGAGACTGGCGAACAGCTTCAACAGAGCCTTGAACATCGGCTTTAACAATAATTTCAAGAGTTTTCATCTTGCCCTCTTCCATATGTTCAAAGAGGTTATCAAGAGAAACCGCCTTTTTAGCATTCTGAGCATCCTGCTTAGCTTTGAATTTTCTCGCCTCAACAACTTCACGGGCTTTTCTTTCATCGGAAACCACATAGAATGTGTCGCCGCCTTCCGGAACCTCGGAAAGACCTAAAATCTCAACAGGGATAGATGGCTTCGCCTTCTTAATCTGCTTACCCTTGTCATCCATCATAGCACGAATTCTTCCAAGGGATGTTCCCGCAACAACGAAGTCTCCCGCATTAAGTGTTCCGTTCTGAACAAGCATACTTGCAACAACACCTCTGCCTTTATCAAGTCTTGCCTCGATAACCGTTCCCTTTGCAGGGCGGTCAGGGTTTGCCTTAAGCTCTTTCATTTCTGCAACGAGAAGAACCATATCGAGGAGTGTGTCAATATTCTGATTCTGCTTTGCAGAAATCGGAACACAGATTGTGTCTCCGCCCCATTCCTCAGGAACAAGACCGTGTTCTGTAAGCTCCTGCTTAACACGTTCCGGATTTGCGCCTTCTTTATCGATTTTGTTGATTGCAACAATGATTGAAACCTCAGCCGCTTTAGCGTGGTTTATAGCCTCTATTGTCTGTGGCATAATACCGTCATCAGCCGCAACCACCAAAATTGCAATATCTGTAACCAAAGCACCTCTTGCACGCATAGCAGTAAACGCTTCGTGTCCCGGTGTGTCTAAAAATGTTATTTTCTTATCATTAACTCTGACTCTGTAAGCACCGATATGCTGTGTGATACCACCAAATTCGCCCGATGTTACATTCGTATTTCTGATTGCGTCAAGAAGAGATGTTTTACCATGGTCAACGTGTCCCATAACAACAACAACCGGTGAACGAGGCTTTAATGATTCAGGAGAATCTTCTATATCATTAAATAGTTTATCCTCTTCTGTCACAATTATTTCTTTTTCGATTGTTCCGCCAAAATCCTCAACAACCAAAGTTGCAGTATCGAAGTCAATAACTTCATTAACAGATGCCATAATTCCGAGAAGCATAAGCTTTTTGATTATCTCCGTTGCAGGCTTTTTCATTCTGTCTGCAAGTTCACCGACAGTAATTTCATCGGGAACCATAACCTCAATAACCTCTTTTTTCTCCTTCTTGACAACCTGGCTCATATCGTCCTGAATTCTGTCTTTATTGGATTTAAGGTTTTTCTTATTGTTCTTGATTTTCTGCTTTTTAGCCCCTTCATTCTTAACATTTTCAGGGATAAGCTCTTCAAGCTTTTCCGTATCAAGATGGTCAAGGTCAACAGCGTTTGCTCTTGTGTCAACAACTCTTACCTTTCTTGCAGGAATAACCTCTTCACTGATATTATCTCTTTCAAGCTCAATAACCTCGCCGTCATCTCTCTTTTTAGCCTTTTTCTCATACTTTGGCTTTGGCGCTTTCTCTTCCTTTTTAGGGAATATAATCGTGAGGTCTTCCGCCTGATTTTTCTGCGTAACATACTCAAAGATTATGTTAAGCTCCTTATCATCAAGGGTGCTCATGTGACTTTTATCGGAAATTTTATAGTCATGAAGCACCTGAACCAATTCTTTACTGGGGATTCCTAAACTTTTTGAAAGTTCATAAGCTTTCACTTTTGCCATATTACCGCCCACTTTCTATATATTTTTTATGTCCTTTGCAAGTTCTTTTATTCTGTTTGCAAACCCTTCGTCCGAAACAGTTAAAACAACCGCACTCTCCCGACCTGTATATTTGCCGAGAATATCACGTTCACCTGCTCTTATCATTTTAACGCCGTTTCTATTGCAAAGCTTTTCAAATTTCTTCACCGTATTTTCCGACGCATCAAGAGATATGATAACCAGCTTTGATTTATTATGACTCACCCGGTCCTCCGTTTTTCCTTCACCAACTTCAATCTTGCCGGCTCTTGTTGCAAGACCGATTATCCTCATCATAGCTTCATTCATTTATAATATCTCCCAATCGATTATAAACTTCGTCACCGACTTGCCCTCTGAATGCTCGCTCTAAAGCCTTCCTCTTTCGGGCATTTTCTATGCAGGCTTCCTTTTTGCAAATGTACGCTCCTCTGCCTTGAGCTTTAAAGCTCATATCAAGTCTCGGCTCTTCACCTTTAACTTTTACGATTCTGACAAGCTTTTCTTTTTCCACCATTTCACGGCAGGAAATGCACATACGAAGAGAATTCATATTTTCTCTCCTCCTTATTCCGCTTTAAGGTCAATCTTCCAGCCTGTAAGTCTTGCCGCAAGTCTTGCATTCTGACCTTCCTTACCGATTGCCAAAGACAACTGGTCTTCCGGAACAACGGCATAGCAGGTTTTGCTTTCCTCGTCAACACGGATTGATGTAACTTTAGCAGGGCTGAGCGCCTGACTTACATATTCAGCCGGGTCATCGCTATACTTTATTATATCAATCTTCTCACCGCGAAGCTCGTCGATTATCGCCTGAACTCTCATTCCTTTCGGACCAATACAGGTTCCGACAGGATCAACATTCGGAGATGTTGATAAAACGGCAATTTTACTTCTTGAGCCCGGTTCACGGGTAAGACCTTTGATTTCGATAATTCCCTGCTTAATTTCAGGAACCTCAAGCTCAAAAAGTCGTCTTACAAGACCCGGATGTGAACGGGAAACCACAAGATGGAGACCCTTAACCGAATTTGCAACTTCAATTACAAAAACCTTGTATCTTTCACCAACTTTATATCTGTCGGTTTTAACCTGTTCATTAGGCATTAAAACTGACTCTGTTTCCTCAAGCTCAAGCATAATATTACGCTTTTCAATTTTTCTTACCATTGCAGTCATAATATCGTTTGTTCTGTCGGAGAACTGGTCAAACATCTTTTCTCTTTCAGCCTCACGAATTCTCTGCAGGATAACATTTCTTGCCGTCTGCGCCGCAATTCTTCCGAATGATGAAGGCGTAACTTCTCTTTCAACAATGTCACCAACCTCATAGTTAGGGTTAATTTCTCTTGCATCTTCAACAGAAATCTGACATTCTCTGTCCGTAACCTCTTCAACAACTGTTTTTCTTGCAAACACGCTTATTTTACCCGTTTTTTCATCAATATTTACATTGATATCGGAAACCGCCCCGTAGTTTTTCTTATAGGCGCTTATAAACGCTGTGTTAAGGGCATCAATAATGACATCCTTGCTTATACCTTTTTCCTTTTCGATTTCATCAAGAAGTGTAAATAATTCTGCACTCATTTTCTTAATCACTGACCTTTCTTTTTAAAATTCAAAATGAAGCCTTATAAATGTGGTTTCACTTAATTTAATTCTCAATTCTTCCTCTGTTTTCACAACGACCTCATCGCCGTCTAATCCGACAAGTTCACCACAGAGTGTTTTCGAGCCGTTTTGCGCCTTATAAAGACCTATGTCAATCATCTCGCCTTTATACATCTCAAAATGCTCCTCCTGACGAAGCTTTCTCTCAATTCCCGGAGAGGATACTTCCAAAAAATAGTTTTGGGAAATGGGGTCTTTTTCATCAAGGATATTACTCATCTCACGACTTATAACTTCACATTCATCAAGGGTTATCCCACCCTCACGGTCAACATATATCCGAAGATACCAATTTCCGCCTTCCTTTACATACTCAACATCGTATATAAAACAGCCGTTATTTTCCGCAACGGGCTTTGCCATATCCAAAACAATTTTTTCTGTTTTTGAATACATTTTCCAATCTCCTTTCTCCCCTCTCAGTCAGGGGATTTCAAACAAAGAAGTGAGGCACTCGCCTCACTTCCTGATGTCATATTCAACTTACGTAAATATTCTACCACAAATTTTTTATTTTGTCAAGCCTTATTTATAATTTTCGCAAGTTCATCCATAAAAGAATTTATATCCTTAAACTGTCTGTATACCGAAGCAAAACGGACATAGGCAATATCATCAAGCTTTTGAAGTCTCTCCATGACCATTTCACCGATTTTCTCTGAAGAAACCTCCCGTTCCAGAAGGTTATAAAGCCTTGCCTCAATTTCATCAACAACATTTTCAACCTGCTCAAGAGAAACCGGTCGTTTCTCGCAAGCACGGAGCAATCCGTTGATTATTTTCTCTCTGTCAAAGCTTTCCCTCGTTCCGTCTTTTTTTACCACAATAATCGGTATGCTTTCAATTTTTTCATAAGTTGTAAATCTTTTTCCACACTCTAAACATTCACGGCGGCGTCTGATTGTTGTTCCCTCATCTGTGGAACGGGAATCAATAACCTTACTCTCCGTGTGTCCGCAAAACAAACATCTCATAATTTCCCTCCGCTGATTTCCGCAACAAAGCTATGCTTCGTTTTTATACTTATTGAGAACCTTCTCAATTCTGCCGATTGGGTTTAAAAGCGTGCTTATACTGCGCTCTGCGTTAAGCTCACTTATAATAAGCGCAATATATTTTGTCATATCAACCTGCTTATACCAAGGTTTTTCCAAGAGACCCGGTCTGTCATAAACCAGATTTGTCGTGAACACAGCGTCAATCAGTCCTTCCTCATAAGCCTTATCAAACTTATCAAAGCCCTCCGTGAAGAGACCAAATGTTGAGAAGATAACAACCTTGTTAGCCTTGCGCTTTTTAAGCTCCTTTGAAACATCAATCATAGAATCACCGGACGCAATCATATCATCAACAACGATTATATTCTTGCCTTCAAGGTCTGTTCCCAAAAATTCATGAGCAACAATCGGATTTTTCCCGTTAACAACTCTTGAATAATCGCGTCTTTTATAGAATGTTCCAAGGTTCATTCCAAGGACTGATGAATAATACATACATCTTGACATCGCACCCTCATCAGGGGATACAATCATAGTATTTTCTTTATCTAAAATAATATCCTTGTCATATCTAAGACAAGCCTTTATCATCTGATATGTAGGCTGAATATTCTCAAAACCGCTAAGCGGAATAGCACTCTGAACACGGGCATCATGAGCATCAAAAGTGATAATATTCTGAACACCCATATTAGCAAGTTCCGTAAGCGCCATTGCACAGTCAAGAGACTCTCTTGATGTGCGCTTGTGCTGTCTGCCTTCATAAAGCATAGGCATAATAACAGTAAGTCTTTTCGCCTTACCGCCGATTGCAGAAATAAGTCTTTTCAAATCCTGAAAATGGTCATCGGGACTCATAGGAACATCCTGACCATACATTTTGTATCTAACGCCATAATTGAAAACATCGGCAATAATATATATATCGTGACTTCTCACAGATTCATTAATTGTTGCCTTCGCTTCGCCTGTTCCGAAACGGGTTGCATTTGACTCGATTAAGAATGTGTCAAGTTCTGCGTCTTCATTAAATTTTTTAAGGTAGTAATCCACCTTTTTGGCAAATTCTTCCCCTCCGTTCAATGTAAGTACGCTAAGTTTACCAAGGTTGTAGGACTCAACAGTAGATTTCATCATAACTCTCCTTTATTGTGTTGTGAAAGTAATTTATATCTGATATCCCAAAGCTTCTGGGACAAATCAACATAGTATATATGGGGGTTTTCAAATCGTTTTACTTCCTCCCAGATTTTTTCAATTTCGTTTATACAGTATTCCCTTATATTCTTAAGGGACGGGGATTCATAAACACATTCCCCTTTTTCAAAAATAGGAACCATAAGCTCTTTCGCCGTAAAATCGGTTATGGTTTTTCGCTTCCATGTGTTATTCGGGTCAAAAATTTCAATTTTCTCTCCCTCGATAACCTCATCAAAAAGGGTTATAACATCCGCAATAGCCATGCCTGTTTCGTTTGAAAACAGACGGTACAGCTTTTTAAAGCATGGGGTTGTTATCTTTGCCACATTTTCACTTATTTTGATTTTAGGAATAATCTTTCCGTTCTTTTCCATGGCAACAAGCTTATAAACTCCGCCAAAAACCGGCTCCGACTTTGAAGTTATAAGTCTTTCGCCCACTCCGAAGGAATCGACCTTCGCCCCTTGCTTCAAAATATCTCTTATAATATGCTCATCAAGAGAATTGGAGGCGACAATTGAAACATCGCTGTATCCGGCTTCGTCAAGCATAGCTCTCGCTTTTTTGGAAAGATAAGTGATGTCACCGCTGTCAATTCTTATCCCTTTCGGTCTTTTCCCCATAGGCAAAAGCACATCATCAAAAACCTTTATCGCATTCGGAACTCCGGATTTTAAAACATTGTAGGTGTCAACCAAAAGTGTGCAGGAATCAGGATAAGTCTCCGCATAGGCTTTGAAAGCCTCATATTCCGTATCAAAGGACTGCACCCAGCTATGTGCCATAGTCCCCAGAGTCGGAACACCGAACAGCTTGTCCGAAATAGTACAAGCCGTTCCGGCTACACCGCCAATATACGAAGCTCTCGCCCCGTACATTGCGCCATCATACCCTTGCGCCCGTCTTGAACCAAATTCCATAACCGTTCTACCCTCTGCGGCACGAACAATTCTGTTTGCCTTTGTGGCAATAAGACTTTGATGATTAATTGTCAAAAGCACCATAGTTTCAACGAACTGCGCCTGAATAAGAGGACCTCTGACCGTCACAATCGGCTCATTAGGGAAGATTGGCGTTCCCTCGGGAACTGCCCAAACATCACATTCAAACTTAAAATTTTTCAGATATTCAAGAAACTTATCGGAAAACATTCCTCTGTTTTTAAGGTAAGCAATATCATCATCGTCAAACTTAAGATTTTTAAAGTAATCAATCAGTTGTTCAACCCCTGCCATTATGGCGTATCCGCCACCATCGGGAATTTTGCGAAAAAACATATCAAAATAGGCTATCTCATCCCCAAGACCATGTTCCAGATAACCGTTTGCCATTGTAATCTCATAAAAATCCGTAAGCAGTGTATAATTCATCAAATCACCCGACTATTCAGATATTTCCATATAACAGTATATCACTTTTTCATCTCTTTTACAAGCTTTTTTGACGACTTTTTTTATTTTATTACATTTTCGCTTATTTACCCAAATAAATTAAAAAAAGGTAATGCACCAATTGGCGCATTACCCGTAAATATTACTGTTTTTTCTTATTCTTAACAGCCATATCCTTCCATGTTGCCCAGATTGAACCGGAAACAAAGATTGAAGAATATGTTCCCACAAAGATACCTATGATAATCGGGAGTGCAAAAATCTTGATTGATTCAACTCCAAGAATATATACCATACCGATTGTCAAAAGTGTTGTAATCGTTGTATTGATACTTCTCTTAATTGTGCTGTTTATACTTAAATTTGCAATTTCTGCATAAGTTTCTTTCTTCGCTCTTCTTGTGTTTTCTCTGATTCTGTCAAAGATAACGATTGTGTTATTGATAGAATAACCGAGAACTGTCAAAAGTGCCGCAATAAAGTTCGTATCAATCTTAATGCGGAGAACCGAATAGATACCGCAAAGAACGATAATATCGTGCGCAAGAGCAACAACCGCACATACACCTGATGTGAAATCAAATCTGAATGCAACATAGATAAGAATTCCGACAGCAGCTAACAAAGACATAAAGATTGCAGATGATGCAAGATTTCTTGCAGTTGCTGAAGATACAACATTAAGCTCAGACTTGGAAACGCCTTCAACAAAGTACGCATAATCACCGTATGTTATAACATTCTTTTTAGCCTGTTCTTCTGTAAGCTCAGATGCCTTTTTAGTTGCGCCTTCAACTGCAGTTTCCTCAGTTGTTGCTTCAACAGCTTCCTCTGTTACCGCTTCTTCTGTCACATCTGACTCTACGGTTGGTTCTGTAGTCTCAACAGCTTCTTCACCGGTAGCCTCTGCAGCTTCAGCATTTTCAGCAGCTTCTGTGGTTTCAGTAGTTTCTTCTGCCGCACCTGTCGGTATAGCCACACCGTTTTCATCAACGATTATCGAAAGCTTACCCCATTTGTTAGCAATCTCATAGTTGAGCTTTTCAACTGCAGCATTAGCCTTTTCCATATTCTTATCATCGGAAAGAGACTGGTCATGGCCAACTTCAATATCAATTACACTTGTGTTATCTTTACCCTCTGTGATACGAATAACACCACTTTTACCGAATGCATCTTTAACAAGAGCTTCGACTTCTTCTTTAGAAACCTTCTGATTAACTGTGTATGTTACAGCTGTTCCGCCTGCAAAGTCTGTATCAAGAGCAAAGCCCTGAATCAAGAGGGAGGCAATACTTGCTATAACCAACACTAAAGCAATTCCTACATAGATTTTTTTATACTGTACTATTTTAAGCATTAGCGTTTCCCTCCTTCTTTGCAAGTTTCTTTTTGCTTACGCCGTAGAGCCAAATGTTCTTAACGCCCATTTCAAGAACTCTGCGGAGCAAGAACTTTGTAACAAATATTGCAGAAAGCATTGATACAACAACACCGATTAAAAGCGTTGTACCAAAGCCTTTGAGTGTACCTGTTCCAAGGAACATAAGGATAACAGCCGCAATAATTGTTGTTATGTTAGAGTCGATAACTGCGCTTAAAGCATTTGAGAAGCCTGCTTCAACTGCAGTTCTGATACCCTTACCAACGATAAGTTCTTCCTTGATTCTTTCAAATATAATGACATTGGCATCAACCGCCATACCGACCGCAAGGATAATACCTGCAATACCCGGAAGAGTAAGGTTAATGTGTAAGTTAGCACAAATCAAAAGAACAACATCGATATATGCAACAAGAGCAATTGCAGACATAAATCCCGGTAATCTGTATAACAAAATCATGAAAAGCATTACAAGAACTAAACCAATGATACCTGCAGTTACTGCCTTATCAAGAGCATCTGCACCAAGTGTTGCGCTGATAGCTCTGACTTCAACTGTTTTCATACTGAACGGAAGCTTACCTGCCTTGATATTTGCAGCAAGACTCTTAGCTTCTTCCTGTGTAAATTCACCTGTTATAACACACTTTGTGTCATTGATTGCTTCATTAACAGTTGGCGCTGAAATTATTGCATCATCCAACATAATATAGATTGGCTGACCAACATTTCTTGATGTTGCATCATAGAATGCTTTTCTACCATCTTCCGTAAGTTCAAGGGAAATATAGTAGCTTGCGCTTCCGAGCTGGTCTGTCTGACCGTATTCAGAAGATGCATCTTTAATATGCTTTCCGTTTAAAACTTCAGTTCCCGCTCCGTCAACAAATCTGAGCTGAGCCATAGCACCAAGCTGCTTTGCTGCCTCTTCAGGGTTTGAGAATGATGGAATTTCAGCTCTTACCTTATCTTCGCCCTGAACTGTTATGTCAGCTTCGGTATATCCCATATTCTCAAGACGCTTTGTTATAACCTGTGCCGCACTATCCATTTCTTCCTTTGTTGGATTTTCTTTTTCAGCCTGGAACACAATAACACTACCGCCTGCCAAATCAAGACCCTGTGTTATACCGCCTTCTGATTTAATACCATGAATTTTCGTTGTTTCCGTAATCTGAAATCCGGATATCGCAAGATATGTCAAAAGCACGATAACCAAAATTATTCCGGAAAGTTTAATAATACTTTTCGTCACTTTGTTTCCTCCTTCGTATAATGAAAGTAAAAGTATTAAAATTTAATTATTTACAAAAACTGCAAAAGGGCATACTACACCCTTTTAAATAAATACTCTAACTATTATATATTTTTATTTTAATTAAGTCAAGTGTTTTTCTAAATTTATTTTGTTAAATTTTCGTTACCGTCCTTCGTTTATTTTAATCTCACTAATTTTCATAGCCAACGGAAGCTGTCCTGACTTTATGTTCGCCGCAAGTTGCTTGGCTTCTTCCTGTGTAAAATCGCCTGTTATAACACACGTTGTGTCATTGATTGCTTCATTAACAGTTGGTGCTGAAATTACTGCATCATCCAATATAATATAGATTTGTTGACCAACATTTCTTGCCGTTGCCTCATAGAATGCTTTTCTACCTCTTTCTGTAAGTTCAAGGGAAATATAATAACACTCTTCACTAAGTTCGCTTGTTTTACCATATTCAGAAGATGCATCTTTAATATGAGTTCCGTTCAAAACTTCATTTCCTTCACTATCAACAAATTTGAGATAATGCCATACCTTTACAAGCTTTTCAGGGGCTTTGAAAAATTCTGACTCAACCTCAATCCGATTATTCTCTTTAACAGAAACTTTTGCATTTTTGTTGTTCATTTCTTCAAGTCTTGCTTTCAATATTGATGCAGCAGTATTCATTTCCTCTTTGGACGGATTTTCTTTTTCTGTCTCGTATACTATGACAACCTTTGGACTTTTCTCATCTTCCGGCTGCTTTGTTTTATCATTACAACCGGTGAACAAAAAGAGTGTCACAAATACTAAACATAAATATTTTTTCATAAAAAAAACTCCCTATAAAAGTCATAATTAAATTATAACTTTTATAGGGAAATTTGTCAAGTTATCTTCTCCGCTTTTTTGTGTTGACACCAAAAACTCCACCCAGACCGCCACAGATTATTCCAAGGATAACAGCCACCACAGTTGACATATTAAACGAAATATTTCCGTTTATAAGTCCTCCTGCAAGGTATAGGATAACCGTGTACATAACACCTGCGATAATGCCGTTTATAAGTCCGCCTCGCCCTGTTCCTCTTGCCGCCATAAACCCACTCAACGCAACCGACACACAGGTCACAAGGGTTATCAGAATATTAACGGTTTTGCTTTCCATATCCGAAAAAGTTGCACCTATTGCCAGCAAAAACAACAGAATTACCGATATCAGATAAGCTATCCCAACGCTTTTCGCTGTGTGAATCAAATCAAATTTTTTCTCTGTTGTTTCATTTATGTAACTCGCCCTTGACATAAAAAACCTCCAAATCATATCTTACTACAATATATGATTTGGAGTTTCTTTATATTACTCTTCAACGATATCTTCGACATCGTCGGCAATTTCAACATCGCTGCCTGAACCTCTTTTTAAATATCTTGCAACAGAGCCTCTGTCAACTGTTATTGTTGCCTTGTTTGCACCTGCGCCGGATTCAATAACGAAAACTTCGTCCTTAACCTTAACGATTTTACCGTGAATACCGCCGATTGTTGCAACAACATCGCCAACCTTTAATGCGGCAATCATGTTCTTGAGTTCCTTCTCTTTTTTCTTCTGCGGTCTGATTAATAAAAACCAGAAAACTGCAATAAGAAGAATCATAGGAAGGAATGAGCCCACCATTGACAACACGCTACCCTGCTGTTGTGCACCCTGTTTTGCAGTCTCTTCTGCCGCATAAACTATTGTTTCAAACATTTTAAATTACCTCCATTTTAAATCATTGTTATAGATTATACCCTATTTGAAATTTTTTTGCAACTGTTTTTTTAAATTTTTTCAAAAATTATATTCTTTTTCCCAAAATCTCAATTTTTTCCTTGCGGTATTCCCCGAATCTGCCCTCATCAAGAGCATCTCTTATCTCCTGCATAAGATTATTGTAAAAATAAAGGTTATGGATAACCGCAAGTCTCATCCCAAGCATTTCCCCGGCTTTAAAAAGATGTCTTACATAGCTTCGTGAAAAATTACGGCAAGTCGGACAGTTACAGTTCGGGTCGATAGGAAGCTCGTCAGTTTCATACTTAACATTCATAATATTTCTTATGCCCTCTGATGTAAAAAGATGTCCGTGTCTTGCATTTCGGCTTGGCATGACGCAGTCGAAAAAGTCAACGCCTCGATAAACCGCCTCAATAATATTAACCGGTGTTCCCACACCCATCAGATATCTTGGCTTATGAGCTGGAGCAAACTCCTCAACCGCCTCGATGATATCATACATAACTTCAGCAGGCTCACCCACCGCAAGTCCGCCTATTGCAATACCGTCAAGGGGAAGGTCTGCTATTCTTTTCATATTTTCAATTCTCAAATCTCTGTAAGTACAGCCCTGATTTATGCCAAAAAGCATTTGTTTGGGGTTAACCGTTCCATCAAGAGAATTAAGCCGTTTCATTTCTGTTATGCAACGGTTAAGCCATCTTATTGTCCGCTCCGACGCTTCTTTTGCATATTTTTTTTCGCATGGGTTTTCCACACATTCATCAAATGCCATGGCTATAGTTGAGCCTAAATTGGACTGAATCTGCATACTTTCTTCAGGACCCATAAAAATTTTTCTTCCGTCTATGTGTGAAGAAAAATAGACACCTTCTTCTTTGATTTTACGGAGCTTTGACAAGGAAAACACCTGAAACCCACCGCTGTCGGTTAAAATCGGTCTGTCCCAGTTCATAAATTTATGAAGTCCGCCCATTTTCTTAACCACTTCATCCCCCGGTCTTAAATGGAGATGATAGGTGTTGGAAAGCTCCACCTGACAGCCGATTTCCTTAAGGTCAAAGGCAGAAACAGCCCCCTTAATAGCCGCCGCAGTTCCAACATTCATAAACACAGGAGTCTGCACAGTTCCATGTACTGTTTTAAACTCGCCTCGTCTTGCGTTTCCCTCTTTTTTTATCAATTTATACATACTTGTCTCCGTTTCTTATATCCATTCATTAAAATGCTTATCTATAAACTTAATTTCATTTAAATAAAAATCGTAATGCCCCTCATCTATCATTTTCTCAAAGGCTTCGTTACCCTTTTGGGCTTCGTCCGTAATAATATTCGCCATTGCCATAAGCCTTTCCTTTATTACCTCGCAAAAATCGTCAGCCATTTCCATTCCGTAGCTTTCAAAAAATGCCTTTATTCCTTTTTGGCGGAAGTTTCTGTCACTATCATTATATTTCCGCTCCGCCTTCAAATCCGCATCATACTGCATCTCTCCCAAAGGAACAAAGCGATAAACCCCATAGGCAATATCCCAAATTCTCGGTGCAGTGGTGCAGGTATCAAAATCAATTATTCCGTATGGAAGTCCATTAACAAAAGTGACATTATATGTGGCAAAATCATTGTGACAAATCACTTCCTTCGGAAGCTCCCCTTTATAAGTCAACCACCATTTATCAGCTTCTTCAATTTCAAAATCTGTTGTGCTGTCGTGAAACTCCCTTAAAAGCCTTGCCGCCTTTCTGATAATTTCAAGTCGGTGCTCAACATCATTCGTGAACGGATACTCTTCAGGCTCAAAGCACTCACCCTTGACAAAGGATAAAACCTCATATTCTCCCTCTGTTCCTAAAAATTCAGGCGCTTTATTAAACCCCTTGTTTTTAAGGTGAACCAATAGTTTTTGTACTGTTTTGCTGTTTTCTCTTTGTTTTCGGTATATTTTGTTTCCTTTTTTATAAACCGAAGATGTTCCGCCGCTTAATTCCATATTTCTCTCCTAAATAATAAACATTGCATCACCGAAGCTGAAAAATCTGTATTTTTCCTTTATGGCTTCGCCATATGCATTAAATATTTTTTCTTTGTCGGAAAATGCCGAAATAAGCATCAAGAGCGTTGATTCGGGCAAATGGAAATTCGTTATAAGTGCGTCAACTGCTTTGAATTTATAGCCGGGATAGATAAATATTTCTGTATTTCCACCCTTTTTTTTCAACTGACCGTTCTCATCAGCAACACTCTCTAAAGTTCTGACCGAGGTTGTTCCGACAGCGATAATTCTGCCTCCGTTTTTTCGTGTTTCATTGACAATTTTCGCCGTTTCCTCCGAAACCTCGTAATACTCCGAGTGCATTTTGTGGTTTTCCACATTCTCAACCAAGACAGGTCTGAATGTTCCAAGCCCAACATGGAGAGTTACAAAGGCAATTTTTATGCCCTTCGCCCTGATTTTTTCCATAAGCTCATTGGTAAAATGAAGTCCTGCCGTTGGTGCCGCAGCACTGCCCTCAATTTTGGAGTAAACCGTTTGGTATCTTTCTCTGTCATTCAATTTTTCGTGGATATACGGGGGCAGAGGCATTTCTCCCAGTTTATCCAGAAGCTCTTCCCATATTCCTTCATATTCAAAACGGACAATTCGGTTTCCGTCGTCAATAACCTCTAATATTTCAGCTTTTAAGAGTCCTCCGCCAAATTCAAAACGGCTTCCGACTTTCGCCTTTCTGCCGGGTTTCAGGATAACCTCCCATGTGTTTATATCAATTCTTTTAAGGAGCAGAAACTCAATTTTTCCGCCTGTTCCTTCTTTCTGCCCGTAAAGTCTTGCAGGGATAACCCTTGTGTTATTCATAACAAGGCAATCGCCTTCGTTTAAATAATCAATCACATCATAAAAATGCTTGTGAGTTATTTCACCCGTTTCTTTTGAAAGCACCATAAGTCTTGAATCCGTTCTGTTTTCAAGAGGCTTTTGTGCAATCAATTCCTCCGGTAAATCATAATAAAAATCTTTAGTATTCATAATCTTTCCTCATTAAAAATTTTCAAGGTGTGTGCCCTGATAATAATGCGTTAAAATTTCCTCATAGGTAAAGCCTGCTTCCGCCATTCCTTTTGCCCCGTACTGGCTCATTCCAACACCGTGTCCCCAGCCTTCACCTGTAAAAACAAAGCTTTCTCCGGCTTTTGTGCCCTTATATGTTTTACTTGTTTCACCATTTGTCGCAGTCACGGTTGCAACACTCCCTGCACCGAGAACTGTTATATTTTCAAGAGAACTTTTCTTTTTCCCTTTTGAGCTTAAGACATAAATTTCAGGGTATTCCGTTTTTCCACCGCCCGAAATTGTATATTTCTGGCTCAAAGTCGCTTCCGAAAATATGGTTCTGCATTGTTCTCTTTTAAAGGTTTGACTTCCCTTTGTACCTTTGACCTCAAGAACAATAACTCTGCCGGCATCGCTGTATTCCTTGGCTGTAATATCCGTAACATCTCCTATGTCATAGCCCTTGCTGTTCATTATCTCTGTTGCACGGTCTTTTGTCAAGGTTTTTTCCCATTTTCCGTTATTTATATTCTCCGTATCCTCATACTCGTTGCTGACACTCACAAGATAAGGAAAGCTGCTCCCCCATACATTTTTAACATCCTCGGTTGTTTCCCCCATTGATGAGGAATAAACCGTCTGGACAAGCTCGTCCTCATATAAGAGAACCTCTCCGGAGGTTTCGTCAACCGGGGCATAAGAGCCTTCTCTTTCATAGTCAACTCCCGAATATGCCTGACAGCAAACAGTGTTACACAAATCAAAGCCGTATTCCTTATGTCTTTCAATTTTACCGAGAGCAAAGTTTCTCGCACAAACCGCCTGCGCTTTGAGAGCCTCAATATGCCACTCAGGAGACATTTCCCTGGAAATAACCCCGTAAACATAACTGTCAAGCGGCACAACATTAACGGCAGTTATAACTCCCGAAGATAAAATTTTAAATTCAAAACCACCCCTGTACGTTCCCGACGCTTTAGCAGTTATTTTCATCATTTTTTCATTCTCTTCTTCCGATTTAGGCTCAATCCCCAAACCAAAGACCGAAGTATCCACCGTATAAATAAGTTCATCTGTCAACGGATTAGAAACATTGACAAAATTACCCTCTCCGCAAGAAATCTTAATCTGTCCCGTCAGACATTCAGCCATTTGGACAAATTCACGATTTTCATAATAACCTATGTCAAAGCCCAATTCATTATCCAGAATATACTCATTTCGCGCATTCATACCATAGTATATTCCAATCCGCATATTCTCTGTCTTCTCCCAAGCCGAGACCGTGGAAAAGCTTAGTATTAAAATAAAGAAAAAAATAAGTATTTTCTTCATAAAATCCTCCAAAAATTGCATACTTATTTAAAATTTCGACAAAATATGCTCAAAATCCTTTTAGGAAAATGTTAAAATTATGTTACAATTATTCAAATCGGTCTTTTTTACCAAAAAAATATTTGACATTTGGGCTTTATTAACATATAATAATAGTGATAGTATTTAATAAAATATGAAGAATTTAAAACACTTAAATTAAGGAGGATATTTAAGTTATGAAAAAATATAAAGTTGGTATTATCGGCGCAACCGGTATGGTTGGTCAGAGATTTATTACTCTTATGGAAAATCACCCTTGGTTTGACCTTACACTGCTTGCCGCTTCTCCGAGAAGTGCAGGCAAAACTTACGAGGAAGCCCTTGGCGGCAGATGGTCTATGACAACACCTATCCCCGAGGATGTTAAGAAAATGGTTGTTTTAAACGCATCCGAAGATATTGAAAAAATCGCTTCTATGGTTGATTTTGTTTTCTGTGCAGTTGACATGAAGAAGGATGAAATCAGAGCTTTGGAAGAGGCTTACGCTAAAGCTGAATGTCCTGTTATCTCCAACAACTCTGCACACAGACATACAGACGATGTTCCTATGATTGTTCCTGAAATCAATCCGGAGCACGCTGAAATTATCGAGGCTCAGAAAAAGCGTCTCGGAACAAAAAGAGGTTTTGTTGCGGTTAAATCAAACTGCTCTCTCCAGAGTTATGTTCCCGCCCTTCACCCTCTTATGAAATACGGTATTAAAAATGTTCTTGCTTGTACATATCAGGCAATTTCCGGTGCAGGTAAGACTTTTGAAACATGGCCGGAAATGGTTGATAACCTTATCCCATATATTGGCGGTGAGGAAGAAAAGAGTGAAGTTGAGCCTCTTAAAATCTGGGGTAAAATTGAAGGAGATAAAATTGTTGACGCAACTACTCCGAATATCACAACTCAGTGTCTCCGTGTTCCGGTTTCCAACGGACACACAGCCGCTGTTTTCGTAAGCTTTGACAAAAAGCCAACCATTGACGAAATCAAGGCTGACTGGGCTAATTTCGCCGGTGTTCCTCAGGAGCTTGAGCTTCCGTCTGCACCAAAGCAGTTCCTTCATTACTTTGAAGAGGATAATCGTCCTCAGGCGAAGCTTGACAGAGACTCCGAAGGCGGAATGGCTGTTTCTATCGGCAGACTCAGAGAAGACAAACAGTATGACTATAAATTCGTATGTCTTTCCCATAACACCTTAAGAGGTGCGGCAGGCGGTGCTGTTTTAATGGCAGAGCTTCTTGCGGCAAAGGGTTATCTTGACTAATATATAAAATTTATTACACCTGCATATTGCAGGAAGAAAGGAATGGTATAAAATTATGAAAAAGCCATTATTTACCGGCTCTGCCGTTGCTCTTATAACTCCATTTAAAGAAAACGGAGTTGATTACGACAAATTTGCTCAGCTCATTGAATATCACATTGAAAACGGAACAGATGCCCTTGTTGTTTGCGCAACAACAGGCGAATCTTCCACAATGCCCGACCCAGAGCATATGGCTGCTCTTAAATTCGCTTCTGAAAAAGCGAAGGGCAGAATCACTCTTATTGCAGGAACAGGCAGTAATGACACAATCCACGCAATCGCTCTTTCAACTTATGCCGAATCAGTTGGCTATGACGGTCTTTTAATTGTTACACCTTACTACAACAAGGCTACGCAAAAAGGTCTCTATCTCCACTTTAAAGCAATTGCCGAAAGTGTTAAGCTTCCGATTATTTTATACAACATTCCCGGAAGAACAGGCTGTTCAATTTCTATTGATACATTCAAAAAACTTGCTGAAATTCCTAATATTATCGGTGTTAAGGAAGCAACCGGCGACCTTGCTTTAGCAGGTCAGATCGCGGCTTTTACCGACCTTGTTCTCTATTCAGGAAATGACGATGTTATTCTTCCTATGATGGCTATCGGCGGAAAAGGTGTTATCTCTGTTGTTGCCAACATTCTTCCAAAGGAAACCCATGAGGTTTGTCAGAAGTTTTTAGATGGTGACATTGAAGGTTCAAGAAAGCAATATCTTAAGATGATTGAGCTTATCAATGCTCTCTTCATTGAGGTTAACCCAATCCCCGTTAAAGCGGCTATGAATGTTTTGGGATTTAATGTCGGAAAATGTCGAATGCCTCTTTGCGATATGGAAGATAAAAACCTTGCTACGCTTAAGCAGGTTATGAAGAACTACGGTTTTAAATTCTAATTAAGGAGTTTTACCTATGACAAAGATTTTATTATGCGGTGCAAACGGCAAAATGGGGCAGGCCGTCACAAGAGTTGTGCTCCAAAATCCCGATACAGAAATCATCGCAGGCTATGATATTGCGGAAAACCCTTCCGCTCCTTATCCGGTCATTACTGATTTTTCGTTTCTTGCTGAAAAGCCTGATGTTATTGTGGATTTTTCGCACCCTGCCTTAACTGACGGAATCCTTGATTATGCAGTGTCAAACGGCATTCCTTCCGTTATCTGCACCACAGGACTTTCCGCAGACCAGATTTCAAGAATTGAATACGAGTCGAAAAACATTCCGATTTTCTTCTCTGCCAATATGTCTTTGGGTGTCAATCTTATAATGGAGCTTGTTGCTAAAGCCGCAAAGGTTTTGCAGGATAATTTCGACATTGAGATTATAGAAAAGCACCATAACCAAAAGCTGGACGCACCAAGCGGAACGGCTCTTGCTATTGCCGATAATATTTCCCGGGCAATAGATTATGCGCCGGAATACACCTATGACAGACATAGTGTCCGCAAAAAGCGTGACAAAAAAGAAATCGGTATCCACGCTGTTCGTGGCGGAACTATCGTCGGTGAGCACAATGTTATTTTCGCCGGTAATGATGAGGTTATTGAGATTAAACATACTGCAACATCAAAAGAAGTCTTTGCAGTTGGAGCTGTTTCTGCAGCCGGATTTTTAAAGAATCAGCCTGCCGGACTGTATAGCATGAAAGATTTAATAAAATAAACATCAAAAGGGTTGGGACATACGAGTCACAACCCTTTTTTCGAGGTTAAATTATGAAACTATTCAAATCATTTTCAAAATACTATAAGCCATATATCGGCATAATTATTCTTGATTTGCTGTGTGCATCACTTACAACAATATGTGAGCTTGTTTTCCCAAAGCTTGTGAGTTATATTACCGACACGGCAATAAATACTCCCGACAAGCTTCTTATATCAACTATTATTAAAATCGGCGGAGTATATTTATTTTTAAGAATAATTGACACCCTGGCAAACTATTATATGGCAAATCAGGGGCATATTATGGGCGCAAAGCTGGAAAAGGATATGAGACGGGATATGTTCAACCATCTGCAAAAGCTCCCCTTCTCTTACTATGACAATACGAAAATCGGTCAGCTTATGTCAAGGCTTACAAACGACCTTTTCGACATAACCGAATTTTCTCACCACTGTCCCGAAGAATTTTTTATATCGGGAATAAAAATTATCGGTTCATTCATAATTCTTATAAATGTCAACATTCCATTGACGCTTATCATCTTCGCTCTCCTGCCTGTTATGGCGGTTTCGTCTGTTATTTTTCGCAAAAAGATGAAAAATGCATTCAAGAAACAACGAGAACAAATCGGTGAGCTTAATGCCGAAATCGAGGATAATCTTTTGGGAATCCGTGTTGTCAAGAGCTTTGCCAACGAGGAAATTGAGAAAGAGAAATTTGAAAAAGGAAACGAAAAATTTCTTCAGACAAAACGGGGTGCATACAAATATATGGCACTTTTCCAGGCAGGAACAAGATTTTCCGACGGGCTCTTGTATATCGGAGTTATAGTTATCGGTTCAATTTTCCTGAAAAAAGGGCATATCTCACCCGGTGATTTGGTCGCATATCTTCTGTATATTCAAACTCTTATCACAGCTATCCGAAGGATTGTTGAATTCACGGAGCAATTCCAGCGGGGAATAACCGGCATCGAGCGGTTTACCGAAATTATGGACGAGCCTGTATTAATCGAGGATTTACCCGGTGCAAAAGACATTGAAGCCCTTAAAGGTCAAATCACTTTTGACAATGTTTCTTTCGCATATTCCGATAACCTTGATGATGTTTTATCAAATCTTTCACTTTCAATCAATGTTGGTGAGAATGTGGCGATTGTCGGTCCGTCAGGCGGAGGTAAGACAACACTTTGTAATCTGATACCACGATTTTATGATATAAAAAGCGGGGAAATCTATATTGACGGAAAAAGCATTAAGGACTTGACATTGAGTTCACTCCGAAATAATATAGGCATTGTTCAGCAGGATGTTTACCTTTTCAGCGGTTCGGTTAAAGATAATATCGCTTATGGTAAAATAGACGCAACATATGAAGAAATCATCAATGCCGCAAAGCTTGCCGGTGCTCACGAATTTATTCTTACTTTAAAAGACGGTTATGACACCTATGTTGGCGAAAGAGGCGTTAAATTATCGGGCGGACAAAAGCAACGCATCTCAATCGCAAGGCTTTTCCTTAAAAATCCGCCTGTTCTCATTCTCGACGAGGCAACTTCCGCATTGGATAACGAAAGCGAACACATTGTTCAAAAGTCCCTTGAAAAGCTTTCCGAGGGCAGGACAACCTTAACCATCGCTCATCGTCTTACAACAATCAAAAACGCCGACAGAATTATAGTTCTCGGCAAAAACGGGATTTTGGAAGAGGGCTCCCATGACACTCTGATTCAAAAGAACGGAGAATACGCAAAGCTTTATAAGCTTTACACTTAAAATAAATATGGTTGCACACTTTTGCACATATTCCAAAGAGTCTATCGCAAAACGTACCACAAAAAGGGCTAAAACAAAATAAATCCTTTTGTTTCAGCCCCTTTTCTTTTTAACCATAAAAATGCGAAAGCTATATTTAACGCTGACTTTATTCATTGTTGACCAAAATCTTAATCTTTTTCAATTCCTCTTTAAGAAACTTATTTCTCATTTTTTCGTCATAAATATCATTTAAAATAATACAATAATCTTTATCATTCTTGATTATAGTCGCCGCCTTAATATTTTCAGGCAGCTTTGAATTCAGCACTAATACACCATCCATTTACCTCACCTTTCAAGAACCGTTTCAATAATTTTAACAGCTTTCTCTATATCTTCCCGGGTTGCATCTTTAGTAAGATTAAAAAGCATTTTAAGTTCTGATCGTGATTTAAGCATTTCAAGATATTCTTCGAGTTGTTCATCGGCCTTCTCAATGCCTAATAAGTAATCCGTTGTCACTCCATAAAATTTCGATAACTTTTTTATGGAGCTTTGCTTCATATTTTCAACTTCACCTTTTTCGTACTTTTGAATTGCCGCTTTCTGAACACCTATTATTTTTCCCACTTCTTCCTGCGTAAGCCCTCGTTCAAGTCGCAACTCTTTAAGGATTTCTCCCATCGTTTTTTTCAAATCCGTCACCTCCCACAAAGTTATTGTATCTTAAAATTCAACTTTTGTCAAGTTTTTTATTAAATTTTGTTGACTTTTGTATCTTTTTATGATACCATATATATAACGGGTAAAAAATACAGCCCCGTATATTTTATATCCGTTGTGTATCTTTAAAAGATACTTATAAACTAACAAAGGAGATTGTAGCTTGCAACACTTTGAAATAACCTATGCCGAAAAGCTTGGCTCGATGTGGAACTCCAAAGAACAAAAATATGTTGGGAACTGTGCTCTTCCTACCTGCCGTCACAAGGATATTTATGAGGATTACGAGTATTTCACTGATTTTAGAGGCAATTTGTTTTGCTCTAAGGAACACGCTGATAAATTTTACGGGCTTCGTCCGGCAAATACTGAATTTTAAGGAGTTAATTAAATGGATACCAGAAACTGGCTTGCACAGGGAAAAACAATAAATAAAGAAATATGCGCTCTCAAAGATGCTCTTGACAAGGCAATGCATCTTCCGGGAAAAAACGAAAGCTGTGAACAATATAAAAACATACTTGAGGATAAGATAACTCAACTTTCGAGAACAAATTCCGATATAATATCCGCAATATACAATGTTGAGGATAACATATTAAGAACGCTTTTAATTGAACGATTTATAAACAACAATACATGGGAAATTGTTTCTCACAAACTGGGATATGACTTTTATCACGTTATAAAACGGCTCTATCCAAAAGCTGTTGCAGAGATTGAAAAAGGAAAGAGAATTTTAAATTAAAAATTTTAAAAGAGATGAATTTTTGGTTCATCTCTTTTTTGTTGCATATAAAATATAGACAAACTGCAAATTTTGTGATATACTATCCTTGTCACATAATCTAAAATTAAATAATTATTTTGATTTCCTATGGATACAATACATTAAGTTGGTGTTTTTACTTCCGGTAAAAATGCGAGCTCATTTTTCGTGTACCAACTTATGTATTTGGATAAATCGAAATAAATTTAGATTGTGTGACAACATTCGGAGCGAGCATTTTTTTGTGTGGCTTCGGATGAAGTCACACATTTTTTTTGGAGGTAGCAACTATGAAAAAAGAAATAGTCCCATAGCTCACAACATATAATTTAAATTTCAAATAATAAAAAGAAAGGAACCATGGTATATTTATGAAATTTAAAATATCTTCTTGTTTAAAACTAATCATACTGACTCCAATCATCATTCTTATGTTTTACGGAGTTGCATGTTATAACAATGAACAAGCTGAAAAAACTACAAACGACAAAGAAAATCTTCCTTCCTCTATAACTCTTATCCCTGAAAAGAATACCGTTGAAGTTGGCGAAACATTTTACATAGAGGTATCTCATTCCCCCGAAAATTCTACTTTGCCCAAACAAGCAGATTGGATAAATCTTACTGGACAACTGACAGATGAAAACCAATACGATAGAGATATTATACGCTTTGATTATTTGTCGTGGGATCCTAAAAAACCAATTCGTCCTCGTATCGAAGAAAATCGACATTATTTTGAAGCCCTTGCACCTGGAACTGTAAACATGAAATTCGGTGATTATGATTTATATGGAACCTGTAAAATAACCGTTGTTGAAGCATCTCCAACTTCTGTATCAACGCCAACAACTTCAACATCTTCACCTTCCTCAACGGCTGCTGTAAATATTACAATAAATAACACATACCCCTTAAATCTCTACTCATCCAATTCATGTGTTCAGGTTTTAGACGCTTTTATTGAAAAATCCGGAGACAATTTAACATTAAAAACTACCTGTATAAATTTATCGGGAGATAAACAAAGTGTATTCGCGTGGAAGATTTATAATTCTTCTGAAATAGTAGTAAAAACCGGTATCGTACTTGAGAACAATATCGGATATGGAGAAAAGTTCCAAACTGAAGACATGATTGTTGGTCTTGACCCCGGCAATTATACTCTCGTACTTACAAATTATGATTAAAAACGGCAGAGCGATACTCTGCCGTTTTTAATTATATTAGAACTTGCTTCTTTCTGTATAATGAGTATGAAGGAGTTCGTGAGCCTTATGGCTTCCCGGTTCACCAAAGAATTCAGAGTAGAGAAGCTTAACATCAGGATTTTCGTGACTCTTTCTGAGAGTTGCTCTTTCGTCTTCGCTGTAAAGAGCGGAAGCACGGAGAGCCTTAACATCACATTCCATCTGAACTTTTGCTGAAACGATTGGCTGACCGCCACCTGTTACGCAACCGCCCGGACAAGCCATGATTTCGATAAAGTGGTAATTTGCTTTACCGTCTCTGATATCGTTAAGGAGTTTTCTTGCGTTACCAAGTCCTGAAACAACGGCAATCTTAACCTCTGTTCCTGCAACTGTAAGGGTTGCTTCCTTGATACCCTCAGTTCCTCTTACTGCTTCATATTCAACCTTATCAAAGCTCTTGCCCTCTAAAACTTCTGTAACGGTTCGAAGTGCCGCTTCCATAACGCCGCCTGTTGCACCGAAGATAACACCTGCACCTGTTGCTTCTTCAAACGGGTTGTCAAACTTTTCTTCAGGAAGGTCAGCGAAGAGGATACCAGCCTGCTTAATCATTCTTGCAAGCTCTCTTGTTGAGATAACATAATCAACATCACGGTATTTAACTTCCATTTCAGGTCTGCCTGCTTCAAACTTTTTAGCAACACAAGGCATAACTGAAACAACAACAATTTTTTCAGGGTCAATACCCATCTTTTCAGCATAGTAAGACTTGATTACTGCGCCAAACATCTGGTGAGGTGACTTACAGCTTGAAAGATTTTCAAGGAAGTCAGGGAAATTATGTTCACAGAACTTAATCCAGCCGGGGCTACAAGATGTGATAAGCGGAAGCTTACCGCCGTTCTTGAGACGGTTGATAAATTCTGTTCCTTCTTCCATAATTGTAAGGTCTGCACCTGTATCTGTGTCAAACACCTTATCAAAGCCCATTCTGCGAAGAGCCGCAGCCATCTGACCTGTAACCGCTGTACCAATCGGATAACCGAATTCTTCACCGAGAGCTGCACGAACAGCAGGAGCAGTCTGAACAACAACATACTTATCTTCGTCAGCAATAGCCGCCCAAACCTTATCTGTATCGTCTTTTTCACGAAGAGCACCAACAGGGCAAGCTGCGATACACTGTCCGCAGTTTACACAAGGAACTTCGCCCAAAGACTTATTGAAAGGAGAAGCGATTGTTGTTTTAAAGCCTCTCTCTGTTGCATCAATAACTGCAACAGTCTGGATATTTTTACATACGCTTACACAACGGCGGCAGAGAACGCACTTATTGTTATCTCTAACGATTGACGGAGAAACTTCATCAATCGCATACTCGTTCATTTCGCCCTGGAAAGCGATGTCTGTTATACCTAAATCTTCACAGAGTGTCTGGATTTCACAGTTCTGGTTTCTAACACAGGTAAGACATTTTCTGTCGTGGTCAGAGAGGAGAAGTTCAAGAGTTGACTTTCTTGCCGCTCTAACCTTTGGTGTGTTTGTGAAAACTTCAAGACCTTCTGAAACAGGGTATACACACGCTGCCTGGAGGGCTCTTCCGCCCTTAATTTCAACAACGCACATTCTACAAGAGCCTGTTTCACTGATATCCTTTAAATAACAAAGAGTTGGGATATCAATATTAGCTTCTCTTGCAGCCTGCAAAATTGTATAATTTGCAGGAACGCTTAAACTTTGTCCGTTAATTTTAATATTTACATTTTCCATTGATATATCCCTCCTTAGTGTTTTTCGATAGCGCCGAATTTACAAGAATCCATACATACGCCACACTTGATACATTTATCCGCATCAATAACAAATGGTGACTTAACCTCGCCGGAGATAGCCCCAACAGGACACTTTCTCGCACAAAGGCTACATCCCTTACACTTATCAGCAACAATTTCGTACTTAACAAGCTTCTTACAAACGCCTGCAGGACAAGTCTTATCCTTAACGTGAGCGATGTATTCGTCACGGAAGTATTTGAGTGTGCTGAGAACCGGGTTTGGAGCTGTCTGACCAAGACCGCAAAGTGAAGAAGTCTTAATGTTATAGCAGAGTTCTTCAAGCTTATCGATATCTTCCATTGTTCCTTTACCGTCTGTAATCTTTTCAAGAAGCTCATAGAGTCTCTTTGTACCGATACGACAAGGAGTACACTTACCGCAAGATTCATCAACTGTAAATTCAAGGAAGAACTTAGCGATGTCAACCATACAGTTATCTTCGTCCATAACGATAAGACCACCACTACCCATCATAGAGCCAATCTGAATGAGTGAATCATAATCGATTGGAGTGTCGATTAAGTGAGCAGGGATACAACCGCCTGAAGGACCGCCTGTCTGAGCCGCCTTAAACTTCTTGCCGTTTGGAATACCGCCACCGATTTCCTCGATGATTTCACGAAGCGTAGTTCCCATAGGAACTTCAACGAGACCTGTATTGTTAATCTTACCACCGAGAGCAAACACCTTTGTTCCCTTGGATTTTTCTGTACCAATCTGTGTAAACCAATCAACACCGTTTAAGATAATCTGCGGAACATTTGCATAAGTTTCAACGTTATTTAAAAGGGTTGGCTTACCCCAGAGACCCTTAACAGCAGGGAACGGCGGACGCGGACGCGGCTCACCTCTTCTACCTTCGATTGAATTAAGAAGTGCAGTTTCCTCACCGCAAACGAATGCGCCGGCACCAAGACGGATGTCAAGGTCAAAGCTAAAGCCTGTTCCGAAGATATCATCACCTAAAAGACCATATTCTTTAGCCTGCTTGATAGCAATTCTAAGTCTTTCAACAGCGATAGGATACTCTGCTCTGATGTATACATAACCCTGGTTAGCACCAACTGCGTAACCTGCAATCGCCATAGCTTCAATAATACAATGTGGGTCACCTTCTAAGATTGAACGGTCCATAAATGCGCCCGGGTCGCCTTCGTCGGCATTACAGCAAACATATTTCTGGTCACCCTGTGCCTTATATGTGAAATCCCACTTCATACCTGACGGGAAGCCACCGCCACCACGACCACGAAGACCGGAATCCTTAATCATCTGGATAACTTCTTCTCTCGTCATTTCTGTAAGCGCTTTAGCGAGCGCCTGATAACCGTCAACCGCAATATATTCATCTATATTTTCAGGGTTGATAACACCGCAGTTACGAAGTGCCAAACGATGCTGTTTTGCATAGAATGTTGTTTCGTTAAGAGATTTAATGTTATCCCCTTCAACTGTTTCGCTGTATAAAAGTCTTTTAACGATACGGCCTTTTAAGAGATGTTCTTCAACGATTTCTTTAACATCATCAACCTCAACACGGCTGTAAAAAGCACCTTCAGGATATACAACAACGATAGGACCAAGAGCACAAAGACCGAAGCAACCTGTCTGAACAACCTTAACTTCTTCCTCTATACCGTTTGCCTTGAGCTGTGCGTCAAACTCAGCCTGAAGCTTTTTTGAGCCTGAAGAGGTACAACCTGTACCGCCACAAATCAATACATGAGATCTGTATATATTCATTTCTTCATCCTCCTCTTATTTCTCTTTCGCACCAACTGTATATTCAGCTACGATTTTACCATTAACAAGATGTTCTGCAACAACTTTTGCAACCTTTTCTTCTGTCATTTCGATATATGTTACCTTTTCCTGACCGGGAACATAAACCTCAACGATAGGCTCTAAACGACACATACCGATACAACCTGTCTGTGTAACCGTCACATCTGCCATGTTGCGCTTTTCAACTTCCTGAACAAAAGCGTTTAAAACAGGTCTTGCACCTGCCGCAATACCGCAAGTTGCCATACCAACAACAACACGGATTCCTTCCTCACGCTCTTTACGCAAGTTAACCTGATTTAAAGCTCTGTTACGAATTTCCTGTAATTCTGCCAAACTTTTCATTATTTGACCTCCTTAAAATTTTAAATATCCAAACCCCATATAAGGGCCATAATTTACTGTATTTCACCGAGTCCTTCTTTTATATAACCGTCAATCCACATTACAACCTCGGGCAAATCCAAGGGAACATCACCCAAAACCGTCTTAATTTCTTCAGTTTTCAACGCAAACTCTTTTCCGTTTATTTTATGACAGTATATGAAATCAATTTCAGGGGACCCTGATATTAAAGTTGTCATAGTTCCTGCCATATCTCCGATTGGAGCTCTGTCTATTGAGTTAAGCTCAAAGGTCACTTCAACCCTTGTTCCTTTCCCAAGTTCAGACTCAATTTTGAGTTCGCCGCCGCACTGCTCTGCCGCCGCCTCAAAAAGGGATAGTCCCATTCCGACCTTCCTCGTTGTTCTCGTTGTTGAAAACGGGTCCTTAACGGTTTTCAAAAAGTCCTCACTCATTCCGCAGCCATTATCAATGATTTCAATTGTGAGAAGATTTTTCTCCTCATCCTCATCAATATTTATTGTAATAAGGCTGGCTTTCGCCTTCACGGAATTTTTCGCTATATCCAGTATATGAAGTGACAATTCTTTCATTAAATCACCTCTTTAAAAAGCTCATTTACATCATTTATATCCAGTGCCTCATCTCTTTGAGAAATATTCTCTAAATAATGGGCATCTGAATTTCTGAATATCTTATATCCTCTCAAATCAGGTCTTTGGTTTAAATAATCCTCAACGCAGTCAAGCTTCTTGGACATTTCGATATTCCTTATATCAAGATTATCGGGAATGAACCCGAGGTTTGTTAAAACGCTGTATGAATGTCTGTCAACATGGGCTGGAATAAACAAGCCTTTTGCAGTTTTAACCAAATCAAAAAGCCCTTCGATTGAAAGAGTTGTTGGAGAAATCAGAAGCTTTTCTTCAACCCCCACAACTTCATCATCTTCATTCATTTTCAGCTGTTCGCCGAAAATTTCGGGACGATTTTTGATATTCGGTAAATACTTATATATTTCTTCCGCCGCATATTCCGCCGCTTCAATGGTCGGATAAAGTGTCAAAATATGAACCTCCTCCGCCGTTTCAACTTCCATTCCGGGAATAACTTTGACCCCACATACCTCTCCGACTTTCATAGCCGCCCGAACATTCCATGCGCTGTTATGGTCAGAAATCGCAATGGCATCAAGCCCTGACAGAGCCGCCATATTGACAATATTATTAGGAGTCATATCCTTATCGCCGCAGGGCGACAGGGCTGAATGAATATGAAAATCATAGTATATCATTTCAAGACTCCGTCTATCATAACAGCAAGTTCAAAGGCAGTTTTGTCACTTCTTAAAATGACAACATCCTGCGCATCAGCCTTATCTATAACATTTTTTTCCGGAGTAACACCCTCACAAAGAAGTATACACGAAGCACCCGTGAGTGTTGCAACAGCAACGATATTTATATTACTCATTATGGTTACCCAGACATTATTCTCATCTGCTCTGCCCATAACCCAGCTGAGTAAATCACCGATATAGCATCCATCAACTTCTTTTTCAAGGTTTTCTCCGTTCGTTACAACATCCAGCTTTAAAGTTTCAACAAGCTCATTTACCTTCATAATTCACCCTCATCTTCGTCCTGATAACTGTCATTAAGCTTAAACAATTCTTTCGCAAGTCTCTTAAGGCGTTCCTTCATAAGGAATATGCAGTCATTTTCCCGAGCAAACCCACGAACAATATCCTCTGCCAGGGATTTGCAATTCGGCGAACCGCATGACCCGCAATCAAGCTTTGGAAGTCTGTCATAGATTTTATCCATAAGCTCCATCTTCCGCATTGCTTCTTCAAGGTCATCATCCAAAGGGTGAACGGGTCTGCCCTCTACTATCTTCTGCCATTTAAGCTTATCAACATCAAGATTTTCAATTTCCTTAAGCCGTGGCTTTGTTTTAGACTGAAAAGAAATTCTGCTTGAAGAAAGAAAGGGATTAACAACATTAAGCGGTCCACCGTTGCAACCACTCAGGCAGGCAGACAATTCAACAAATTCAACTGTTGACATCTTTCCATCTTCAATTTCTTCAAGAACCGTTATAACATTATGTATCCCGTCAACAGCAATAGTTTCCGTCGCTCCCGAACCGGAGCTTTCACCACCGCTGCTTGCCCAGAAAATACCTTCATAAGCAGATATACAAAGCGAATCATCCGCTTCAATATTCTCAATAATCGGACGCATTCTGTTATAGGCTTTCTTTGCAGAAATCACACCGCTTACATTGGATTTTTCCAGAGTCAGCGGAGCTTTAACGCTTGTCACTTTGGCAGGACACGGAGAAATGAAAAACACTCCGATTTTATCCTTTGAAATTCCTGTCTTTTCAAACGCCTCATCTCTTGCAAGGCTTGCCGCAACCTCCATTGGTGAGATAATATTTAAAACATTGTCCAAAAGGTCCGGAAAGCGCTCTCTTATAAGTCTCAAAACCGCAGGACAAGCCGAATTAATAACAGGCTTTTTCAGTTTCCCGCTTTTAAGCAATTCACGGGTCGCAGCACTGACATATTCAGCCCCTCTTGCCACCTCAAAAACATGGTCAAAGCCAATTTTACGAAACGCCGCAAGGACTTGCCCTATGCTTATTTCATTTGCAAACTGTCCATAAAAAGACGGGGCAGGCATTGCTATATTATACTCAAAGTCATCAAGCATTGAGAAACTGTCTGCAGCAACCACCTTCGCATGAGACTGGCATACTCTCACGCACTCTCCACAGTCAATACAGCGTTCTTTAATAATCTTCGCTTTGCCGTTTTGCACTCTTATTGCCTCTGTGGGGCAATGAGTTATGCAATTTGTACAGCCATGACATTTATCTCTGTCCAGTGTAACCGAGTGAAAATATTCCATATATATCACCTCACAGATTTATTGTTAATGTCAGCTTCGTTCCCTTTCCGGGCTGTGTTTCAATTTGCATATCATCTGTGTACCTTTTTATATTCGGAAGACCCATTCCTGCCCCAAAACCAAGTTCCCTGATTTCATCCGTGGCTGTGGAATATCCTTCCTGCATAGCAAGGTCAATGTTTTCAATCCCGGGGCCTTTATCACAGAATACAAGGCTTATCTTTCCGCCTGCAATTTCAGCTTCACATTCCCCACCCTTGCCATGAACAATGGTGTTAATCTCCGCCTCATACATAGCTATGGCAACACGCCTTATGACCATCGGGTCAATTCCAAGCTTTTTAAGAACACCCTTAAAATTGCTCGATGCTTCTCCCGCAAGAGAAAAATCTTCCCCGGATAACAAATATTTTTTAATCATTTTCAGCACCCAAGCCCTTATTATACAGCTTTCCGCACGCCAGATACAAAGGATAATCCGTCTGCAAAAGAGTTATTTCCTTCTCCTTCGCAAGCTCAATAACATCCTCTGTCGGCATTTTGCCTCTTACAAAGCATACAGCAACAATGTCCATCATTTCGGCGGTTCTTATAACCTGCGAATTAATAAGACCTGTCAAAAGAAGTGATTGCTCCTTGACAAAGGCAAGAACATCACTCATAAGGTCACATCCGCACGCCATCTTGATTTCCTTTTTGTTAAGCTCTTCTTCGTTTTCGCCGCTTATAACACTTGCGTTTAAAACTGATTTAATTTCAGATAACAGCATTTTCGTTTACCTCTTAATTTCTGTACTTTGCAATGATTCCTTCAACATCATCAACAACAAGTCTGCCGTATACATCATCGTTAACAGTCAGAACAGGGGCAAGTCCACAAGCTCCGATACAACGAGTTGCATCTATTGAGAAAAGACCGTCAGGAGTACATTCTCCAACGTCAATTCCTAATATTTCTTTACACTTTTCAAGAATATCTCCCGAACCCTTAACATAACAAGCCGTTCCGAGACAAACACCAATCTGATATTTACCCTTCGGATTGATAGAGAACTGTGTATAGAATGTAACTATACCATAAATCTCCGCCAACGGTACATCAAGTCCTTCAGAAATCATTTCCTGAACTTCAATCGGAAGATACCCGTAAATCCCCTGTGCCTCATGAAGAACGGGGATAACCGCACCTTCCTGACCTTTATGGCTTTCAATAACTGCCATAAGTCTTTCTTCCTGCTCTTTGGTTCCATTAAAAGCAATAGCCTGCTTCATCTGTGCAAAACCTCCTATTTTGAATTATCCGCCAGTTTCTTTTACCGCAAACTGACAAACGGATTTTTTATTTTCTGATGTCATAGCATAATCCCATAACATATCACTATAATTATAGCAAAAATTTGTGAAAAAATCTACAATATCCGCTCTTTTTTTATTCGTGATTTTAAACAAATATATGTCTATTTATTTGTTTAAAATGTATACCTGTAAATTATTTAAAATTTTTCCGAAAATATCTTGACAAAATTATATTTAAGGAGTATAATGGTCTTACAAATTTTGCGGGAGTGGCTCAGTGGTAGAGCGTCACCTTGCCAAGGTGAACGTCGCGAGTTCGAATCTCGTCTTCCGCTCCATAAAACGGTTTGCGAAAGCAAATCGTTTTATTTTTAACCTATAACTCGATTTTCTGTGAAATTGACTTTTCGTTGAAATCTCGAGAGAAATTGAATTGCATTGAGCAAATATGTCCATTTTTATGCATAGTTTGTGGTGTTGCAAAGTTCCGCACATTATAAACAATATTAGAGATTTTATAAAATCAGTCGAAGGTTTTATGAAATCTCTTTTTGCTTTTATAAAAAGATGAAAAAGATTTATAAAAATTGTAGAAATAGTTGATTTTATTGCTAAAAGGCTTCTCCTTGAGGAGAGGCTCCGCCGTAGGCGGTGGTGAGGTGTAACCACTTGTGGAGATTGTTTTCCACCTCATCCGTCAAACCTTGCGGTTTGCCACCTTCTCCTCAAGGAGAAGGCTTTGGTTAAACTCTCAAAAGTGTCATTTATAGGTGTCGGTTTTTGCCAGAAGATTTTCCGAACCCATATTTTTATTGATTTTACCCCCTAAAAAGCATAGTTTTTTAGGAAAATTAATAGACAAATATATGTAAGTGTCGGTTTTTACCTTCTTCGGGGATATCCGCCAGACGGAGATAACCATAATAGGGCACTATGCTGAAAATGCAGAAAACCCATTGACGGAATGCAAGAAATCTGCTATACTATGCTCATAGAATATACCTTGTTTATATTTGTAGGAGAATGTGTAATGGCAAAAGAAATACAACCAAAAGATACAACAAGAGCTATGGCATATGAATTTTGGATGAATGCGCCAAATCCTATGGTGACTTTTTTTAAGACTTTAGATGTAACAAATCTTATTAAAGTCAGCAAAAGAAAACATATGAAATTTAATATGCTTTTAGATTATTGTATAGGAAAATCTGCTGTAGGTGTAAAAGAGTTTTATATACTTCCTGTTGGAAAACAACTTATACAATATGATACAATTGCTGTTAATACAATTGTGAAGAATAAAGATGGAGAGGTTAGTTCCTGTGATATTTTGTATGCAGAAAACTTAGATACATACAATAAAGAATACCTAAAATATACATCTCAAGTTGCAGAAAGTTGTCAAGATAGAGATTTATCTGCTGATAGTATGGTGATAGGAACATCCGCAATTATAGATACAGAAATTGATGGAGCTGTTGGAATGAATAGTGGTATTTTCAACAATCCGTTTATAATTTGGGGTAGATATAAAAAGAAATGGTTTAAATATTATCTAACACTTTCTTTTCAATTTCATCATACACAGATGGATGGTGCTCATGCAGGTAGGTTTTTAGCAAATTTACAAAAAGAAATTAATAGTTTGAAATAACAAGTTTTCAAGTTGTTGAAAAGATAAATTTTAATTTATAGGCATAGTAACCGACTATGCCTATTTTTATTATATAAAAAATCAGTTTTTCTTTGAAATCTCAACAAAAAAATTATTTCACAGAAAATAAAGTTATAGGATTTTTAATTTTCTCTTGACAAACGCAACGGTTTTTGATATAATCTATAAGTCTGATAAAGATGCTGCCTTAGCTCAGTAGGTAGAGCACTTCCTTGGTAAGGAAGAGGTCGGCAGTTCGATCCTGCTAGGTAGCTCCAGAAAAAGCGGTAGGTTTTTTTCAAAACCTACCGCCTTTTCAACTAAATACGCCTTTTGGCGTGTAAAATAATGCTGTCGCAATGTGATATGGCTGAGTCAAAATGATTTCGTTTTGACTCAGCCTCGTTTTATGTATCACAGCTTTTTAATAATCTTTGCTCGTTTCATTTGATATTCTTCTCTGGACATTCTTCCTGAATAATAACACTCCATTAAATATCTCAATTCATTTTCCGAGTTCGATTCCGTATTCACTTTTATAATTTCATCTGATTTTTTCGCTTTTATTCCATAATAGAATATAAGCATGTAAAATATCACTCTTGATAAGATACGGAAAAGGTAGCCATACGACGTATAAATAAAATCTATTTTCATACATTCGATATACGTCATGACATTACGGATACTCGGCAAAATTTCACACGCCAAAAACAAAATTGCAGGAATAATAATCTTATACCTATATGATATTTTTAAATTAATTATAATCATCGCAACAATGACCGCAACAGCATAACAAATTAAATAAAAAAGACTTATTCTATCTGCTTGTAACATATTGAAAATATGCTCAAACCCACCGGGATTTAATGAATACAAAGCAACAATTGTGGAAAACGCCATGATTCCACAAAGAACCTTTTCACTTAAATATTTTTTCTCTTCATTTAATGAAATAAAAGAATATAATACAAGCCACAATGATGCGCTAAATTCAAGTATTGCCCCAAATATACTCCATGTATTATCAGGAATACCAAAACCAACTTCTATAGGTTTCGCATAACTAAAGAATACCTCCAGTTCAGCTTTGATAAACCATCTTGCACATCCCAAAATTGTTATAAACAATAAAAATAACGTTGAATATTTAATGTCCTTTATAAACTTTTTATTCATATTTCTCCCTCCATTTTTACAATCGCTTGTCTATATTCGCCTTCTGTTATCAAACCTTTTGCGCGAAGACTTTCAAGTTTGCGCATTCTTTCCTCTTCAGTCTCCACTTTTGATAAAGAATCAGTGCGACTATCTGTACCATTTTTTCGTTCAATATTATTTAATTTTTCGCTAACATCACATAGTTTGCAAAACAGCAAATATATTAAAGCTACCGTGGTCAAATCAACCAACCCCAGCGCCCATTGAATATTCCACACATAAAAGACATTCTGCAGCACCACCGCCAGAATAATTCCAATGATTGCAAGTATAAACAATGTTTTCGCAACGCCTTTCCCTTTCATCCCGTCGTCATCATACATAAAACTTCCTCCTTGAAATATAAAAATAAATTAAAAAATGCGCCCACCGAAGCAGACGCATAAAAAACGCAAACTCCGATAGTCGCCAAACCAGTTTTTATACAGTATGAGATATGCACACACATACATCTATAAATAGAATTTGCATTTTTATCAAATTCACATATAGAAATAAGTATGTGCATACACAAATAAATTCAGGCATAAAAAATATACCTCAACACTGCATATAAAATATTAAACTGATTTGGCACTTTTTAGTATATCACACATTTTTAAATTTATCAAGAGTTTTTTTACAAAAAAAGGGGTGTTTAAAAAGTCTTTTTGACCTTTTAAACACCGCCTATCATTTTGCCCTCCTTGTGTAAAGGAGGATGACAACACCTCACCACCGCCTTCGGCGGAGCTGTCTCGGCTCTCGCCTCGGTCAGCGGTAAACGATTGCCACCGGCAATCACCGCCCTCAAGGAGAAGCCTTGGGCAAAAACAGCTCGCTCACCGACACCTCATCCGAGTTTTACATCACAAAACTCACCTGTCGGTTCGGTCAGCGATAAGCGATTGCCACCAACAAGCATCGCCCCTCAAAAACGATTTCTCAAAATATACACTTCGCTTCTCATTTTCCGCACAGCTTGACTATTGAATTGTATACGCACCTTTGACCATTACAAGGACATCGTTATTGGCAGTTATTCCTCTGCCGTCGTTTACGGGAACAATAAGCAGATGATTTGACGGCATTGCCGTTCCGTTTGCCAAATCCACTCCTGCGGTTGTATCCGCAAGACCACCCTTTTCCGTTGCAATAACCGTTGCGCTGCCCATTCTGAGGATTAGCTCTGTTCCATTTTCGCACATCAGCTTTTGACCTGCTGTCAGCGAGACAACTTCAAACCGCTCCGAATTATGTTCACCTGCTCCGCTCATTTGATTTTTAACTTCTTCTTTCACATATTCCTGAAGCTGGGGCATAACAGTATCGGTTATATAGCTTTTTGAAATCAGTGGGTCACTCTCCGAGCCGGGGTTTGCAACAACCGGCAAAGCCGTTATAATCACAGCGCAAACACCTGCCGCAATTCCAATTTTTATTCCGTTTGGCATTTTCATTTGTCATCTTCCTCTCTTATTTATAAACCGAAGCTTATTTCCAGAGCCTCGTTCACTTTATCCATTAAGTTACTGTCAAGGTGTCCTATTTTCTCTTTAAGTCGTCTTTTATCAATAGTTCTTATCTGCTCGGCAAGAACAACCGAATCCTTTGAAAGACCGTATTCATTGGCATCAAGCTCAATATGAGTCGGCATTTTCGCTTTGTTTATTTGGGATGTTATTGCTGTCGCAATAACTGTCGGGCTGTATTTATTTCCTATATCGTTCTGTATTATGAGAACAGGGCGAACACCGCCTTGCTCTGAGCCAACAACAGGACTTAAATCTGCGTAATATATATCTCCTCTTTTTACAACCACATTTATTCACACTCCGCAAAAATAATAGGGGCAAATATGTCTTTCGCCTATTTTACTATACGCAGTTCCTAAAATTTTGGAACAACTTTATGTAGGGCTTAAAGACTTTTCTGCCGTCAAACCTATTATTGACACTTGCGAAATCAATAATACCTTATAATTCAAATATTTTTTTGTCGATTTTTGTATTCATCTTAAAATCTGAAAATTCCGCCTCCATAACCTTCTCACCCTTCTCATTAAAGGTTTGAAGCTTATCGGGCAGGCGAGTTCTGTTATTTATATAAAGCTTCATTGAGGCTCTTTGGGGATTTTCACCGCTCTCCTCAAGTTCGAGCACCGTTTTATTCCCCCTCCGATAGCTTTTTGCCGTTTCGGATTTAACATATCTTTCCATAAAATCCGTTATGAAAATATAATATTTTTCCTCCGGGATATATTTTTCAAATTCGGTGACTTTCCCGTCAGGCCCTTTAAAATGCAGTTTTTCACCATTTAAAACACAGCTTATGTCCTCCATTCCTTCCGAAATAAAGTCGAGTCTGTATAAATCCGGTGCAACATAATACTGCCTCGCTCTGTATTCCGAGGCTTTCTCATCGCCGCTTACAGTAACATCAACTACCGCACAATAATTTTCAATATTGCTGAAACTTTCGTATATTTCGCTGTAATCACTGTGGTTATTCTTACCACAGGAAATCAGCGTCATCATAAGTATAACTGTCAAGACAATTATACCTTTTTTCAATTTTTCACTCTCCCGATAACTCTTTTATTGCATAAGGCAGATTATCCACAATATCCGAGGCGATAAGTCCCATTTCACCTTTATCCGCTTTCGCCAAATCCCCTGCTCTGCCGTGAATATACGCTCCCAGCACCGCTCCGTCATAAGCCGTCAAGCCCTGCCCCAAAAGGCTTCCCACAACGCCTGCTAAAACATCTCCGCTTCCGCCGGTTGCCATACCCGGATTTCCTGATGGATTAACAAAAACCTCTTCACCGTTTGTCACGACCGTGTTTTTCCCTTTAAGAACAAGGGTTATTCCATATTTTTTCGCAAAATCAACAGCCGTCTTTTCTCGGTTTTCTTTAATTTCTTCAATGGTTTTTCCACAAAGGAGAGACATTTCCCCTTCATGAGGAGTCAGGATTATTTCGCCTTTTCTGCCTTTTAATATATCTATATTCGAAGAAACCGCATTTAGACCATCTGCATCCAATACAATTTTTGTTTCCGTATTTTTAACAAGCCACAAAACAAGCTCTTTCGTCTCCCGTTCTCTGCCAATCCCGGGGCCTAACACCAAAACACCCGACTTGTCCGCAATCGCCTTTATTTTTTCTCTGTCGGTATATCCGATACATCCGTTAACGGAGGAAAAGCCAATCGTCATAGCTTCCGTGAGCTTTGTTGCAACAATCCCTCTATCGCAATCAGCCGTCCCGACAGTTACAAGCCCTGCACCCGTTCTCATTGCCCCCATAGCAGCAAGACACACAGCCCCTGTCATTCCCTCAGAGCCGCCAAGAATGAAAATTCTTCCGCACTCACCTTTATGGGCATCGCTCTTTCGCCGAGGAAGAAGCCTTTTCATATCATTTTCCCTGTTTCCCATTTTAATACCTTCAAGACTTAAAATCTGTATTTCATAGTTTCGTTTATTTTTTCTTCAATTTTTTCTCCGGGAGTAAAAAGCAAAATACCTTTGCCTTCGTCCGATTTATATGTCAGATACGAATTATTTTTTCCGCCTCTGTCACTTCTTGCCTCAATAACTCTGTATTCGCTGTTGTTTAAATAACGCTTTTCCGCCTCACCGTTACATTTACCGTATTCTTCAGTTCGTCTTAAATTAACCGTAACCAATCTTTTTCTTGATTTTTTATTTACTATTTTGTCAATATCCATTTCGTTATCTGTAATTATATACTCGAACTCAACATTGACAGACCCGACTATTTTACTTGCGCCATAAACAATTCCGACTATCAATACAGTTTTAAGCATTGGATACATTGGAATAAAAAGCAGAGGCCAGATAAAAAGAAACGCAAAACCCACCGTAAATGCGCACTTAAAAACATCCTTCATACTTTTTTTCTTTTCAACAATATATTCTATGTATTCGTTCATTTAAAATCACCTTTTATCCTCTTAATATTTTCTGAAATTTTTCTCCGCAAGAAGCTCCTTTCCCGTTTTGAGAGAGCCTTTTCCTATATTTTTGTTTATGGAGAAAATCATATCATCAATCTTCTCTTTTTTGTCGTCCTCAACCTTAATCATATCCTCAAAGGAAAGCTGACCGTGTTCCTCCTCGCCCTCCATATTGCTGACACTAACCCCCACAAGTCTCACACTCTTTTTAAGCTCTATTTGCCCTAAAAGCTCTGTCGCCCTGCTTCGGATTTCCTTTGCAGAATTTGTGTATCCGCCTGTTTTTGACCTTGTGACAAGTGTCATATCGGCATATTTCAGCTTTAATGTTACGGTTTTCCCCGACAAATCTTTATATTTAAGTTGATTACTGACCTGCCTTGAAATAAAATGGATAAGCTCATCAATTTCTTCTCTTTTAGTCAGGTCTGACTGAAAAGTATATTCTCTGCCGACTGACTTTTGCTTTTCATTCGGCTTGACCACTCTCTCGTCGTAGCCGTTTGCGTGTTTTAAGATTTCCACTCCCGTGTTCCCGAGAAACCTTACATCATTTTCATTGGCACTCTGTAAATCAGCGACCTTTTCAAAGCCCTTTTCGATTAGCTTTTGGGCTGTCTTTTTCCCAACTCCGAAAAGAACTGTCACGCTTCTGTCTTTTATAAGATTTTTAAAAGCCTCCCGTGTCGGAATAACGAAAAAGCCGTCCGGTTTTTTCTCTTCACTTGCCGTCTTTGCCGCAAGCATTGAATATCCCACCCCGACAGAGCAGGTAAGCCCCGTTTCTTCAAACACTCTTCTTTTAAGCTCTCTGCCGATTTTCTCAGCACTTCCAAACAGCTTCAAAGATGCCGTCACATCCATATATCCCTCATCCAGAGAGACATATTCTATCATATCCGTGTAGCTTTCCATAATTTTATGGATTTTCTCCGATTCCATTGCATATTTTCTGATATTTGGAACCATATATATTCCGTCAGGACAAAGAGAATATGCATCCTTGATATTCATTGCCGAATGGACACCGTATTTTCTCGCTTCATAGCTGCAAGTCGAAACAACCCCTCTTGTCCCCGGCATAGCACCTATTATAAGCGGTTTCCCTTTAAGAGACGGGTTATCTCTGACCTCAACAGATGCATAAAAAGCATCCATATCAATATGAATTATATTTCTTTCCATTTTATTTACCTATTTCAAGATTATATATTCCCGAATAAATATTTGATTGGGTTGAATTAAGCTCCCCTGCAACTTTCTTATTATAAAGCATATCAAAATTTTCAAAACATATCCCAACAACAGGAGTTTCAACCATAAAACGGTTTTTCATTTTTTCGTAATTCTTAACAAGGTCTTCCTTACTGCGCGATAAGTTTATTTCCTCTAAAATACCAATAAGGGATTCATCTTCATAAGCAAAAATATTCCCTTCGCCGAAGAAATAGGATAAATCAAGGTCATCAGGAATCATTGTGCTTCCCAGAAAGAGCTGATAATCTCCGCTTAAAATTCTTTCTTCATATTCTTCAAAGGGCAGCTTAACTATATTTATCTTTATCCCTATGGCTTCAATATCAGTTTTAATCCATTCAGCGATATTCACCCTTCTGTCATTATCCTCATTAACTATCATTTCAAATTCAAGCTTAACTTTATTATCGAGTATTTCTTTTGAATATACGCCGTCCTCTTTTTTCCACAAATTCTTCAGAAGCAGATTTTCCGCTTCAAGCGAATCAGCTTCATAATTGTTTTCGCCGGAATATACAAACCATTCCTCCCGAAGCGGAATATTCGCCGGTGTCGCATTTCCCGCAAAAATATCATTTGTTATCTTCATGCGGTTAACAGCCATATCGATGGCTCTTCTCACTTCCGTGTTTTTCAGCCCTTCAACGCTATGATTTATCCCAATATAATCATAAACAGACAGCGGACAAGATATTGTCTTAACATCAGCCCCTCCTGTTATGCTCTTTTCTCCCCATTTGCTGTTGGCAATATCAATATCTCTTGACAAAAACGAATATGACACCGTGTCCCCGTCAGGAAGAAGTTTAACATTTATCTTATCAAGCTTTGCTTTTCCCTTCCACCAGTTTTCATTTCTCAAAAGACAATATTCATTTCCGCTTATATTATCAGATAATCTATACGCCCCTGTTCCGCAGGGGAAATAGGTCACTCTGTCTATCTCCTCATCTGACCTTTTCATTATGGGAAAAGTCATAAGGTTCATAAAATTAGCACACGGCTCAGTCAGCTTCATAACTATTGACATATCCGTAACTTCCATCTCTGCAATATGCCGAACATTATACGAATATATACTGTTTCCCACCGCTTTAATCTGATTTACGGTATATGCAACATCCTCCGCCGACAAAAGCTCGCCGTTATGCCATTTAACATTTTTTCTTATATTTATTTTCCATGAAAGCCCGTCCTCACTCACGCTCCAGCTTTCAGCAAGGACTCCCGATATGTCCATATCCGTTTTCAGTTCAACCAACGGCTCATAAATAATCGAGAGCAACTGTTTATTCGCTTCATTGTCCGTCATAATCGGGCAAAGAGTGTCATCCTTTAAGGAATAAATCGTTAAAGTTCCGTTTTTTTCTTGCTTTTCCTCTGCCTTTTTTTCAGCCGGCAATGTCTCTTTATTGCAGGACGGCACAGCAATAACCGTCATAATAAAAATAATTAAACAGATTATTCTTTTCATAAGCCATCCCTTCTTTTCCTATTGTTAAATCACTTCATTTTCCGAAAAATACAGTCTCTCAACCCCCACGGTTTTTCCGCTTTTCTCATCAATATCAAAAATACATCCCGAAAAATATACCTCGCCCTCCGCTTTTTCAAAGCGAACGTGTTTTCTTGTGTAAAACATTTTTATACTGTTTTCCTTTTTGACTCCTAAGACGCTGTCCCTGACTCCCGTCATTCCCAAATCCGAGATATAACCTGTTCCGCCCGGCAATATTCTTTCGTCCGATGTTTGAATATGAATATGCGTTCCGAAAACAGCAGACACTTTCCCGTCAAAATAATATCCATAGGCAAGCTTCTCACTGCTGGTTTCACAATGAAAATCTATGACGATAATATTTGCCTTATCTTTAATCTTTTCAAGAACCTTTTCGGTTTCCCTAAAGGGACAGTCAAGGGGCTCCATATTTATCCGCCCCATAGCATTTATAACGGCTATACGGACATTTCCCAAATCTTCAATATAATACCCTTCGCCTTCTGTTTCGGGCGGAAAATTAATGGGACGGATAACTCTTTCAAAATCATTTAATACCGTTGCACTCTCTTTATTGGCAAATGTATGATTTCCCATTGTTATTACATCCACGCCCGATTCAATAAGACTCCTTGCTATATCAACCGTTATCCCGTTTGTAAGCGCAGAATTTTCACCGTTTGCAATGCAATAATCAATATTATATTTTCTCCTGATTTTCCCCAGGTTATTATATACATATTCCCTTCCGTCAGAGGATACAATATCTCCGATTGTTAAGATTCTCATTTTTTACACCTTTCTCTTATCTCACTTTGAACACTCCAAAGAACCGTTCAATTTCTTCCCTTTCGCATCTTCTGTGAACCTGCACTCTTTCTCCGAGAACTATTTTATCTTCGCTCTCATTAAGCCGCAACTGATTCACCTTAAGATTCTTGGGAATATGCAGTTCAATTTTGCAATCATTACGACCATATATACATTTATATTTTCCGCCAATTCTTTTCATGGTAAGTTCGGCATAGCTTGCCGTTTCGCTCTCACCATAGCCTGCAAATAAAACATTTCTTTCAAAAAATTCCTGTTTAAATTTTCGTTCCCCGTCACACCGCATACATATCTTTATATGCTTGCTTAAATCCTTTGCATAAACCGATACCTTTTGTTTATTTATTCCCATCTCACACATGAGCCCGAAAATACTGTCATACATAGCCTTCTCGACCAACCTTGCATCAAAATCTATATTGACATTATCTTCCTCATATATCTTATATTCGATATCCACATCAAATACACTACTTAAATAAAGATTGACTCCCGAACAGATTTCCTGAAGAAAATCCCTGATGTTATATCTGCCGTTATCTATTATGTGCTTTCCGAAATCTGCCAGAATATATCCGTTGCGCTTGATTTTCATAAAACATCTTCGCGCATTTTCCAAAGCCTCCATACAGCGAATTGTCTCCGCTTCTCTAATAACCTTCGTCAACGAAACAATCTGGACTGTTGATATATCATTAACTTCTGTTACATAAAATTCAAGTATTTCATTGGTATTTAGCATATCATTCATTACATTTTAACTCTCAAGCAGTCCTTTCTCTTAAGCATTTCATCTATTCGTTCAATATAATCCTTTGGTTCTTTAACATTAAAAATGCGTTCAATCCTATCCGTTTTTCTGTCAACGGTTTTGGTAACTCCGCCGCACCCAAGGGCTAAAATCGTTTGTACCTCCTCCATAATAAATATATTATAGAGACTTTCCGTTTCACTTTTGCAATACCCTATATTTTCAAGGTTGCCCAGCATATTTTTCTGGCGATACAGATAATAGGGATATTTCCCCTTATCCGCAAGATACTCCCTTGCATAATCAACCATCCTTGAAACCTCATCACCTTTTGTCAAATCATATTCATCTATCATCTCGCGAAGTCTTGACGAACGCTTTATGCTCATTGTATGTACCGTTGTATTTTCAGGATTTAATTCTTCAACCTCTCTTATAGTTTTTTCAAACATTTCAAGACTTTCCCCCGGAAGTCCTGCAATTACATCCATATTTATAACATCAATTCCGCATTTCCTTGCAAGCTTATACGCCTCAACTATCTGACTTGGCGTATGATTTCTTCCTATAATTTTAAGGGTTTCCTCGTTCATTGTCTGAGGATTTATGCTTATTCGCCCTATATCAAAGCTTTTTATCACCCTGAGCTTATCCTCGTTTATGGTATCCGGTCTGCCTGCTTCAACCGTAAATTCCTTGATGTCACTCAAATCAAATTCACGAAACAGCTCTCCGATAAGCATTTCAAGCTCTCTTGCCTCAAGAGTTGTCGGCGTTCCACCACCGATATAAACGGTTTCAATTTTTTGCCCGTTTTCTCTTACAATTTCAGCCGATACCTCGATTTCACGCATCAGACAATCCAAATAATCCGGAATAAGGCTTTTTGAACGAAAAATACTGTTTGTCACAAAGGAGCAATAAAGACACCTTGTGGGACAAAAGGGAATGCCCACATAAAGGCTTATTCCGTTTTCGCTCATATTGTCAATTATCGGCTTTTCAACCTTCGCAATTTCAAGGGCAAGCTTTGCCTTTTCTTCGGTTGCATTATATTCATTTTTAAAATGAGCCACAACCTCTTCGTCACTCATTCCGCCATTTAAAAGCTTCATTGCAATTTTAACGGGGCGTATTCCGTTAAGAATCCCCCAAGGCATTATTTCACTCATACCAAAAACATATTTTCCTTTCTTTCTCTGCCGATAGTGGTCTCTGCGCCATGACCCGGAAATACTTTTGTTTCATCGGGAAGAGTAAGCAATTTTTCCTTTATGCTCTTTATTTCAAGCGCCATATCCCCCGTCGGGTGGTCAATCTTCCCAACGGAGTTCTCAAAGAGAGTGTCCCCTGATATAAGATTATCTCCAAAGAGGAGACATATTCCGCCAACTGTGTGCCCCGGAGTATTAATAACCTTTATTTCATTTTCTCCAAGGGTCAGAATTTCGCCGTCACAGAGCTTCTTTTCCGCCTTAATCTCCGGAACATCCGCAATAAAATATGCCGTCAGATTAAACGACTTATCGTTCACCAATTCTGCCTCCGCTTCATGGATATAAACAGGTGCACCGGTTAGCTCAACCAACCTTGAAACCCCTAAAATATGGTCAAAGTGGCCATGCGTCAATATTATCGCTTTAACGCTCCAGCCAAGCTCCCTGACATAATCATTTATCTTATCCCCATGGGCAGGAGCATCAATAACAAAGGCTTCCTTGCTCTCCGTATCTCCCAGGATATAGCAATTAGTATAAAGTTTTCCTAAAACAATTTTCTTTAATTCAAGCATATTATTCTCCATTACTGTCTTCGTCTTACCGCAGACAAAACCCCGTCTATCTTCTGAAGTCCCTTAATAGTCTGCTGAAGCTGAAGTCCGCTGCTTACCTCAATGGTTATATCAATGACCGCAAGCTCATTTTTCGTGGCTCTTGCATTCATTCCACGAAGGGGAACATTCATATTATAAAGCATCGTACTTATATCAACCACCAGCGAATTTCTGTCATTGGCGCTGATTGTTATATTCGTCAGGAAGTTGCTGGATACCCCGTCTGCCCACCGCACTCCGATAAAACGGTTATAATCCGAATCATCACGATGAACATTTGTCATATTTATACAGTCGGTTCTATGAACCGCAACCCCTCGTCCTCTTGTTATAAAGCCGACTATATGGTCGCCGGGAACAGGATTACAGCATTTGGACAATCTGACAAGGCAATTGTCTATGCCGTCAACAATAATTCCGCTATTATTACTTTTTCCCGTAGTTTTAACAACAAAAAGCTCCGGAGTCTCTGAAATACTTTGATTTTTCTGTTGAAGCTTTCTTGTTTCATCCTTAAGTCTTGCAACAAATTTACCTGCATTTGAGCCGCCATAGCCCAATGTCGCATACATATCTTCAAGATTTTTAAATCCATACTTCTTAAGCATGGGACTTACAAACTCTTCATCATTTATATAGGTAAGCGGAAGGGCGAGCTTCTTGAAATCCCTCTCCAGCATTTCCTTGCCCTTAACGATATTTTCGCTTCTGTTTTCTTTTCGCAGGAACTGATTTATCTTATTTCTCGCCTGGGAGGTCTTTGCAATCTTAAGCCAGTCAAGATTCGGGCCGTGAACTGCATTTGAAGTTATAATTTCAATAATATCTCCGTTTATAAGCTTATAGTCAATATTAACGATTTTCCCGTTAATTTTCGCTCCCGACATTTTATTTCCAACAGCACTGTGAATTGCATAGGCAAAATCTATAGGCGTTGAGCCGGCAGGAAGACTGACAACATCACCTTTTGGAGTGAACACAAAAACTTCATCCGAAAACATATCGATTTTCAGAGTTTGCATAAACTCCTCGGCGTTTGCCATATCCTTCTGAATTTCAAGAAGCTGTTTTATCCATTCAAGCTTCTTATCCATTTCAGAAGCACCGCTTTTACCCTCTTTATATTTCCAATGAGCGGCAATTCCGTTTTCCGCAGTTCTGTGCATTTCCCATGTTCTTATCTGAATTTCAAAGGGTGTTCCGTCAGGACCTATAACCGTTGAATGAAGGGACTGATACATATTAGGCTTGGGCATTGCAATATAGTCCTTAAACCTGCCCGGAATGGGTTTAAACAGCTCGTGGACCATACCCAAAACCGCATAACAATCCGCATCCGAATCAACAATAACCCGAACTGCAAAAAGGTCATAAAGCTCATCAATGCTCTTATTTTGAATAAACATTTTTCTGTAAATACTGTAAAAATGCTTTGCTCTGCCCTCAATTTTCCCTTTTATATGGATTTCACCGAGCCGTTTTTCGATAATCTCCATAATATTTTTTATAAAGCTTTCACGCTCATCCCGTTTTTGGGCAATTTTATCAACAATTTCATAATATCCAATGGGGTCGATATATCTTAACGATAAATCCTCCAGCTCCCACTTGATTTTGGACATACCAAGCCTGTGGGCAAGGGGAGCATAAACCTCAAGGGTTTCCCTCGCTTTTTCTCTCTGCTTTTCTTCGGGCATAGATTTCATAGTCCGAAGATTATGGAGACGGTCTGCAAGTTTTATAACGATAACCCTGACATCCTGCGCCATGGCAAGGAACATCTTCCTTAAATTTTCAACCTGCTGTTCCTCTTTCGAGGTATAAGGAATTTTGCTGAGCTTCGTAACTCCGCAAACTAAAAGAGCAATGGTCTCCCCGAATTGCTCTTCCATTTCAGCGTCTGTGCAATCTGTATCTTCCACAACATCGTGAAGAAGAGCCGCTGCAACGGAGCTTGTGTCAAGCCCCATTTCAGCAATTATCTTCGCCACCGCAATAGGATGATTAACATATTCTTCGCCGGATTTACGGAGTTGCCCTTCGTGTTTTAAAACCGCATAATTATACGCCTTTTCAACAACATCCGTTTCGCCGCTGACATTATTCTCTTTTATAATTTTTATAAGTTCTTCAAGTGGAGTATACATCAGTTATTCACTTCCGATAATTTAATATCCTTTAAAATAAGCTGAACATTATGGAATCCCTTATAATCATTTATAGAAAGTCCGAATGCAACATCAACAAAGTCGCCTTCCTTAAAATAATTATAATATTCACCCATTCCGAATCCCACCGTATCGAGATATTTCCCATCTTTTAAGAGAGTCATACGGAGGTGCTTATTATCGCTCATGGTACTTATTCTGTGGATTTTAATAGCCTTTGTTGCAAAAACAGGGGCAGGATTATCAACACCAAACGGCTGAAGTCTGTTTATATCTTCAACAGCTTCGTTTGATATGTATGTCGCCTTAATCGCCGCGTCAATGCTGACTGTCGGCGTTGTTTTTGTTTCCCCAAGGCTTTCAGGTGTATAAGCATTTATCGCCTGACGGAACTTGTCAATATTTTCACTCTTAACAGAAAGTCCTGCCGCAAGCTCATGTCCGCCAAACTTTTCAAGAATATCCGAACAATTCTCAAGGGCTTCAAAAAGATTATATCCGTTAACCGAACGGCCTGATCCCTTCGCTTCATCACCATCTATTGCAAAAAGAATGGACGGTTTATAGAACTTTTCGGTAATCTTTGACGAAACTATACCAACAATCCCGTGATGCCAGTTTTCGTGAGGAATAACCAACACCTTATCATTTTCCATTTCAGGATGACTTTCAATATATTCAAGAGCCTCTGCAAACATTTTCTGTTCTGTCTGCTGACGAATTGTATTTTCCTTACACAAATCCTCCGCAAGCTCTGCCGCCTTATCCAAATCATCAGTCAGGAATAATTCAACAGACCTTGACGCACAGCCAAGTCTTCCGCTTGCATTAATTCTCGGTGCAATGGTGTAACCGATTGTTGATGTTGTTACCATACTGTTATTTGCAGTTGTAACATCAATAAGGGCTTTAAGTCCGATATTTTTGGTTGTTTTAAATCTATTCAGACCCTCTGTAACCAAAATTCTGTTTTCATCAACCAAAGGCGAAATATCCGCAACCGTTCCAAGACAAACCAAATCGGAATAAAGCTCCATCAGTTTTTCCAGCGGAACACTCATATCAAGCGCCTGAATAAGCTTAAATGCAACTCCAACCCCTGCAAGATTCTTAAAAGGATAATTGCAATCCTTTCTCTTAGGGTCAACCGCCGCATAAGAATCAGGAATTTGTTCCTTACATTCGTGGTGATCCGTAACAATCATATCAAGACCTATGCTCTTTGCATATTCGGTCTCCTCAACCGCTGTTATACCCGTATCAACCGTAATAACAACCGTACTCCCGTTTTCCTTAATCTTATCAAGAGCCTCTTTATTAACTCCATAGCCTTCTGCAATTCGGTCAGGAACATAATAGTCCACCGATATCCCAAGGCTCTTAAAATGCTTATACAAAATAGCAATACTGGTTATTCCGTCAACATCATAGTCCCCGTAAATCGTAATTTTCTCGCCGTTTTCCTTAGCCTTATTTATACGCTCAACAGCTTTATCTATGTCCTTCATAAGGAAAGGGTCATGCATTCCGTCAAGATCGCAACTTAAAAAATCATTAATTTCTTTCTCTGTTCTTATTCCCCTGTTATAAAGAACAATCGCAATCACCGGCGAAATTCCATGAGTCTTTGAAATTTTCAATACCGCATCCCTATCAAACTCTTTAAATATCCATTTCTTTTGAATCATAACTTTTCTCCCAAAACGAAGCCAAAATTTATACCCTTTAGTATATCATAAAATTTTGACTAATTCAATACTTTTTATCAAATTTCTAATAAAATTTTATATATTTTTTATTTAAATTCGATAATCGTCACACCATTTTCCCCTTCACCATAGGTTCCCGAGCGGTAACTTTTCACTCTTACATTCTTTCTGAGCATATTTTGAATACCCGTTCTTAAAATTCCTGTACCTTTTCCGTGAATAACCGTACAGCTTGAAAGTCCCGCCATTATGCAATCATCCAAAAAGCGGTCTGTTTCAATGAGTGCGTCCTCAAGCTGCATTCCCCGAAGGTCGATTTCCGTTTTAACCTCTTTCGCCCCAATGCTTTCTTTCCGCTTCGGAGCAAACTTCATAAGCTCCTTTGTGTCATTTTCGGGAAGCAAAACAAGATTTGAAATTTTTGAAGTTATTTTCATAATTCCCACTTGAATAACCGCTGTTTCTTCCTTTTTGTTTATTGAAATAACGCTTCCTTTGTCATTCAAATCAACCAAAAGAACCGATGCACCAAGCTTTAATGTGTTAACATTAACATTGGATTTAACAGGTTTTCCCTTGTTTACAGGGCGGTTTTGGGTGCGTTTAAGCTTTAATCCCAAATCACGGCGGACTTCTTCCATAACACGCCTGGTTTCTTTTTCGTCACGCTCCTTTTCAGCAGCCTTGATTTTCTCGACAAGCTCCTCTGTTTCCTCCTGAGCTCTTTCGATAATTTTTGCCGCCTTTTCCCTTGCACGATTTAAAATCTTATCCTTTTCACTTTCCAACCTTCTGCGTTCGTTCTCGATTTCTTTTTTAAGCTTTTGCGCTTCTCCCGACAATCGAAGCTGTTCACGACTTGCCGCCTCGGCAGTTTGTCTGTCCTTTTCAATCCCCGTTAAAACATCTTCAAACTTAACACTTTCTTTTGAAAGCTGTTCCTTTGATTTCTCAATTATATAGTCCGGAATCCCCAGCCGTTTGGAAATCGCAAAGGCATTACTTTTCCCCGGTACACCGATTAGGAGTCTGTAAGTCGGGCTTAGTGTATTCACATCAAACTCACAAGAAGCATTTTCAATTCTGTCCGTCATTAAAGCATGGAGTTTAAGCTCACTGTAATGAGTTGTTGCAACAACTTTAGCCCCCATATTTCTGACATAATCGATAATCGCCGTTGCCAGTGCCGCTCCTTCCGTGGGGTCTGTCCCTGCACCAAGCTCATCAAACAGCACAAGACTGTCTTCTGTAAGATTTTCCAGAATATGAACAATGTTCTTCATATGCGCCGAGAAGGTACTTAGGCTCTGCTCAATACTCTGTTCATCCCCGATGTCTGCAAAAATTTCCGAAAATACGGGGATAACCGTTCCGTCATCAGCAGGAACGCATATTCCCGACTGTGCCATAAGACAAAACAATCCAACAGTTTTCAAAACAACCGTTTTTCCACCCGTGTTCGGACCTGTTACAACCAAAGCATCAAACTCATCGCCCAGCATAATATTCTGCGGAACAACCTTTTTGGGGTCTAAAAGCGGGTGACGACCATTCTTTATATTAAGTCTCCCCTCATCGTTCATAAGAGGGCAAACACCCTTTATTTCATTTGAATATTTCGCCTTTGAAAAAACAGCATCAATTTCTATTATATTTTTATAGTTTTTCGAAAGCTCCCATACCTTTTCCGCAACCTGCCCTGAAAGCTCCGCCAGAATTTTTTCAATTTCCCGTTGTTCCTTTCCCGAAAGCTCATGAAGCTCATTATTTGCGTTCACAACCGTTGACGGCTCAATAAAAAGTGTGCCGCCCGACGCTGACATATCATGCACTATGCCGCTGATTTCACCCTTATATTCCGCCTTAAGAGGAACAACATACCGATTATTTCTGACAGTTATTATGCTGTCCTGCAAAAATTTTCTGTAATGCTCCGAATGAATTATATTGTTTAGGGCATCCTTTATCTTATTGCCCGCATTCTTCATTTTCCGCCTGATAGAATACAATTCAGAGCTCGCTCCGTCAGCCATTTCCTCCTCCGAAATAATTGACGAGGAAATAACTTCTTCAAGCTGTCTTTCAGGGAAAAGCTCTTCAAAACATTCGTCAAGAGCCCCTTCCTTATCGGCATAATATTTCTTGAGGGAATCAGCCGAACGGAAAATCGCCGCAACATTCAAAAGCTCTCCCATAGAGAGACTTCCGCCTACCTTAAGACGCTTGACCGTGCTTTCAATATTTTTAACCCGTCCGATTTGCGGAGATCCAAACTTACGGATAAGCACCATTGCCGAATCTGTTTCATAAAGCAATCTTTTCACATCGTCAAAATCAGAAACCGGTGTTGTTTCTTCAAGTTTATTCACCGTTTCTTCATTTACGGCATATTCACTTATCTTTTTTAAAATTTTGTCATATTCTAATGTTATGAGCGTCTTGTTCTCCATACTTCTTCCTCTCTGACTATATGTTAACTCTATTAACTCTTTTTCTCCTGATAATTATATCTCATTTTTTTATAAATTACAAGAGAAATTAAAATTTATCTCATCAAATTAAACCAACAATGCAAAAAGCGTGTCTTAACAAGAGCTTTTTCACTCCGTTAAGACACGCCCCGTATTCGTCAATAAATCAGATATTATAACTTATTAACACTATTTAGTTTTATTTTTCTGTTATAACAGAAACAGATTTAACCTGTCCGCTAACCACATGAACAAATACTCGAGCAGCATCTCCGCCGTTGTTTTCAAGTGTTGCAAGACTTTCAAGAACTTCCTTGCTGTCGCCATCCATCTTTGTTATTTCAACCGGGTCAGAAGATGTATCATATTCATAGAACGCAGCACTATTAAACTTTGTTATCGGCATTCTGAATGCGATTTCAATGTCTGTTATATCATCATCCTCTTCAACCACAACTATAACATCCTCATCATTTACAGATGCCAATGTACCTAAAATAACCTTAAAGTCAGCATTCTCATACGCTTTTGCTTTCTTGAGTTCACTGTTTGTTTCAGGTCTTGAAACAGTATAATCTTCTTCCCATGCGAAATAGTATGGGTCTAAATCAGCTGTGTATAAAATATCGTCTTCTGCAAGGGTAACAAATCCGTCTGAATCGAGTCCGAATCTTACTACATCACCTGTCACAAGGTCTTTTACAGCATCTTCCGTTGAAGGTGATACCCAATATTCCTTAAGAGTTGATGAGGCATTTTCATAACCTTCAATCTTAATCATTGTGTCGCCCTTTGTCTCATTTTCTTCTTCATACCATTCTTCAACACGGAATGCCGCAGTTTTTGCAGATACTTCTGTTACGCTGCTACCGCCGTAAAGAACAACAACCTTTGCTGTGCTTGATGTTGAAATATCAAAAGCATCTATATAGTAATACTTACCGTGTTTAAAGTCTGATGAGCTACCCTTTTTGTAATCATCAGTCTCACTCATATCCTGAGGAACAACAAACACTATTGCACTTCCAAGGAAGAGGTTTTTGCCGTTTGCGCTGAATTTCTTATTTGAGCTGTTATATGCAGCTTCCTCATCACTCTTGAATCCGCCGAACATCTTGAGTTCATCATCGTCAATCTCGGAGCTTCCGCTTGTATCAAACTCATCTGTTACAGTTGTGATTTTATCAAACACTGTTGTGCCGCTTGATGTTTTAAGAGTATACTTAATGAGCTGTCTTGCTGCCTGATTTTCGAGTTCATCATACAAAGCCTGTTTTTCGGCTTCCTCCATAAGGATTTCTTCTGCTCTCTCATAATCTCCGTCTATGCTGTCACCGTTAATCTTTGTATTCTTTGCAAACGGAATCCATGTTTTTGTTCCTGTCTGTGTAAGAATCTGGAGATAAATCGGTTCATCTGACATTGAGTTATCTTTGTTACCCTTAAATCCGATTATATAACCGTATTTCGCACCGTCATCAGCTGATTCATTCTTTACATAAGCAAAGATTTTGCCGTTTACATCAAGGAAGAATGTATACTTGTCGCCCTTTTCCGGAGCCTTTATCTCATCATTAACCTTCCATGCGGCGATTGAAGAATATTCATATTCCGTTGAACCAATCTTAAGTCCGCTTGAAGAGATAGCCGTAACCTCACCGCTTACGCTCTTGTCCATGATAACAACTGTTATAAGCTTTGTTCCGCTGTTCGGATTACTTTCTTTAACAGCAATAGCAACATTCTTTCTGATTGAGCTGAACGAAAGCTTTGAGCCACTTGTATTAACAAATGCCATAACCTGGTCATCATCTGTGTAGTCAAGAACAACAGACTTGCCTTCTGTTGATGTAATCTTATCTGTAACAGTATATGTTGAGCTTACAACCGAAGAAACTGCATAATGTTCGTATGCATCAATAAACACAACATCATAATCATTGTCATTATCTCTGTTAAGAACAGAAATCTGACCTATGCTTGGAAGCTTATCATCTGCTAAAACTTCAGAGAAGCTGCTGAGCATAGCGCTGTCACCATAAAGCTTGCCGTTAAAGATAACAACGTTCTTAGCATCAAGATTAAATACTGATACAGATGATGTTTTCTTATTCTTATAGTATGCAATTGTTGTGTCATTACATTTGCTGTCTTCAAGCAATGATGCATCTATTGTCTGCTTTTCTACTGACTTTTTAACAGAGAACATCACGATTTCATCATAAGCCGAGCTCTTACTTGAACGGCTGTAGAATGTGATTTTCGCACCAATCATATCATCATATTCGGAAAGATTATCAACTCTGTATGTTTCTGTTGTGCCGGAAACAGCATCCATAATCATAACTTCATTTTCTTTAAGATTTACATCAGGAGTCTGGAGACTTGTGTAAGAGTTAGAAGCTATGATACCTTCTTTTTTTTCAATGCCGAGATGCTTTTCCATAATTGTCTGATCTCTCATAATGTCATTTTCTCTTACATTAACTTCAAGAGTGTTATAGATAAACTGTGCAATACAAGCACGAGTTGCAGGATTTCCAACATTACCTATTGCATCCTTTGTAATATCAAGACGGTTTGCCGACTCAACATAAGTTGAATACCACATTTCGCCCGGTGCTGAATAGTTTGAATAGTTGATTGCACGGATAATCATTGTTAAAGCTTCTTCATAAGCCACATTATTTTCGGGGCCGAATGTTCCGTCATCATAACCTGTTATGATACCAAGTCTTTTAGCCGCATCAATCGTTCCTGCTGCCCAGAAAGTTTTATCAACATCCGGGAAAGGATTTTCAAGCGGAGCCATTGTCTGGTCCATACCAAGCATACGGAGAAGGAGAGCCGCAAATTCAGCTCTTGTTACATTATTTTCCGGCTGAAATGTTCCGTCCGGATAACCGTTAATAATTGAAAGCTTGCTGAGCACTTCAACCGCATCTGCATACTTTACAGACTTCGGTACATCAGGAAACTTTGTTGTTTCAACAGCTTCTGTTGTTTCTTCTGTCTCCTCAGCCATAACACTGATTGCGCCAAAGCTTGTTACAATAAGTGTCAAAGCAAGAAGGGTACATAAAATTTTCTTTAGGTTTTTCATAATAAACCTCCTTTAAAAGTTATATAATTTTAATTTTTTACTAATATTATAATTTGACCTGACGCATTATGCTGTCATTGGGGATTTCCTCATCAAATCTGATATGAACAATCTGTTGCGGTCTGTTTGCAACTTCAAGTTCATTCCCCTCCGCATCGGTCATATATTCAATCTTGTGGGTTATAAAAGGTCTGTCAGGGCAAAGGAATTCAACCTCGCCGCCTTTAAAAAATCTGTTCTTTTGAATAACCGACAAAAGCTTCTTTTCCTTATCATATCCGCAGACAATCCCCGAAAGCTCATAATTTCTTATATATGAACTTGTTTCGTAATTCTGCTCATTCCCGTCGGGTTTCCCGTAATAAAATCCTGTTGTATAGCCTCTGTGACTGACTTTTAAGAGTTCATCAAGCCATTCTTGTTTAAATTCATAGCCATCGGGATTTTCAAAATAGGAATCAATGGCATCTCTATACGCCTTAACCACCGTCGCAAGATAATATTCCGTTTTAACTCTGCCTTCAATTTTAAAGCTGTCAAGACCGCTTTTGATAAGCTCATCAATATACTCAATCATACACAAATCCTTTGAATTGTATATAAATGTCCCTCGCTCATTTTCAAAAACGGGCATATACTGACCGGGGCGTTGTTCTTCCATTAAGTAGTAGTTCCACCTGCAAGGATGCGAACACGCGCCAAGATTACTGTCACGGTTTGTCATATAGTTACTGAGAAGGCATCTTCCCGAATAGGATATGCACATTGCCCCGTGGACAAATGCTTCAATTTCAAGAGTGTCGGGAGTGTTTTCCCGAATTTCAGCTATTTCCTCAAAGGACATTTCTCTGGCAATAATAACTCTTTTTGCACCGAGACTATGCCACATTTTTGCACTTTCATAATTGACATTATTAGCCTGAGTACTTATATGAATTTCAAGATTCGGAGCAACCTCTCTCGCAATAGCAAAGAGTCCCAAATCAGAGATAATGACTGCATCAATTCCTGTTTCAACCGCTTCTTTCAAATAATCACGAAAATCCTTCAAATCAGCATTATGAGGTATGATATTTGCTGTCAGATACACCTTTTTCCCTCGTGCGTGGGCAAACTCGACACCTTCACGGATTTCATCCATAGTGAAGTTATCAGCAGCAACACGGAGCGAATATTCCTCTCCGCCTATATAAACCGCATCCGCCCCATACAAAAAGGCAATTTTTAATTTATCAAGATTCCCCGCCGGTGCGAGAAGTTCCGGTTTCTTCATCATCTTCTTCACCTTTCAGCTCTACGCTTTCGCCAACAGCTTTCGTCGTGACATAATCATAAACGCCTTTGGCTATGGCTGTCGAGAGCTTATTTTGACCGTCCTTGCTGACTAAGAATTCAAAATCCTCATCTCTGTCTATAAAAGCTGTTTCAACCAATATGGCAGGCATAACAGTTTCTTTTATGACAACAAATTCAGCAGTCTTAACTCCTCTGTCAAAAAGACCCGTTTCCTTAGCCAAATAGGACTGAACACTTTTTGCAAGGCGTTCTCCCTTGGTATTTTTGCGGAAACAGTATGTTTCAACCCCTTTTCCGCCACCTGCATTACAATGTATCGAAATAAACAAATCGGCTTCAAGACCGTTTGCAATTCCCGCTCTGTTTACCAACGCTTCCTTTAATGTTTCACCTTTTATGTTGTCATTTAGGTTATCCCTTGTCATAACAACTTCAAAGCCCATATATTCAAGCTTTCTGCGAAGCATCTCCGCAACAGGCCATGTCACATTCTGCTCCCACACCTCATAGGTTTCGTTGTGAGCACCAATATCCGTTCCCGAAAAATTATGACCGGGGTCAACAACAATCAAAAGCTTGTCCTCTTCAGATATTTGAGAAAGTTCGCTGTAATCCACTTCCTCGTCCTCAAAAAACGGCACATAATCATAACCTTTTGCAAATTCATAATCATCGGGAATACTAACTGTTTTAACTACATCCTCTTTATATGCAACAGCCGGTTGTTCTTTGTCGGAGTCTGCATCATCAATAGTCACATCTTCCTCGTCTTCAAAATCCTCCTCGACAAAATCATCCTCATCTTCAACAACATCTTCCTCAAATGAATTATCGAATTCCTCATCATTTTCCGTTTCGGTATCGGTTTCGTCCTGCTCCTTACTGCATATAAGACCTTTTTTCACACAATTATAAACAAGAACAACAACCTCACCTCTTGGTGCACTTTCATCAGGAAAAACTTCCACATTTTCGGTTATTCCATATTTATTCGCCGTGTTTATATATCCGTCATACCATTTTCCGCCATCAGGTCTTATAACCTCATTTTCAAACCCTGATGCACAAACAAGCATTTTTATCATTTGCGCATAGGTGACCTTTCCTGCAGGTTCAAAGGAATTTTCTGTCATTCCGTTAACCAGACCGCCTTCCCAGCAATAGGAAATAAATCGTTCCGCCCAATAACCCACAGCAACATCCTCAAAGGGCATTATTTTAATTTCATAATCTTCTTCATATCCGAGAGTTCTTGCAAGAAGCGCCACAGCCTCTCCTCTTGTTATGTTTCTGTCGGGAACGAATAAGCCATCCTCATAGCCGGAAACAACACCTATTTCAGAAAGATAGTCAACCGCTTCATAGGCTTTTGAATCCTCCGGCACATCGGGATAGGTTTTTGCTGACACATCAAAGGACATAAAAAGCATAAGAACAGCTATCAAAACGGAAAAGACTTTTCTCTGTAACATCGCTTTATCTCCTTATGATTTAATTTGAGTTAAACCTCCCTACAGTATCACTCATATCAATCATACTATAAAACGACAAATTTTTCAATAGTTTTATTTTGTATTTTTTGTTACTTTATGGTTACAAAATTGTGACAAAACAATTCAAAACCTGAGTTTTTCTTTGAGTCCGCTGTATCTTTTCGACACGCTGTTGTTTTCAACATAGCGATTAATAAGCTCCTCATTTCCCACAAGAACAACCACTTTTTTAGCTCTTGTTATAGCTGTATACAAAAGATTTCTCGCAAGAAGCGGTCTCGGAACATCCCAAATCGGGATAACAACAATATCAAACTCACTGCCCTGACTTTTATGTACGGTTATCGCAAAGGCGTGTTCTATTTCGTCAAGCTGATTAAAGTCATAAACCGCTGTTTTGTCATCATAGCAAACCGACAGTCTTTTACTTTTATGGTCAATCGCCGTAACGAAACCAACATCTCCGTTGAAAACTCCGTCCCCTTCTTCGCTTCCATCATTTTTCTTCCAATGTATGTTATAGTTATTTTTAACACTCATAACCTTATCGCCTATGCGATAGGTGCAATGAGGGAGAGTCTTTTCAACCTTCCCGTCTCCAAAGGGATTTAACACGCTTTGCAAAAGCCCGTTCAAAACTCTGACACCCGTTTCTGTTTTCTTTGACGGACAAAGAACCTGAATCTGGGCTATGCTGTCAACACCATAAAATTTAGGCAGACGGTTTTTACATAAATCCGCAACCGTTTCACAGATTTCCTCCGCATTCCCTCTTGGCAAAAAGAAAAAGTCGTTATCCTTTTCCGAGAGATAGGGATGCTCTCCGTTATTTATTTTATGGGCATTTACAACAATCATGCTTTCTCTCGCTTGACGAAATATCTCCGTGAGCTTGATACAAACAAAGCTGTCACTTTCAATTATATCCTTTAGAACATTTCCGGCACCAACCGACGGAAGCTGGTCAACATCTCCAACTAAAATCAGTCTCGCACCTGTCGGAAACGCCTTTAAAAGCGCTTCCATAAGCATTATATCAACCATAGATGTCTCATCAACAATGAGAACATCGCAATCAAGAGGATTTGCCTCATTTTTCACAAAGGAATACGGCGCTTTATCGTCCCCCGGCTTACATTCCAAAAGACGGTGTATGGTTTTCGCCTCTATCCCCGATATTTCAGTCATTCGCTTTGCCGCTCTGCCTGTTGGGGCTGTCAGAAAAACCTTTTTCCCCATACCCTGCATAACATCTATTATTCCGCGGATAATGGTGGTTTTCCCTGTTCCCGGACCGCCCGTTATTACCATAACCGAATTTTCCGCCGCCGCAAATATTGCTTCTCTCTGACTTTTCGCCAAAGTCAACCCCGACGATTTTTCAAACAGAGAAATAAGCTTTTCCTCTCTTTTTCCGACATCATCAAAAATTACGCCCGAAAGAATCTTAAGCCTATTTGCAACATAATTTTCCGAATCGTAAAACTCATCAAGATATATCCCGTCATATTCCCCGGTATTTTCCTTTTTAAGCTGTTCTGATAAAAGCATTTCCGCAATGCTGTCCTCCACATCTCTCGCTCCCACATCCGCCATTGCCGAAACCTGACTCACAAGAATCTGCAAGGGCAAAAAGGTATGCCCGCCAAGATACGCATTATTTTTGAGGGTTGAGCGGATTGCCGCAATAATTCTGAATCTGTGATTCTTCGGGAAATCCATGGCAAGTCCCATTCTGTCTGACATTTCAAAGGTTATCCCGTTTATAAACTCACACAGCGCATAGGGGTTTTCTTTGATTATATGCATGGCATTCATTCCAAAAAACATATAGACCTTCGCCGAATATGTAAGGGAAATTCCAAACTTCTGAAAGAACATATTAAGCTCCTTCATGCTCGCCTGACTCATGCTGGCGGCGTGAATTTCCGCTATCCTTGCATCATTTAATCCCTTTATCCCTTTAAGGCTTTCGGGCTCATTCTCAATAACATAAATTGCATCTTTCCCAAACTTTTCAACAATAGCCCTCGCCGTTGCCCGTCCTACATAAGGGAACACTCCCGATGCCAGATAATGTTCAATTTCCGCCTCATCAGAGGGAGTATATCTTTGGTAGCTTTCAACCAAAAACTGTTCTCCGTATTCAGGGTGATTCTTATAATATCCCACAGCCTCAATGGTTTCCCCTTCGGAAATATCCGGCATTATTCCCGTCAGTGTAACCAAAGTCCCCTCTGTTGAAATATCGCAAACCGCATATCCGTTAGATGGATTAAAATAAATCAAATCTTCAATTGTTCCCGAAATTTTTTCCTGTGTGTGCTCCATTTTTTATTCCTTTATATAATGTATATACTCATCAATATTCATAACTGTCAGAATATCATATTCCCTTTCAAGCCGTCTTAATATCTCAAAAGTGTCATCTTCGGAATCCATATTAACAGCAATTATATCTCCGCAAAAGGGATTTCTTCCCAAAACTACCTCACGAATACTAACCTCTGCCTCATCCTCGTTATTTTTAAAAAACATCACCGTATGCCTCTTTATTCCGTCACTCCCATATAATGTTAAAAAATAACCGTAAATGTAAAATACAAGTTTTATGACTCCGTAAACCGCAAATATGCAAACAGCAGTCATTATAAAAGCATTAAACATCCAACCACTCCTTTTTTACACATACTATGCAAATCAAAAAAGAGTGTTCCTTTCTATTTTAACATTTGTCACTGGGATATGCAAGAGAAATTTGTCGATTTGTGTCAATTTCGAAAAAAGTATTGATTTTATGCGCAAAAAGTGGTATACTAAATTTACCACATATTTTACTTTAATATTTTTAAACGGATATTCTTTTGGAATATCTTTGTTCTCTTTGCATAAAATATTTTTCAAACCAGTTTTTTGTGTTTGTTAAAAACGCAGGCTGAAATATTTAAATCAAATTGGTTTGAAAATATTAATTAGAGTAAAATGTGTGGTAACATGAAATCTAAAGCCTCGTTTTTATGCGTGGCAAGGTTTCCTGTTGCCACGCATTTTTTATTTGCGTGAGACTTTAGAAAGGAGTATAGTTTGAAATTTTAAACAAGGAGCTAACTATATAAAAATCAAGTAGTTTTTCAAAAAAATTTAAAATTAGTTAGCGAAACACTGTACATTGAAAATAT
>SVKF01000028.1 GCA_015068605.1 Oscillospiraceae bacterium
AAAACTTCTTAATGTCAAAGCCCGAAGAAAATGATGGTGCTTCATATGTGAGTTCGTATATGGGATCAGAACAAATATTTGATGTGATTGATCATTTTGAATTACTTACGCAAAATGGGAAAATTAACTGTAAATGTGGAGAAAATAATCTTAATTTACAAATTGAGGAAAATGGAATCAGGCTTTGTTGCTCCTTTTGCGGAAGAGAAATATTTTTCGGAGTTTCGTCTTTTGATGAGTTAACGGCAATATTGCGATTATCAGAAATAAATCTTGAATGATTTTGTAAAAATTATTAAATTATATATAAATAAACGGAGGATTAAAAATGTTAGTTTCGGCAACTGAAATGCTAAAAGAAGCTGTTGAAGGCCACTATGCTGTGGGTCAGTTCAACATTAACAATCTGGAATGGACAAAAGCTATTTTGTTAACAGCAGAGGAAAATAAATCACCTGTTATCCTTGGTGTATCAGAGGGTGCGGGAAAATATATGACAGGTTTCCCTACTGTTACTGCAATGGTAAAATCAATGATTGATTGTCTCGGGATTACAGTTCCTGTAGCACTTCATCTTGATCATGGAACTTATGAAGGATGTTATAAATGCGTTAAAGCAGGCTTCTCTTCGATAATGTTTGATGGTTCACACTTTCCTATTGAAGAAAATATTGAAAAGACCACTGAACTTGTTCATGTTGCGCATAACCTTGGACTTTCAATAGAAGCAGAGGTTGGTTCAATTGGCGGAGAAGAAGATGGTGTTATTGGTGCAGGTGAGGTTGCAGACCCTGTAGAATGTAAAAAAATAGCTGACCTTGGTGTAGACTTCCTTGCTGCCGGTATTGGTAATATTCATGGTAAGTATCCTGAAAATTGGGCAGGTCTTGATTTTAATGCTCTTGCTGAAATTAAAAAGCAAATAGGCGACCTTCCCCTTGTACTTCATGGCGGAACAGGAATTCCGGCAGAGATGATTAAAAAAGCTATATCATTAGGTGTTGCAAAAATCAATGTTAATACAGAGTGTCAGCTCTATTTCCAGGAAGCTACAAGAAAGTATATCGAAGAGGGTAAGGATCTCCAGGGTAAAGGCTTTGACCCGAGAAAACTTCTTGCACCGGGCGTAGAAGCTATCAAGACTATCGTTAAAGAAAAGATGGAGCTTTTCGGTTCGATTGGCAAAGCGTAAAAATCTTATAATTGCCTTATTTGGGTGAACAGTCTAAACTGTTCACCTTTTTCGTTTACATTAGTGTATTTTTAATGTTATTTATATTGACAACGTATGTGAAATATGGTATTTTTGTTTTAGCAAAAAGAGCATGGAGGCTAACATTATGAACTTTGATGAGCTTATAAACAGACTCGGCATAAAGGAGTATCCCCCGGGTCTTGAGGAAATATTTTACTCCCTTGGTGAGGATGATGGTTCGCTCTGTAATGTCCAAAAAATAAGGGATATTGAAGAGCGTTATGCTCCCCTTGGAGAATATATAGATGAAGTAATATCCGGTGTAGCGGAGGTCGAAAAATCAGAAGAGCTTGTCCTTTGGGGCAGACTTGCAATAAAATATAACAAGAACGTAAGTGCGCACGAAGCTTGCCAGTTTCCCTTTCCCGAGTCTGACGGCTCCAAAGGGCGGGATACACTACCGCTTCTCGTTATTCTTGACGAAATACCTTCCATGGCGGAAAGATATGCAAAAAGAGGCTTTAGTAAGGACGAAATACTCGCGCACATATCAAATATCAAGAGATCTTTATGGATAATGGGACTTTATTTTGGTAAAGTGATGCTTAACAAGGGCCATTACAATTGGCTTTGTCTTTATACTAAAGCAATGATTTTCGACCACAAGGCGTTTAATTTTCAGCCTAACGTTTGGTCGAATAATGTCATCTATCTAAAAAATAGAAAAAGTGGCGAAATTATTCCTATGATGACGGATGGGTGCTTTCATAGATGCGGACTGCCCCTTGGTACGGCAGGGGCAGAGGATACGGATGGAGCGTTTAATGCAGATTTTGTGGAGACACCCGAATTGTATATAGGTCACGTTGCAAGGGACGGGAAAGCTGAACGTGCAATCTCAAGACTTCTCCGTGCAGATTGGGAATGCATATTGCGCCCGGGCGATGACGTAATAAATCTGCATATTCCGAGAGATGTCGACCTCTCACCTGAATACGTAACGGAGAGCCTTAGAGAGGGCTTTGAGTTGTCGAAAAAATACTATCCTGAACTTAATCCTAAATTTATTGTTTGCTTCTCCTGGTTGCTTTCAACTCAACTCCCTCAATTGTGCGGAGAAAGCTCAAAAATAACATTTTTTAACACGAGGTTTCTTAAGTACCCATTTCTCGACAGAGGTACGGGCTGTTTGGCGCATGTATTTCCCGGATATCAGAATGAACCTGTTGATAGTTACCCTGAAAACACCTCTCTTCAGCGTGGGATTAAGAAAATTATGCTTGATGGCGGCTATCTCGTTGCAGGCGCAGGGATAATCACTGAACTTTAAGTTTATAATTGTTCGGTTATATCGGTATATTTTATTTGGAGTTAACAACATATATCAAGATTGGAATTAATTCATAAAATAAATTTTGGAGGAGATATATATGAAATGGGAATACTTAAGAGCGGAAGAATTTGACAATGCGATACATAAGTCGGGCGGGCTCTGTGTTATGACGCTTGGATGTCTGGAAAAGCACGGACAACATCTTCCTGTAGGCACTGACTCCTTAATGGGTGATAAAATAGTTGAATTCGCATCGGAACGTGCGGAAGTTACGATGTTTCCGACTACGATGTGGCTTGGTGATGTTTCTCTGAGTCATACGTTTGAGAATGCAGCAGAAAATAACAAGTGCGGGTTTATTGGCATAAATCCTAAAACTCTTCTTATAATTCTTGAAGAGTTGTGCGACGAGATTGCGAGAAACGGCTTCACAAAAATACTATTTATTAATGCGCATAATGAGAATGCAGACTTGCTTTCCATATTTTGCCGTGCACAGTTCTATAAAAAGAAACATTATGCTACAATGTGGGCGAGTGCCTATGATTTTACAAAACAGCTGTCACCCGGTAATATGTATGAGGCAGCACTTTCCGATCCTGAGTATTTCTCTATGCTCACCAAAGAAGACCTTAATACGCTCAAAAGTTGGAGTGATATTGGTGCAAACGAAAAATATATGGACTTCATTGAGACGACTCTCGCTTATGGTATATATCCCAAGCTGGTTGCAGCAGATAAATATGATGCAATCGAAAGTCAAAATACTCAAAAAATAACTTTCCCAAATGAATTGGGGATCAGCACCTGTGCTTATCGGACAAACAATCATCCTGACGTACAGTGTGAAAATCATTTGCCTGGTTGTACAAAAACCATCGGTGATGCGGCGGTTAAACTTTCTGTTGACAGACTTGTTAAGATGTTTGAATATCTCAAGAACGACAACAGTTCCGTAGATGTTATGGAAGAATTTTGCTTAATGTAAGGAGGAATCGGTTTATGAAATGGGAAAATTTAAGAGAAGAAGAATTTAGGGGTGCACTTGAAACTTCGGGTAAGCTCTGCATAATGGTTATTGGCTGTTTAGAAAAGCACGGACAACATCTTCCTGTAGGCACTGACTCCTTAATGGGTGATAAAATAACTGAATTGGCGTCCGAAAAAGCGGGCGTAATGATGTTTCCAACTGCGATGTGGTTAGGTGACGTTTCATGTTATCACGCAGTTGAACATCCCGAAAAGACAAAATCGAGAGGCTTTATTGGAATAAAAACAGAGACGTTGCTCACAGTGCTTGAGGAGCTATGTGACGAGATTGCGAGAAACGGGTTTACAAAAATTTTACTTATCTCCTCACACGGAGGAAATGTTCCACTGCTTCGATACTTCACCCGTTCACAGCTTTATAAGAAGAAAAATTATATAACTATATGGGGAAAAGCATACAACTTTGACGAGCTTGAACCCGAGAATATGCTTAAGGCGTATAAGGCAGATCCTGATGGTTTTTCTATGCTCACTGATGAGGATATTAAAAGCCTTGAGAAATGGGCTGAAACAGGCACAGGAGGAGGGCATGCGGATTTCCGCGAAACTGCGTTAATTTATGGCACATACCCTGATCTTGTTGCTCCTGACAGATTTGATGCGGAGGATGGAATTCGTACAGGACGTTTTTCGTTGCCTGAAGAATTTGGTATATCAGCAACGCTTATCGATTGGTTTGCAAACTACCCCAACTCCAACAGTGGATATGCTCCATTCGGTTGTTCGAAAACTATTGGCGATGCGGCGGTTAAGATGTGCGTCGACAGGCTCGTCAGGATACTGAAATATCTTAAAGCGGATGTTTCCTGTGATGAGGCAATTAAACTCATTAACGAATGGTAAAATATATAAAGAAATAAGTACAGCTATTTTTAATAACTGTACTTATTTCTTTGCATCGACTTTTTTATGTAAAAAAAAGAGCCCGAATATTCGGGCGGAGTTCCATACAAGACATATATCTTGCATGGAGAAATGAAAAAAAGAGTGTTAGTTATTTGTGGTACATTTATATAATACATTATTTTTATTATTTTTACAAGAGGAGTTTTTGTTAAAATTACAATAAAAATAATGTCGTGTTTTGTTAATTATGGACAAAACACGACATTGTGTTAAAACAGTATTACTTTAATGTTAATTTAAGGAAAGTTTTCTTCCCTTTTTTAATAATCATTTCGCCATCATTAAAGAAAGATTTATCTATAACTGCATCGGTAGCAGTAACCTTTTCTCCGTTAATCATCAATCCGTTTTGTTGCACAAGTCTGCGAGCTTCGCTTTTTGATGGAACCAGGTTGATATTTACAAGAAGGTCAAGAACATTTACTCCTGTTTCGATTTCATCTGCATCAATTTCGGCAGATGGCATATTAGAGGTGTCGCTTCCGTTACTGAAAATAGCGGTTGCTGCGTCGTTGGCTTTTTTAGCTTCTTCTTCACCATGAACCATTTTTGTAACTTCATAAGCTAAAATACATTTTACTTTATTGAGTTCTTGTCCCTCTAATTTTTCGTATTCAGCAATTTGTTCAAGAGGCAGGAAGGTTACAAGCTTCAAAAGACGGATAACATCCTTATCATCAACATTTCTCCAATATTGATAGAATTCATAGGGAGAAACTTTTTCGGGATCAAGCCACAGAGCACCTTTTTCTGTTTTACCCATTTTTTTGCCTTCAGACGTAGTAAGAAGAGTAAAGGTCATACCGTAAGCCTGTTTTCCTTCTTTGCGGCGTATAAGCTCAATTCCGCCCAAAATATTTGCCCATTGATCATCGCCGCCAAATTCCATAAGACAATCAAAATCTTTGTTAAGCTTATAAAAATCGTAGCCCTGCATGAGCATGTAGTTAAATTCAAGGAAAGTAAGACCTTTCTCCATACGAGTCTTAAAGCATTCAGCCGTAAGCATTCTGTTAACAGAAAAATGAACCCCTACCTCACGGAGAAAATCAACATAATTAAGGTCAAGAAGCCAGTCGGCA
>SVKF01000015.1 GCA_015068605.1 Oscillospiraceae bacterium
TTTTTTTGCCGCAACCGAAATTGCTGTTATTTCGCTTAATGAAAAGAAGGTGAAAGCGAGAGCGGAGGATGGTGACAAAAAGGCGAATAAAATGCTTAAAATGATAGAGGAGCCGACTGCGTTCCTCTCAACAATACAAATAGGTATAACTCTTGCAGGATTTTTAGGTTCTGCGTTTGCGGCAGACCATTTTGCGGAAGGATTGACAGGGTGGATAATCAAAACGTTCAGTATTTCTGCGGAATATGCAGAGATGATTGATACGGTATCGGTTATTCTGATAACCCTTATTTTGTCGTTCTTTACCCTTGTTTTGGGCGAGCTTGTGCCAAAGCGCGTTGCAATGAAGCATAAAGAAAAGCTGGCAGAGGTTGTGTGTGGATTTGTGATGGGTATGTCTGTTATATTAAAGCCGATTATCTGGCTTTTAACTGTGTCAACAAATGGAGTTATAAGACTTTTCGGGATTGACCCGAAGGAAAAGGATGATACGGTATCGGAGGAAGATATTGTTATTATGCTTGATGCAGGAGCTGACGAGGGAACTTTTGATCAGGATGACATAGAATACATAAAAAATGTGTTCAAGCTTGACAACCTGACGGCGGCGGATATTATGACACCGAGAAAGGCTATTGCTTTCATATCTGAGGATGCAACGGCAGAGGAGATAATTGAAACGATTGAAACTGAGGGGTATTCAAGAATACCTATTTATTCGGATACGGTTGACGAAATTGTTGGTGTTTTATATGCAAGAGATTATCTTCTCAATTATAAGAAGCCGAAATTTAAATTTATGGATGCAGTATTCCAGCCTACCTATGTTCCCGAAACGATTCACCTTGATGTTCTTTTCAAGGATATGCAAAAGAACCACAACCATATGGTTATTGTTGTAAATGAGTTCGGAACACCATCGGGAATAGTTACGATGGAGGATATTATTGAGGAGCTGGTTGGTGAAATCTGGGACGAAAGCGATGAAGCGGTTGAAAGCTTTGTTAAGATAAGCGATAATGAATATCGTGTTTTATCAACAACTTCTATGGAAGATTTCTTTGAGTTTTTTGAGCTTGAGCCCGACGAGGAATCAGAGGCGGCAACGGTTAACGGCTGGATGCTTGAAAAGAGCGAGAATATCCCCGATGAGGGCTATTCCTTTGATTATGAAAACATAACAGCGATGGTATCAAAAGCTGATGATTTAATGACCCACGAAATTGTTGTTAAAATAAAAGAAAAACAAGAAGAATAAAATGTTGGGCTGTGGCTGTGTGTCGCAGCCCTGTTTAACCAAATTTAATCTGTTAAGGTGATTGTATGAATATTATTATTGTTGGTTGCGGAAAGGTTGGTCGCAGACTTGCTCAACAATTAAGCTATGAAAAAGAACATAATATAACGGTTATTGATATAAACAGAAATTATGTGACGGAAACAACAAATAACTATGATGTTATGGGAATTGTCGGAAGTGGGACAAATATTGAAATGCTTGAGGAAGCAGGAACCGATAAGGCGGATATTTTAATTGCGGTCACAGGCTCTGATGAAGTAAATCTTCTCGCTTGTCTTATGGCTAAAAAGCTTGGGGACTGCAAAACGATTGCGAGAGTGAGAAAGCCGGAATACAGAAAGGCTATCGGTCTCTTGAAGGAGGACTTGGGTCTTGCGATGATAATAAATCCCGAATATGCGGCTGCGACGGAAATTGCGAGAATACTTCGTTTCCCCTCTGCAATTCAGATTGACACATTTGCAAAAGGCAGAATTGAAATTTTAAAGCTTAAAATTCCTAAAGATTCACCTCTTGATAATTTGAGAATTGCGGATATTTCCATAAAACTAAATTGCGATGTCTTGGTCTGCGGAGTTGAAAGAGGTCAGGAGGCATTTATTCCGGGCGGTAATTTTGTTTTGAAATCCGGCGATGAAATAAGCATAATTGCATCAATTAAAAATGGAATATATTTCTTTAAGAAAGCCAAAGTCAAGGCAAATCCCGTTAAAGAGTCAATGATTATAGGCGGTGGGGAAACTGCTTATTATCTTGCAGATATGCTTATTAAAGCAGGAATCGATGTTAAAGTGTTTGAAAAAAATCCTAAAAGATGTGATGAGCTTTGCGACCTTTTGCCCAAAGCAACGATTGTAAACGGTGACGGAACGGAGAACAGACTTCTTTTGGAGGAAGGGCTTGAAAATATCAGCTCGTTTGTTTCAATGACCAATCTGGATGAGGAAAATGTTATGCTTTCCCTCTATGCGAAAAGCAAAACAAACGGGAAGATTATAACAAAAATAAACAGAACGGAATATGATAATGTTATTGGCTCTCTTGAGCTGGGAACAATTATTTATCCTAAAGATATAACAGCCGAGCATATTGTTAAGTTTGTCCGTGCGACAAATAATTCAATCGGCAGCGACATTGAAACAATGCACCGAATTTTAGACGGCAAGGCGGAAGCTCTTGAATTTATGATTAAGGAAAATTCGCCGGTTATTAATAAGACTCTTGACAGCCTTAACCTTAAAAGTAATATTCTTATTGCTTGTATAAGTCGAGGCGGAAAAGTAATTATTCCAAGAGGTCAGGATGTTATTATGCCAGGTGACAGCGTTGTTGTGGTAACTGCACATGAAGGGTTTAAAGATATTAGTGATATACTTAAATAGAGGATAAAGTTATGAACTATAAAATGGTTTCGTATGTACTCGGATGGGTACTGAAAATAGAGGCAGGGTGCTTGCTCTTACCGCTGATTTGCTCATTTATTTATAACGATTCAGGAAAAACGGCAATAATTTTGAGTATAGTTTTATGTCTTATAACAGGGATTTTATTATCGGTTAAATCTCCAAAAAATAAGACTATGTTTGCAAAAGAAGGCTTTGTTACAGTTGCTCTTTGCTGGATTGTGATGAGTATTTTCGGTGCAGTTCCTTTCTATATATCAGGGGGAATAAAAAATTTTGCTGATGCTGTTTTTGAAACTGCGTCAGGGTTTACAACAACGGGAGCATCAATCCTTGCGGAGGTGGAAAGTCTGCCTAAAAGTCTTATTATGTGGAGAAGCTTTACCCATTGGATTGGCGGTATGGGAGTTCTGGTTTTTCTTGTAGCGTTACTTCCGTCATCTTCGGGAGATAATATGTATCTGATTAAAGCGGAAAGCCCGGGCCCGTCTGTCAGCAAAATGGTGCCAAAGGTGCGTTCTATGGCGAAAATTTTGTATCTTATTTATCTCGGGATGACGGTTTTGCAGTTTATTCTCCTTAAAGCAGGAGGAATGGATACCTTTGATGCAATAACCATTACATTTGGAACAGCCGGAACGGGCGGTTTTACTGTGAGAAATTCAGGGTTTGCGGATTACACAGCCTATCAGCAATGGGTTATAATAGTTTTTATGATTTTATTCGGGATAGACTTTTCGGTGTATTATTTAATTCTTTTGAGAAAATTCAAAACTGCAATCCGTTCTGTGGAAGTCAGGACATATATATGTATAATTCTGGTGTCAATTTTGCTTATTGCCATAAACTGTCATAATTTATATGGAAGTTTGTCTGATAATATACGGCATACTTCGTTTACAGTTGGCTCAATTATTACCACAACGGGATATGCTACGGTGGATTTTGATAAGTGGAACAGTTTTTCTAAGACTATTCTTGTGGGACTTATGTTTGTTGGTGCCTGTGCCGGAAGTACAGGCGGCGGAATAAAGGTTTCAAGAATAATTATTTTGTTTAAGAGCATTCTCAAAGAAACTAAGGTTGCGGTTCATCCGCAGAGAACAGTAAAAATTACAATGAACGGCCGTCTTGTTGAGCACGAAACTGTCAGAGCGGTTAATGTTTATATGGCGGCATATATTGCGATTTTTGCGGTGGCGGTGCTTATTATAAGTCTTGATAATTTTGACTTTACAACCAACTTTACGGCAATAGCTGCAACGATTAATAATATAGGTCCCGGACTTGCAGGAGTTGGACCTATGGAGAATTTCTCTGCCTTTTCAGATTTGTCAACAGTTGTTATGACTATTGTAATGATAATCGGCAGACTTGAAATTTTCCCGATTTTGATATTGTTTTCAAAAAGCACCTGGAAGAGATAAAAAGGCGGTGTTTAAAAACTTTTGTTTTTAGACACCGCCTTGGCTTTAAGGGGATAGGAAAAAAGCTCTAAAGCGGACAAACTGAGCCAAAGCCTTGGCTTTGGGTTACCCGAAGGCGTACATAGGTACTCCGAGAGGCGAAGTTTGTTTCGTAGCAAGAAAAGATAATATATTTAAAAAAATCAAAATTTCTGATTTTTTACACTTGTTTTTAGGTATATTCAGGGATATATTCTACAAAAGGTTTTTTCAATCCCTGTTGTTTTTTCCTCTTTTCTTGCGATCCGGAGTTTTTTAACCCCGGTCTTAGTTATTTAGGCTGTTCTTCTATAAGGAGAAACCCCGTATTTGTTTTTATATACGCGGGAAAAATATGTATGGTCCTGAAACCCAACCGATAATGCAATCTCCTTAACGGAAAGTGAAGTCGTTTCAAGAAGAGAACGAGCCTTGTCAAGGCGTCTGTTAAGAATATATGCTCCGATTCCCTCTGAGGAATATGGCTGAATAAGCTTATAGAGGGTTGTTCTGCAAACATGAAAGAAATCGCAAAGGGCTTCAACAGTAATCTTCCCCGAAATATTTTCGTCAATATAATGGTTGAGCTTGTCCATGAAGTCCAAAGAACGGGCGTTTATATATCCCTTTGAAACAATATAATCGGTGAAGGTTTCCATTATGGAAACGGCGGAATAAATACGGGAAATATTCATAGAATTTATATTTTTAATCTGTTTTTTTATAAATGCCGTGTCAAAATAATTCTGAAGCTTACTTAAAATACTGCTCAAAATATCCCCTTTATCATTGGTGTCAAGAACCTGACCTATCATAATATAGCCTATAATCTGACCGTCCTTTATGACAGGGGTGACCGCCTCGATTATCCCCAGATGACAACGGTAAATATATGTCTTTTGGGTTTTTCTGCATCGCTCAAGAGCCTTTGTATTGCAACGGCTGCACTGCTCGGCTAAAGCGGAATTTTCGCCAATGTTTGAACAAAAAGAAGGAGCACGAGTATAGGTTATTGCCGCAAAGCTTTCATCATAGATTGTGACAGGCATTCCCGTAAGATTTGTAAAATCCTTTAAAAGTGTGATAAGCTTATTGGAATAAAATAAATTCAGCACAACAGACCACCTCCCTATGTATCCTTTAAATTATTATAATTTAAAGATTTGGAAAAATCAATAGCTTTTTGCAAAATCCGTCAAGTAAAGTACATTTTTGGTAAAAAAATCTTTTGCCAAAAGTGTACTTTTTTACAATTTTTACATACGATTTTTGCTTTACTTTTATAGAATATGGTGTTATCATTAACTTATTCAATTAGATAATGGAGTGTGATACAAGATGAAACGGGTGCTGTACTTTTTAATCGGAATAATGCTTTCTCTGACGATTTCGGTGTGTGGCGCAGAGGTGAATTATGTAGACGGTGAAAATGTTATTTACAGAAACGATTTTTCGGATTATACGGGAGGTAGATTTGCCCCCGAAAACTGGAACGGAAAGGCTTGCTGGATGCAGGTTGAATTGTTTTCAAAGGGTGAGAATAACGGAAATGTTGGTTTAAAGGCATCAGCTTCAACTCCGCTTAAAGCTTTTTACCGTATGCCTCAAACTATGACATCGGGCTGTCTTTATGTAAGCTTTGATATTTCCAGAGGGGAAAATACAGCCGGTCAGTCCCATTTTTCAATGCAGGACGATACTGATATACTTCAGTCGGGAGTGCACGATAAATATGTTTTTTATGCCGATGCAGAGGCAGGAATTTTCTTTGGACCTGCGGAAAATATCGGGCAGTGGGGTGACAAGAGCGTAACACTTCCTTATGAGAAAAATACGGTATATTCCGTTCAGCTCATCTGCGATTATTCAAATAAAAAGCAGTATACATATATTGACGGAGCTCTTTTGAGCATGGTGCCCTTTGAGGGGATAAATTCAGAATTTACGGGAATATCAAGATTGCATTTCCGTTTCGCAGGGGTTGATTATGTTGATAATCTCCACATTTCATATATGAATGAAGAGTCATTTTCGGGAAAGGCGACGGTTATCGATTCAAAAACGGTTAAGGTTGAGTTTACGGAGGGATTAAGCTCTCATAGCTCTATTTTAGAGGCAGAAATCATAAACACTCTGACAAATGAAAAAGCGGTAATTTCAGAGGTTAAGAAAAAAGGCATTTTTGAATATGAAATAAAGCTGGAAAATGAGATGACGGAAGGGGATATTTACCTGATAAAACCAAAAAGCGAGATAACCAATGCTTTGGGTAAGGCACTTTCGGAGAGTATAACATTTTCTATGGTTAAGGATAGCTCCAAGCTTTATATAAGCGGAGCGGAGGCGATAGACTATAAGGGCGATGAGGCAAAGCTTTATGAAGAAATCACATCTCCTTCAAATAAAATAAAGCTTTCATTTACGGATAAGCTTATAGAGGCTCCAACGGGAATAACCTCTGATGCAGGCGAGATAAAACGCGTAAGTCTTGCCGATGATAATAAGGCGGTTGTTATTGAATTTAAGGACTATTTTCTTGAAAAAGGTGAGTATAAAATCAGTATTCCGCAAGGCATTGAAGGCGAAGGTGGAAAGGTCAGTGCAAAGGCTTATGAGCTTCCGTTTAAAACGGGAGAGGGGACAGTTAAGCTTCTCGATTTCGGTTTTTACAAGGATGGGAACAGGGTTACGGCAGAGAGCTTAAATCATGGCGATAAAATCTTGCTTAAAGCCGATATTATAAAAACGGTTAAGGGAAAATATCCTGCAATTCTTTCATACAGCGGTTGGACAGATATGATGATGACTGAATTTAATTTTACGGATTTAAGTCTTACGGAAAATGAAACCGAGAAAAGCGGAGAGATTGAGATTATTTATAACAAAGAAAACAATGTTAAGTTACAGGGATTTTTAAGAAAAGGTTTAAGCTTTATAAATCCGCTTGCGGATAAGGTTGAATTATAAGGAGGAAGCTAAGATGAGTAAAATTTTCAAAAAATCAATATGTTTAATGTTAAGCCTTATGGTTGTGGCAGGCTGTATATGTGTTATGCCGGTTAGTGCGGAGAAGATAATGAGCGGTGATATATTCTTTGAAACCGATTTTGAGGATTTTAAAGGACTTTCAGACAGCGAAGCAAGACGAAATTATTTTGTTGATTTGGACTATGGAACTGCGGCTTGGACAACAAATTCAACTATTGATGAGGTTGTGGAAGAAAACGGTAATACGGCAATGGGGATAACAAGCATAGCTGTAACCGAGGACGAGTTAAGCCAGCAAAGGGTTCAGCTTCGTTTCACTTTAAACACGGCAGATAACATAACAAGGCAGGGCGGAAAGCTCTATATTTCCTATGAGGTTGAGGCGGCGGAAAATATGGGGCAGTCCTATTGGCGTTATGAAAGTGTTGATGAGGGAGAAGGGGTGTCAACAAGATACCTTTTCTATATGGACTATCCTTTAGGCTTGTTCTATGCAAACAATGACGACTTTTTCCAGTGGGGAAATAAGGCTAATTCAAAGCTCTTTGCTTTAGGGGAGCGTTATTTTGTTGAACAAGTTATTGATTTTGAAAATGATGTGTATTATTCTTTCGTAAACGGTGATGCGCTTAGTCCGGTTTCTATTGCGAATATTGATGAAAACATAGGTCTTCTTGAGCTTTTATTAAAGGGAGATGTTAAATTTTTAGATAATCTTAAAATAGCGTATATGAAAAATGACAGCTTCAGCGTTTCTGCGGAAAAAATCTCAGGCAATCAGTTTGTATTAAGCTTTACCGAGGGGGTTAAATATACAGACGGAGTTAGCTGTCTTGTTGATAATATTTCCGTTTTAAACGAGAACAGAATTGCAGAGATTACGGATATTGAAATTCTTTCACCTCGCAAGGCTGTTGTAACCTTGGGAACAAACATAGGCGACAGATACACGATAAGCCTTAGTAATATTGAAAACTGCATAGGAACGGCGCTTGTTAGTCCGACAATAAGCTGTAACAAATCAAAGCTTATATATTCCTATGACGGCTCCTCAATATCGGGAACATTAGGGAAATGGGGCGGAGCTGTGTCGTCTGTTGATGACCCTGATGCACAGGATAATAAGGCGATAATGTTTACTCAGGACCCTTCTGAAATATCAACAGAAACATATCTTGAGATGTTTTTGGGGGACTATATCTATATGGAGGGCGACCTTGAAATCGAATATCGCATGAAGGTCAACGAGCAGACGGGTATGACCGTTGTGAATTTGGGTGAATGGAATAACCCAAGCGATAACCGAATGAACGGCATATTCATCTGGGGAGATGCTAAACAACCGCAGTATAACAATGTTACAAATGCTTTAACAGGTTCAAGTGTAGCGTTGCTTGGCGGTTGGGGTTCAACTCTTGACACAGAAAATTATCATACATATAAAACGGTTTATCATTTCGACGGGGAAACCGTTGACATATATATTGACGGAGTGCTTAAAGCGGAAGAGCTGGTGATTAACAACTATGACAATGCGAAGGATAAAAATTCTATTTCATATTTGAACCTTAATATGAAGCCGGCATCATCTGCGACAACAGACGCACCACCTAAGGTATACTTTGACTATATCAATGTAAGACAGAAAATCAAGGCTCCTTATATTAAGTCGGCATATATGATTGACGGGGAAACAAAATATGATATTATTGCAGATCCTAAAAATATTCCCGTAACGGCGAACAGACTTGAGATTGATTTTGGCGGAAATGTTAAAGCTTCGTGGGCAACCGAGGAGAAAATTGCTGTGAAGGCATTTGGTGAAGCTGTTGAGGGAACAACATTTGGCTATGATAAGAAAAGCAGTGTTTGCACAATAGATTTTTCAAATAAGCTTTTTTACGATACAAAATACGGAATTGATTTGTTGTTTATTGATATGTTTTCTGCGCCCGTAAACCCGTCCTGGATTTACTTTGACACAGCTTCAAAATATGCGGTTAAAAATATAACCCTTTGCAGAAATGATGAGCTGACAACGGAAAAAGAGCTTAAAGCAGGGGATTTTGTTGAATTTGAGGCAATTGCTGTGAATAACACAGACGATAACACAAAGACAGTTCAGCTTGTTCTTGCGGCATATGAGAACGGCACGATGGTTGCGGCAGGGGTTACAGAGGATATTTTAGCAATGCAGGAAAATCCGATTTACGCATATCTTACACTGCCGGAAACAGGAGAGAGCTTTGAAATACGGGCATTTTTATGGAGCGGAGACAAAAGCTTAACACCTCTTGTTAATGCTATTGATTTTGAATAAAGGGAAAGGCGGAACGCTTTAAAATGACGAATATAATAAAAAGATTTTTTGCTATGGCTTTGGCAACGGTCTGTCTGACAGCAACCGTTTTTGCCCAAATCAGTATGGACGAGAATGGGGTTGTGACCGTAAAGGGCGAGCTTGGACAAGAATACGCAGGAAAAATGCTGTCGCTTGATGTATACAGAGGCACAGACGAAAACGGAGAAAAGCTTTCAAGTCTTTCTCAGGGCGAGTATCTTTCGTATATTGTCTGCCATACACAGCTTATGACAGACGAAAACGGCGAATATGAGTATTCCTTTAAAATTTCGGGAAACAGCGGATATTTAACGGCACAAATTGCAACAGAGGGCGATTTTGAGCCAATAAGAGAATCGGGCTTTTATTATGTCAGCATGGAGGAATATGAGGTTGCCGTGGAGGTGTTTAATAATGCGGATACGGCGGATAAAATGCTTGATTGCCTGAGGGAATATGGTATGTGTCTCGGGCTTTCCTCTGATGAATATGAAAATCTGTCAAATAAAAAGGATTGTGCGGAAATCCTCTCTTCTATGAGAATGCTTTGCGGAGTGGATAAGGCGAAACGCACACAGCTTTATAATACTGCAATTTATATCCAGAGACTTAATGAGAGTAAAATTAAAAATGTCTTTGAGGATAATGAGTATTCAGGCTTTTCGGAAACTGCCGTAAAGGATTTATTTGAGGCTGAATTTATAACCGAAAGCTTTGAGAAAGATATGACCGCCCGTTTGTCGGGGAAGGGCTTTAAAACCTACGAGGCTTATCAGAATGCTGTAGAGAAGGCGTTTGTTTTTGCAACGGTTAAAAATCCAAACGGATATGATAATATTAAAACAGTTCTTTTGGCTTTGTCGGATGAAACGGGAATATCTAAAGGTCTTGTGACAACGGCTAACTGCAAAAAGGTGGCAGGAATGGATTTTGACTCGGTTTCTTCTCTGGAGGCCGCTCTTAAAAAAGAGAAAGAATCTTCCTCCGGTGGCGGAGGCGGTGGCGGCGGAGGCGGTAGCTCCTCCAAAGGGGACAACAATGTGGTAATAACCGTTGATGCTGAAATTGCCCAACAAGAGCCTGTTGAGGAAATGAACAGGGATTTATTTAACGATTTGGAAGATGTGGCATGGGCGAAGGATGCTATTGTGGCTCTTGCGGAAAAGGGTATCGTAAACGGTAAGGAAAATGAAAAATTCTTCCCAAATGATAAGATAACAAGAGAGGAATTTGTTAAAATAATCGTTTTGGCGTTTGATTTTGAGAAAGTGAACAGCGATTTGAAATTCTCCGATGTTGATTTTTCTATGTGGTATGCTCCGTACATCGGAATTGCGGCAGGAAACGGGATTGTAAACGGTATTGACGGTAACAATTTCGGAACCGGCAAAAATATAACAAGGGAAGACATTGCAACGATTATATACAGAATTGCAGAGAAAAAAGGACTTTTCGGAGCAAGCGGTGAATATGAGCCATTTACAGATGATGCAAATATTTCAAGCTATGCAAAAGAGGCGGTTTATGCCCTTAAGAAAAATGAAATTATAAGCGGAAACGGAAGCGGAGATTTTATGCCAAAGGCTTATGCAAGTCGTGCTGAGGCAGTAAAAATTGTTTACGGACTTATAAGTATACAGTAAGGAGTTTATAAATATGAAACGGATAATGAGTGCACTGATTAGCTTTTGTATGATTATGACGGGGATTTTGTCCTGTTTTAGTACAAGTGTATATGCGTCTGGAACAGACGAGGTGTATGATGAAGCCTTTGAATTTTTAAAGTATCTGGAAATAACTGCGGATACAGATAAGCTTGATAAAAAGCTTACACGGGCAGATTTTGCGGTTTATACGGGGAATATTCTCAAAATAGATAACTATATGCCCAACGAAAAGAGATATTTTTCCGATGTGCCGATGGACCATTGGGCGCTTAACAGCATAAACAGCCTTGCTGAAATGAAGGTTATAAGCGGTGACGGAACGGGAAAATTCTATCCCTTTGATGAAATAACCCAAGGGGCGGCGGTGAAAATTTTGCTCTCTTTAATGGGTTATGATTTGTATGCGGAAATGAAAGGCGGATACCCTATGGGATATGTGGCTGTGGCAAGGGAAACAAAGCTTGCCACAGGCGTTGAATGGGATAAGCCGCTGACAAAAGAGCGTGCCTTAAAATGGATTTATGAAGCCCTCCATATAAAGCTTATGGAGCCCACGGTTTTCGGGCAGGACGAATATACATGGAACACTTCAAAGGATATGACACTCCTTTCTCTCTACCGTGATATAGAAACGGTTGAGGGTGTTTTGAGCTGTGTTGAGGGAATAAGCGTTGATAAAGTATCTGTTGGAAAAAATCAGCTTATGCTTGACGGAGAAATATATTCATTTGAAGGCATAAACCCTCTGCCATATCTTGGAATGACAGTTAGGGCGTATTATAAAGAGGATAAAACTCCTGCCGGAAAAAATATATTTTATATGTGGGAGTTAGATAAGAAAAATAATGTTATAACTGTTGATATAAGCGACTTTAAGAGCTTTGATGAAGATGAATATAAGGTTTTCTATTACGATAATGATAAAGAAGCCGCTATCAAAATATCAAAAGGTGTGGGAATTGTCAGAAACTTTGGCTATGAATCCGGAAATGTCGTAAATGCCATGAAGTCCTTTAAAAAAGGAAGTCTGACATTTATTGACAATAACCGTGACGATATTTATGATTATATGCTTATAATGGACTATCGCAATATGGTTGTGGGGGCTATTGATAAAACTGAGCATATTATATACGATAAGTATATAAGAGCCGAAAAGCTGGAGCTTGATTTACAATCGGAAACCATAAGCTTTTATAAGGCTGATAAAAGTCTCGGAGCTTTTGAGGATATAAAGGAAGAAAGCCTTATAACAGTCTACGAAAACGGCGAATATATTTCCGTAAATATTTGCGATAAATCACTATATGGAACTATATGGGGAACAAGAAACAAAAACGGGAAAACACAGCTTAAAATCGGTCAGAATAGTGATGATGCATTGTGGTATACCGTTGATGAGGATTTTATGAAGGCAACCTCCTATTCCTTTAAAACAGGGGAGGAGATAACGGCTCTTCTTGATATGTTCGGGAATATAGCAGAGGTTTTGGACAAAAAAGCAAGTGATATGACTTATGGATTTTTGGTTGGCTGTTTTGAGGGCGAGGGGCTTGATAAAACTGCGAAAATCAGGATTTTCACGCAGGATAATAAAATGGAAGCTTATGCATTAGCTAAAAGAGTTAATGTGGATAGTGCTAACACGGCAAGCTATAATGAATTTATGGCGGCTCTTGAAAAAGGAAAAAGCGGTGCAGTGGGTCAGCTTATAAGGTTTAAGCTTAATACAAATAATGAGGTTTCGGCGATTGATACAGTTTATCTCAATGAGGCAAAGGGCGAGAGTGAAATTTCCCTTCATAATACCAATAAAAATGTAAATACCTATTATCAAGAGGGAACCGGTCAGTTCGGAATAAAAATTCTGTCGGGCGGAAGCACAATGTTTTTTGCAGTTCCCGAGGATGCTGCCCTTGCAAATGCAAAGGATGACGATTTTAATATAATAAAGCAAAGCTATTTTGTTCAGAGTGAAAACTATACGGTTGATACATATAAGACAGATGTAAGGTCAGGCTATGAAGAGGTGTTGATTATCCGTACCTCGGCGGATATGCCTGATACGATAGGAGATATGTTCCTTGTAACGGGATTTTTCACAGGTCTTGATGAGGAAGAAAATGTTGTTGATATAATCGAGGGCTATTCAAACGGTATAAAATATTCCTATGTCCTATCTGACAACAGCGGTTTAAATCCTGAAAATGTTGATGAGGGTGACATTGTTAAGCTCCATACAGACGGCGATGGGAAAGTTTCCGATGTAACAATGATATACGATTATTCTGTGGGCGGGAAGCCGCCTTGGGCACCGCAGACAACGGCAACATTCTATGATGACTACCGAATAGTTTACGGAAATGTTATTTCTGTAAGAGACAATGTTTTAAAGCTTGGCTATGACAGTATTGAAACTCCCGACGAGGTTGTGGGGCTTGGCTCGGTTTCAAGCATTTTGATATATGATTCTTCCGTGAGGAATGAAGATGAAAAGGTGTATGTTGGCGGAGTTTCGGACCTTTATGCTGCTGAAACAGTCGGAGCTGACTGTTCAAAGATATTTATGAGGACTAAGTGGCAGAAGCCTTTATGGTTGATTGTTTATAAATAAACGGGGTGATTTAAGATGAAGAAGCTGTATTTCGCATTGGTTTTTGTGATTATAGTGAACTTAATTCCGCTACAGAGTGTTTTTGCGGAAGAAGCATACCAAGGGATAAATCTGACCTTTGATTCGTTTAACCCGACGAATCCGCAGAAGTGCGGGATTGACCAAACTTCGGGAAATAATCTGTTTTCAGAGGAATATGAAGACAGAGGTGGAGCTTTGGCTATGACGGGAACGGGCGGAAACCGTTTTTATGTAAAACTTAATGAAGATGCCACAGAGGGTGTTTACCGTCTGCACTTTGATTTGAAGAAAACGGAAAATGCAGGACTTTTTTATATAAGACTTACAAATAAGGCATATAACGGCTACAACGAAGAAAACGCAAAAAATATGTTTCAGGCTTATGCGGCAAGGTCAACAGACCAGGGCTTTTATATGGGAACCACAGGCTGGGTGGTTGACGCAAACACTGTGACATTTTCTGCGAACAAGTGGTATTCGGTTGATATGTGGATTGATATGGACGACAGAAATGCCTACTATTACAGCAACGGCGAGTTTATAGGCAAAACGACTTTAAGTGCTGCGATGACAGAAATATCAGGCTTTTTGGTTATCGGTGAAGGCGGAACAAGTACGAATATAATAACGGTTGATAACCTTTCCTTTGAAAAGGTGGAAATTGACCATGCGAAACGCCTTAAGAAAGAAGGCGTTGCTGTTCCTGATTTACTGACGAAGTCTGTGAGCGTAGACATAACAAGCGAAGAGGTCGGAAATATTTTCAGCGAGCAAACACCGGTATCCATTGATGTGGATTACAAAAACCGTGAAAAGCATAAAGCTCAGGCGGAAATTGAGTATAGCGTAATTGACGGCAGTAAAAAACAGGTGTGGAGCAAGAAAACGAAAATTGAGCTTGAACCGGGCGAGAATATAACAGAAAATGTTAAGCCTGTTATAAATAAATATGATATTTATACTTTAGAGGTTTATGTGAAAATCGGCGATGAAACGGATGTTTTTTGTGAGGAATTTTCCTATTGCAATCTTCCGACCCGTGGAGTTGTCAATGAGAAATACGGAATTTGCAGTCACACAAATAAAGAAAACAGAACAGAGCTTGATAAGGGTATGCCCGTAATTCAGAAAATGGGTGTTTTAATCGACCGAGAGGATTTTGGTTGGGCAAGCTATGAAACTGCCCCGGGAGTTTACTGGGCAAACACGGAAAGAAAAGAATATTTTGAAAAATGGCTGGCGTATCTTGAAGAAGTCAATATGAAGCCGCTTATAATCTGGTGGCCTGAAAACCCTTATGTCGATGTTCCGGGCGGAAGTCTGATTCCCCGAACGGAGGAAGGGCTTTTAGCTCTTGAAAATGCGGCATATAATTTTGCGTTAACCTATGGGGACAGATGCCCATACTTTGAGTTTAGCAACGAGATAAACAACAAGGGTGTTGAAAAAGTTCCGCCGGAAGCATTTGCCAAGGCGCTTAAAGCCTTTTACACGGGAATAAAAAGAGGGAATCCAAATGCCATTGTTTTTGGCCACGCGTTAGCGGAAATTGATGCAGACTGGACAGAAACTATGTTTATGGCAGGGGGAGCGGATTATTGCGACGGAATGGGTGTGCATTTATATCCCAGAGCTCCGGAAGGGGTTTTAGATGTAAAGCTCCAAAGAATGAGAGATATGCTTGACTCCCACGGTTGGAATGATAAGATAATATGGATATCGGAAACAGTTACGGCATCATCAATTGCATCGAACTCAATGCACCAGCAGGCTTATTATATGATAAGAGATTTTGTTGTTCATGAAAAATCTGGGGTTGCGGAGAAGCTTATTGTATATCAAATTCAGACTCCCGGAATTAACCCGAGAGATAATGAGGACTGGTTTGGTATGATTAATGGTTATGCTGCGGAAAATGCTTATGGCGCAAAGCCTGCGTATTTGTATTTTACCAACTATCTCGCCCAAACAGAAGGGGCAGTATATGAGGACACTATCCAAAATGGTGAGATTTTTGTTGTAAGATGGAAAAAGAGCGACGGAAATTTTCTTTATCTTATGTATTCCTTTGAGGATATGATGAATGTTACTATGAATTTCGGGACAGAAACCGCAAAAATGATAGATGGCTACGGCAACGAAACACAGCTTTTCGGGATTGAAGGCAAATATTCATTTACGCTAACTGCTGACCCAATCTATTTTGAAACCAATTCGGGAACATTCACTTTTGAAGAAACTAATGCTTCTGTTGACAAAATTGTTGGAGAACTGACTGTCGGGGACAGCGAAAGCTTTACTTTTATTCCGCCCACAGGAACCGAAGTTACATTTGACGCAAAGGATAATTATACGGTTACAAGAAACGAAAATACATATACGGTAACTCTTGATGAAATCTCAAAGGCTTATGATTTCACGGGCAGAAACGATGGCTTTGGCAGAGATACAAACAGAGATTATGTTAAGCTTAATGTTAAAAAAGACGGAAGACTCAATTCGGTGATGTTGGTTGGCTTTGACTATGTTGAAAAGCAAATTGACGGAGAGCTTTTGGTCAGACCTTATACAGATGAGGATGAGGAGCATTGGGTTGGTGAATTTGTTATTAAAAATAACCGCACAGAGAGAAATGTCAGCGGAACGGTGAGCCTTAAAAAGCCTGAATCACTTGTAAAGTATGTAAAACCTTTCAGAGTTGAAAATCTTGCGCCGGGAGCGACCTTTAAGACAAGATTTAATATTCCTTACGAATTTACAAAGGAAGCCAATGTTTACGAAGCTGAATTTATATCGGATGACGGGGAGGTAACTGAAATTTTCCTTGGGATTTGCGCAAGGTCAAATATGTATGTTCCTGCCTGGACAAAAAAGATTTCGGTACTCAGAAAAGCCAATGAGGAGACTGTTATAGACGGGAAAGTTACAGAGGAAGAATGGGGAAAATATCTTTACACAGAGTTTAACAAAAACGAAGGCTTTTCGGGAAATTTATATGCAAAATGGGACGGACAGTATATCTATGTTGCGGCAAAAATTAATGATGATGTTCAAGACCAAAAGCAGGACCAGACCCATATATGGCTTGGGGATAGTCTGTATGTGGCGATGAAACCCACAACAATTCAGCAACACGAAACACAAATAGGTATTGCGCTTACGGAAAACCCATGGGCAGATAAGCCTGTTTATCATTATGACAGATCCCCTTTAAATGACGGTGGATTTTTAAGCAAAACCTTAAAGCACGAGGCAAAGGTTGTTCGTGAGGGGAATGTAACATATTATGAAGTGAAAATTCCGTGGTATGATTTGGCTGATAAAAGTATGGTAAACAGTATAAAGAAAAATATGAATTTCCATTTGAATATCGGTGTTCGTGACCGTGACGGAGAAAGTGTGCAGGAGTATAACCTTGCCCAGTGGATTTGCCTGACAAATCCTCAAAATGACTAATAAGAAGGGAAGTTAAATATGAACAGATACCATAAAAAAAGAAATTGCATATCCGTATCAAAATGCGGAGAGGAAAGAGGGCAATCCTTTTCCTGTAAGGCAGGCGGCTGCCATAAAATATACAAAGAAGCAGAGCAAAAGGAAGCATCACATATATATCGCCTGCGATTTGATATAAAACGCAACGAAAGTGCCGGTGGAATTTATTTAAAGCTTGAAAGCAAAAGCGATACGGAATTTACTGCCGAATATGAAAGCTCGCTCATTCATTTTATTGCTTCGGGCGGTGATTTCTATGTTTTCTCGGGAGATGGGAATAAAAGTGTCATTCTTGCAGGCTTAGAGTATGAGGAAAAGGTGTGGTATACTCTTGAAATCTGGGTTGATTTAAAAAGCGGTGTTGTTTATACCTATAGTGACGACAAAAAGATTTCCGAAACAAGGCTTCCCTTCGCCTGTGATTATATTGACGGAGCGTGGATGCTGGTTAAACCGGGAACAGACACCAATTGCATAAGCATTGATAATGTTTCGTTTAAAGCATTAGACAATGATGAGTTACAGATGCTCAAGGACGAGGGGGTTAATGTTCCCGAAAAGCTCTGGAGAACGGTAAACTTAACCGTAACCTCAAATGAAACGGGAAATATTTTCCGCAACGGGCATAAATGCGAAATGCTTGTTAAGGCGGAAAATCTTTCGGGCAAGGATATTGACGGAGAGCTGAAAATTTCCGTGCTTGACAGCTATAAAAAGCAGGTGTGGAGTCACAGCGAGGCGGTATCTGTTAAGAATGGCGAAATTCTTGAAATGAGCAGTGCGCCTGAAATCTCTCGATTTGATATATATGATTTTAAGGCAGAGCTTTGTTGCGGCGAGGATATTATATGCGAGGCAAAGAAATTTTCCTATGTAAATCTTCCCGATAAGGCTTTGGGGAATCCGCTTTACGGAATGTGCTCTCATACAAATAAGGTGGGCAGGGGATATTTTGATGACACTATGTCCACAATTGGGAAATTAGGTGTCGGAATAAACCGAGAGGACCTTGACTGGGAGTTTTATGAACCAACACCGGGCGAATACGGCTTCAGACCGGAAAAGAAGGCTTATTTTGAGAGCTGGCTATCCCGTCTTGACGAATATAATATGAAGCCGCTTATAATCTGGTGGTGCGAAAACCCTGCCTATGGAATAAACTGGGGCGAGGGTGTTCCGAAAAATGAGGAACAGCTTAACGCTCTTGAGGAGGCGGCATACCGCTTTGCCAAGGAATACGGAGACCGCTGTCCTTACTATGAGCTTAGCAATGAGCTGAACAGCTTTAAAAGACAGGACGAGGTGTCCTGCAAGCAGTTTGCGAAAGCCCTGCAGTCGTTTTATAAAGGAATAAAGCGCGGAAATCCCAATGCGTTTGTGTTGGGACACGCCGTCGGAGGAATTCACGTTCATTGGATTGAAAATGTTTTAGAAGCAGGCGGAGCGGGCTATTGCGATGGCTTTGGTGTTCACCCGTATCCGAGAATTCCTGAGGCTAACCTGGTAAATGAGCTTACGGAATTAAGAGAGATGTTTGATTCTCACGGTTGGGAAAATCTCAAAATATGGATTACAGAAACCGTGTCCTCATCATCTTCTCAATATAATACAGAGCAACAGCAGGCATATTATATGATAAGAGAGTTTGCCCTCTTTGAGGCAACCAAGCTTGCGGATAAGCTTTTTGTGTATCAGATACAGACAAGCGAAATTCCCGAGAGTGACAATGAGGCATGCTTTGGTATGGTTAAAGGCTGGGGAGCTGAAAATCCGTATAGTGCAAAGCCTGTATTTATGTATCTGACAAATTATATGAAGCTGACCTCCGATGCAGAATTTAAAGAACAGCTTGTCAAGGACAATATATACATCTACAGATGGGAAAAGAAAAACGGAAATAGTCTTTATATGCTTCATTGCAACAGCTCTGTTGAGCCTGTCACCATTGATTTCTCAGCAGAAACAGGAGTTATGCTTGACGGTAACGGAAACCCCTCAACGCTGTATGGCATTGGCGGAAAATTCTCATTCGTACTCACTGATGACCCTGTTTATTTTGAAACAAGTTCAAGCTCCTTTAGGATTCTTGAAAAGGCGGATTTCAAAGTGGATAAGCATATTATTGATATGACCGTGGGGGATAAGGCTGAGTTTAATGTAGAGGTATTTAACGGAGCGGAAATTCAGGTGATTGCAAAGGAAAACTACACCGTTGAAGCTGACGGAAGCAAATATACAATTACAATGAATTCCTTGTCCGAGGTATATGATTTTACGGCAAGAAATGACTGGAAGGGTCGTGACCTTAACCGTGATTATGTTAAGCTTTTGCTTAAAAAGGGCGGAAAGCCAAGCTCTGTTATTTTGGTTGGAATAAACTGCAAGGAAAAGGTATATGTTGATTTGAATGTGAGAAACACATACGGAAATGGCAAGAGCCTTGAGGGTGAAATTACCGTTACAAATAACAGCATTTCAAACAGTATAAGCGGCCTGCTCAAAATTGAAAGCCCCGTGGCGATTGCAAAAGGCTTTGCTCCTGTTGAGGTTGAAGATATAGAGCCTATGGGAAAATACACCGTAAGCTTTAATATTCCGCAAAGCCATCTTAAAAATATGAACACATATATGGCAAGCTTTACCTACGGAAGGGGCGAAAGAGCGGAAGGGCATTTAAGTGCCTGCGGAGGCTCTAATATGTATCATTGTGATACGGGCATGAAGGTTGCGAAGCTGTATAAAGCGAAAGAGGAAACACTTATTGACGGAATACTGGATAAGGATGAATGGGAGGATTATTTCTACGGTGCATTCAAGCTTAAAAACGGATTTTGCGGCAGCACTTATGTTAAATGGGATGAAGATTTTATATATGTTGCGGCAATGGTCTCAGACCGTGTTCATAATTCCATTGAGGTTATGACAGAAATTCGGAAGGGTGACTGCCTTTTCATAACTGTTAAACCAACAATGGTGCAAAGACACGATAGCCGTATTTCGGTTGCATTAACTCAAGCACCTAATTCGGATATGCCAACGGTTCATCTTGACTGGTCGCAGATTGAAAATCCGTGCATAGAGCAAATTATGGAGAAAAGTGATGCAAAAGTTGTGAGAAATCGCAAAATGACAGTTTATGAATGTAAAATTCCGAGAGAGGCTGTGTATGTTGATGATTTTTGCGAAAACGAAAATTTCTGGTTCAGCGTTGGAATACACGATATTGACGGAAAGAAGGAACAGACCTATGAGCTTGCTCAATGGGTTTGCCTGGCGGAGGAATAAAAAACGAAGAGGGTGAAGGAAATGAAAAAGCTTATATTTATCATAACGATTATTCTTTCCTGCTTTGTGGTATGCAAGGCAGAGAGCCTTTGTTATATGGATTTTGAAGGCTATACAGGCGGAAATAAAAATACAGGCTTTAAAGAGGTTGTGGGAGAATTTGAAGCAGTTGACGGCTGTGACAGCGACGTTGCCATAGCCTCTGCCGCAGGAACAAGCGGCAGGCTCTACAAAAAATTCGACAATACCGTTTCCGATGCCCTTTACCATCTTTCATTTTCTCTGCTTGCAGATGGAGATGCCGGAGTGCGTATCAGATTAACAAATTCCAAATATACGAATTATTATGACGGAAGTGCTATGTTCCAAAGCTTTTTCTGTGAAAACCAAAAGGTGGGCTTTTATAACGGGACTAAGGGATGGACACAAAACCCAAAAACCGTTTCCATAATTGAAAATGATTGGAACGAAGCGGATATTTGGCTTGATTTAATTGAGAGAAAGGCTTATTACTACATAAACGGAACGCAGATAGGGACAACAGGCATCACGGAGGACATTGAAAGCATAAGCGGATTTTGGTTTGTTATTTTTTCGGAAAATGAAGGACAGATAAAGCTTGACAATATTTCTCTTGAAAAGGCGGATATAAATTATGCAAAAGAGCTTCTTCAAAAAGGCGAAACAGTGCCAAAGTGCGGATTTGAGCCATTGGCGGTGACCTTTGAGAGTGAAAATGCAGGAAAAATCTTTTCGGATAAGGATGAGGTTTGGCTTACGGTGAATTATCATAATAAAGAAGATTATGAAGTTACCGCAAGGCTTTTGTATAAAGTGTATGACTGTCAAAAAAAGCTGATTTGGACGCATGAGAATGAGATTTCTGTTCAGCCGATGGGACAGCTTTTAGAGGAGATATATCCCGATGTAGCCCTTTATGATATTTATAATTTAGAGGTTACGGTAAGCGCAGATGATTTTTCGCAAAAGAAATCGGAGTGTGAGTTTTCTTTTGCGAAGCTGCCTGAAGGCAAAAATATGAATTACGGAATTTGCAGCCACACAAACAAGGAAAACAGAACAAAGCTTAAAAAGGGGATGCCCATAGTTCAGAAAATGGGCGTAGGCATTAACCGAGAAGATTTTGGCTGGGTAAACTATGAAACTGCCCCGGGTGTATATTGGGGGAATGCGGAGCGGAAGGAGTATTTTGAAAGCTGGCTTTCATATCTTGAGGAAGCGAATATGGAACCCCTTATAATCTGGTGGGCGGAAAACCCTAATGTGGGTGTGCCGTCCGGGAGCTATATTCCGCGAACAGAGGAGGGGCTTTTAGCCCTTGAAAATGCGGCGGAGAATTTTGCGAGAGAATATAAAGACCGCATAACATATTATGAGTTTTCAAACGAGCTTAATAATTTGTCTCAGGACATTGTTTCCTGTGAAGATTACGCAAAGGCACTTGAGGCGTTTTATAACGGAATAAAAAGAGGAAATCCAAATGCTTTTGTTTTAGGTCATGCTGTTGGCGGAACGGATGTGAGCTGGCAGGAAAAAATGCTGTCCTTGGGCGGAGCGGAGCATTGTGACGGAATGGGTGTGCATTTTTATACAAGAGCACCCGAAAAAACATTTCCGAAGGTAATTGATGAGCTTGAAGTAATGTATGAAAAAAACGGATGGACGCATCTTAAAATCTGGATAACCGAGGCTATAACCTCAGCCTCAAAGGAATATAACAGTCCTATGGAGCATGGCTATTTTATGGTGAGAAATTTTGCCATCTTTGAAAGCCGTCAGATTGCCGAAAGGTTTTTTATCTATCAGCTCCAGACTGCCGGTGTAAATGAGGCGGAAAACGAGGACTGGTTTGGAATGATTAACGGCTGGGATGAAGAAAATGCCTATGGCGCAAACCCCTCACTGCTTTATATGACTAACTATTTTGCTCAAACGGAAAATGCGTCTTTTAGTGAGTTTATGGAAAAAGACGGCGTTTATATTTATAAATACAAGAAAAACGACGGCAAAACTCTGCTTATGATGTATGCAGAGGACGGAGTTGTTCCCGTGAGCATCAATATGGAGGCTGAAAAGGGAATTTTAACAGACGGCTTCGGCAACGGAACCGAAATTTATTCAAATAATGGTGTGTTCACATTCGGACTTACGGAGGATATTACCTATTTTGAAGTGGACTCCGAAAAGACAGAGCTTCTTGATTCTCCGCAGATTAAAATTGACCGAAAAACGGTATGTATAACCGGAAATGACAGAGCAGAGTTTTCTGTTGAAACGGAAATTGACGGAGAAATTCTTGTTGGAATAAAAGAAAATTACAGTGTGAGCAATATGGGAAACGGCAAATTTTGTATAAGTGTGGAAAATTCCGATATTGCGTTTAAACACATTGAAAGAAATGACTGTGAGGGCAGGGACGAATTTAAGGATTATGTGGATTTTTCAGTAATAAAAGACGGAAAAAGATATGCTCATTTCCCGATTGCAATAAGCTATGTTAAGGCTTGTGCTGATATTGATGTGCGTGTTCTTGATGTAATGGATGACGGAAGTTTAAAGGTAGAGACAACCTTAAAAAGCAACCGCTTTACGGAAAATATCTATGGAACGCTTGAAGTAAGCTCTCCCGAAACTGTCTTTGAGGCGCTTGCTCCGATTTACATAGACGGGCTGAAGCCGGGCGAGGAAATGAAGCTTACCTTTGACATTCCTGCGGAAACGGCTAAAGGCTATTTTGATTGCACTGTTGTCCTTTCGACCATTGACGGGCAAACGGTTTGCGGGTATTTAGGGGAATGTCCCCGTTCCAATTTGTATAAGAAGCCGTCGGTAATTCCCGTTAAGGCAGTTAAAAAGACTTCGATTGAAACAGTTTTTGACGGAATTTTAAACGATGGCGAGTGGGCAGAGCATAAAATTTATGAATTTGGAAATAAAAACAGCGACTTTTCCGCCGTTTACTATGTTAAATGGGATAACGATTATCTTTATGCGGCGTCGAAGGTGAAGGACGATATTCATACGCAAAATGAGGTGGCAACCCATATAAGATTTGCCGATTCTGTCAATGTGGCGATTAAGCCGACATATTCTCAAAGACATGAAAACCGAGTAAGCCTTGCGGTGTCGGATAGTGGCGGAGTGAATCTTGACTGGACATATTTTAATGTGGAGACAGACAAAAGTCTGTGCGAATATAGCTGTGTATTAAGCGAAGCTACGGGCGAAACGGTATATGAGGCTAAAATCCCATGGAAAATGCTATATCATAAGACTGTTGATAAAAGCACAAATATGTATCTGAAATTGGGAGCTTATGATAAGGATGAGGCGGAAACCGCATCGAAAATATATGCAACATGGATTTGTCTTGTGGATTAAAATGAAAATAATAAAACGGCATAGCCGAATTAAAATAAAAAGAAAAGAAGGGTTAAATTATGAAAAAGAATGTAAGAAAATTTGTTGGAATTATTCTTGCGGTGGCACAGCTTCTGGCGTGTATCACAGTAATGAATGTTTCGGCAGCTACACCTGATGAGGGTGTAGAGGTGGTAACTCAGCTTTTTAAGGATGAGTTTAATTATGAGGTTGGCGCAATGACCTACGCCGGAACAAACAATACATGGGAAGCGCTTGCAAGCAAGAGTGACCCCAAAAATGTAACCATTGTTCAGGACGAAACGGGAAATAAATATGCAAATGTTGCCTCAGAGCTTACGGCGGAAGGTATTTATTGGAGCCATGGAATGAGGAAGTATTTTTCGAAGATAAGCTCGGGGAAGGTTCGTTTAAGCGTTGATGTGCTTATGACGGCTGAAAACTGCGGTGAAATTCATATGGGAGCAGGCTGGAATACAATGCGTCCTATGGTGCAATTTAAAGAAGGGGCATTTTATGTATATCAGGAAAGCGATGCTGTTGAACACCCAAGCAGAAAGCTTATAACTGCATCTCTTAATGAGTGGTATGAGGTTGGCGTTATTGCGGATTATGACGATTTGACTTATGAGGTTTTAATTTCCCAAAATGACAAGCTTTTATACAGAGCAACAGGTATACCTATAAAGGATACTGCCCACGGTTTTTCCTACTTAAGATTTAAGAACAACAATAATTCGGAATTTTGGGTTGATAATGTTGTTGTTGAAAAGATAACAAAGGCGGACAGAGAAAATGTTATAAGCGGTGTTTATGACACTCTTGACGGATATGAAAGTCTGACAGACGGCGGTGTTCCGACCGGTAATTTAACAAGCACAGGCTGGGAAGCAGGGGCTTATGGGATTAAAACTACATCCATTGAAAATGAAGACGGAAATAAATATATAAATGTCCCAAGCGACGGAAGCTCAATCCAGTATCAGATTGCGGACACAGCAGTTACAACGGGAATATTGCGTTTTAAGTTTTCTATAAAGTCCACGGATTACACGGGTGCGTTTGTTGAAGTTCACGATTCTGATGCGTATAATTCGGGCGGCCCGGTTGCCATGCATATTCATGACGGATATATTTATACTAAAGCCGGCTTCTGGGATGGAACGGGAACAAAAATAAAAATGGGTGGCATTGCGAAGGATGAATGGTTTGATGCAGAGCTTACCTATAACCTTGATAAGAATACATACAGCATCCAACTCAGCCGTGACGGTGAGGTTTTCAACTGTTTGAGAGATTTGACAATAAATAAGTATAACAGTCAGGAGGCTCACACCTTAGGTATTAAGGTTTTAAGATTCAGAGACTGGAGCACCAACGGCGGAGCAACACAGATTGATAATTTTGAATTTGAATATTTGACATCCGAAACAGAGCAGGATTATATAAGAACAGAGACGAAGTTTGATAATTATGAGACATTGGCGGAAGCTATAACCTCACCATGGGCAGCAACCTATAAAGGGCTTGGTGAATTGTCGCTTGTTGACTCGGATAACGGGAAAGCAGTTTCTTTCCCTGTAAGTGACAGTAACCACGGAATACAGTATAATATCTCCGGCGGATTTTCCTCGGGCGAAATGGTTGTGAACTTCTCTGTAAAATCAAATAACGCAAATGGCGGAGCATTAGTTACCTTCCCGAGCGGAACGGGTCAGGAAACCGGACTTGTGGGACTTCATATGTATAAAGGTGCGTTTACGACTTATGTAACGGGTTACAGCACAGGAAACAAAAGTCTCGGTAAGATAACCGCCAATGAGTGGTATGACATAAGCATATCTCTTGATATGAGCAACAAGCTTTACAGTATTCAGATAAAGCATGACGGTGAAGTTGTTGGAGGGCTTTCAAACATTGATTTAATCAAATATTGTTCAATCGGCGACCTTATGAGTTATATTGGCTCAATCAGATTTGTTGACTGGGGCAAAGGCATTGGAGGAAGCGGATATGAGCTTGACAACTTCTCATTAAGCTATGTTAATCCGGAAAGTAAAAAGAATTTTATAGTGACGGAAGCGAACTTTGACTCCTCTGACAGCTTAAGTGCCATAAAGGGTTGGACTTATGACAGCGGAGTTGCATTGAGTGATAATAAGTTATCACTTCCAAGCGGGCTAAATGCACAAAAGGCATTGCCTTTAACCGATACAGGCAAGCTCAAGGTTGAATATACTTTAAACGCAAACGGCGGAGGTGCAGAGGTTTTGGCTGTGTCGACAGACGGAGAATTTGCTCTTGCGACTTTTGAAGGCTTGACAGAGGCGGTAACGGTAACCAATATTATTGACCTTGAAAATTATAAGGTTACATATTCCGTAAACGGCGAAACCGAAACAACTGTTGATATAGCGGATAAAACAAGCGGAGGGGCATTATATAATGTTAATGCAATCAAGGTTGCAAATACGGGTGAGGCGGCAATAACCGTTGATGATTTGACCGTAAGCTCCTATATTGCAAAGCCGACAGTTTCGGATGATGTAATTAAAGTTACGGATGCCTTTGGAAAGGTTATTTCAAAGGGAACTATTGTAAATCCGGGTGTTAGCACAATTGAGATTGACTTTGGAACAGATATTGACAGTGAGTCAGCAAAGACAGCAATTAGTCTTACATCAAATAGCGGAGATACCCCGACATTTACGGTTTCAACAAGAGCAGGAAAAAGCGTTTTGACCTTTGATAAGGCGTTAAAGGCTGAAGAAACCTACACTCTTTCGGTAAGCACAGCCCTTGAAAGCACAAATGGCGAGGCTCTTGAAACGGAGTATAGCTATAGCTTCACAACAGATAAAGCAGATATTTTTGCGGAAATATCCGCTCCGACAGTTGGAACAAAGGCGATTTATACAGTAGGTCAGCTTAATTCGGGGGATACCTTAAAGCTTAATGCAAGAGTTGTAAACAGTACAGAATCTAACGCAGATGCGGTATTTGTGGTAGGCTATTATAAAGATGGAATTTTAGAAAATGCACAGCCTGTCACAACCACTATTCCAAGCGGAGCAATTTCCTTTGACGGGGTTGAAGTTGTTGTTGGCGACATAAGTGAAATTGACGAGATGAAAATATTTATGTGGGATTCACTCTCTAATGTAGAGCCTTATTGCGAAAATCTTTTTGTAGAAGATTATCTGACATCATTTACCCTCAAAGGAGAGGGGCTTCACCATACACAAGGAATAGCAGTTGACACGGAAAACGGATATATGTATCAGTCAATTCAGCAGGATATTAAAAAGTATGACATAGAAACAGGAGAAGTTGTTGCTTCGGTTTTAGGTTTTGGTGAAGTTTTCGGACCAACAGAAACCATTCATATAGGGGATATAACATTTAACCCTGATGACGGTTTGCTCTATTGCAGTGCATTTTGTTATACAACAGAAACAGCTCATATTATAATTCTTGACCCCGATAAATTTACGGAAGTTGGTATGGCAAGAAATTCGGAAGGGCTTTTGAAAATTGCGTACTTACCGATTTCAAGTAATGGATATGATTTTGCATATAGCTATGGCATAGACGGAGCAACCTTTGCGCCTTTAGCTGGAGCGTCTTCGGACAGCAAGAAATATCTGTATCTGGGAAGCTGGTCAAATGGCTATGAAAATGGTGAATACAGCATTTACTTTGCTTACGACACAGATGAAATAAAGAATAATGCAGTTTGGTATACAGATGAAATGTGGAAGAGTGGAGATGGTGTTCTTCCTGAAGAAGTCTATTTTGCTCATACGGGAATAAAGCAGTATGGCCCGCAGACTCTTACTTATGCCCCTGATAAGAACGGAATATTTGCAAACTTCTATCAGGATAATATTCCGGGACAGCCTAACTACACCAAGTATCTGCTTGATATGAGCAAGGCTCCAACCGAGAAAACTCTTGCAGGTTCTCCTGACGCAACAAATAAGATATTAGCATTTGGTGATTATGGTACAGCTGATATTGCAACCGGAATTAAAGGGGCAATCGAATCTGAAGGCGGTCACGGTATGGCGTATCTTGGCAATGGATATTATTATATAACAACAACGGATTATAACGCAAATATGGATACCCCTGTCAGACTTTATAAGTTTATTGACGGTGAATTTGTTGACGTAAAATAAATAATCGGTTATAATTATATCGGGATTGCCTTTGCAATTCCGATATAATTTAGCTGACGAAAGGATAAAATTATGTTGCTTGACGGAATTTTGGACAAAATCGGTTTTAATGATGAACAAAAAGCGGAATATGAAAAATATAAAGCCCTTGCAGGTGAGCAGATTGAGAGACTTGCCCATGCCTATATGAAGGAGGATTTGCCTTTTATGTCTGCAGACGAAAAAATGGGTGAAATGGCTGACGAAGCCATACATAAATATACTTTAAAGCTACTGTTTCTGCTGGAGTGCACCGGATATGTTTATGAAAAATATCAGGAGGCAGGCTTGTCCGATAAGATTTTCTATGACACAATGAAGGATATTAAGTATAAGCTTGATGAATGTGTTGATGTTCACGGAATTTTCGGTGACTTCACACCCGATTGGTTTGACGGATTTTTTAAGCTTAAACGATTTGCTTTTGGCAGACTTCAATTTGATATAACAGCTCATAAGGGTGAAAGTGTTAATGTTGCAGGAAGAGAAGTCAATGAGGGTGATTTCATTGTGAAATGCCATATCCCCTCATCAGGACCTCTTTTTCATGAGGAATGTATGAAATCCTATAAAGCGGTTTACGATTTTGTAAAATCGGAGCTTAAAGACGATATTTTACCCATTGAGTGTCATTCGTGGCTTTTATTCCCCAATTATCAGGGCTTTTTCGGAGAAAACTCCAACACGAAGAAGTTTGCGGAGGATTATACGGTCTTTGATGTTTATGAAACAGATATTTTCTGGGATAAATGGCGAATTTTCGGGAAGGATGCGGAAAGTGACCCTCTTCCTCAAAAAACAATTCTCCAGAGAAATTTTGCGGAGTATGTAACAAAGGGAAAGCCTTTTGGATACGGAAAAGGAATTTTCTTATTTAATGGGGAGAAAATAATAAAGTAATGTCCTTATATTAAAATAAGTTGTCCGAATATATAATTGACCTGAGGGGGTTCATTATGTTAAAATATGGACATAACCTAAAAAGGAGAATGAAAAATGAGAGTTTTTGAGAGGAAAAATTATAACATTGAACTTTCAGAGGCGGAGCTTTATGTTGATAATAAATCAAGAAAAAGAAGCGGACACATGAGCCATGCTTTGGCTGAGTTTGCTCCCGATTGCCTTATTGACTTTAACTCAAACTGCTCCCCTGTCCGTGGTTGGGGGCACTCGGCATACGGTTGGATTGAATACAGAATTTCAAAGGACGCAGGGCAGACTTTTTCAAATGTTAAGGTTTTGCCATATTCGAAGCAAATGTTTGAAGACGGAATTTATACTATTTCCGTTGAAAAAGCGGTTGCTTGCGATGACGGGAGCATAGTCGCTTTTTGTCTTAAAAACGACTGCACTGCCCTTTGGTGCTGTGAGCCATGGGCGACGCCGTCGGTTGTGAGAAGCTGTGACGGCGGAGAAACATGGGGCGAGCCTGTTGAGGTTTCGCCGTATTGCGGAAGGATTTATGACGCGGTTTACCATAATGGGGTAATCTATGCTCTGGAGTTCTGTAATGATAATTTTGCAGGGTCAAAGCCTGAACATTTATATAGGATTTTTAGTAGCGAAGACAACGGGAAAACCTTTAAGGAGCTTTGCGTTGTGCCCTTTAAAAGTACAATGGGGCTTGGCTATGGCGCAATGATTTTTGATGAGCAGGACAGACTTAATATCTATGCCTATAATGTTAAGGCGGAGCGTGATATGGCTCATATTGTCAGCGATGATTTGGGGAAAACATGGAATGAGCCCGATAGCTGTCGACTTGAAAAGGGGATAAGAAATCCGCAGATTGGATATATTGATGGTGTGTATGTGCTTCACGGCAGAGGTGAAAAGGATTTTGATTTTGTTCTTTATACCTCCGAGGACGGATGCGTTTGGGATACGGGAGAATACATATATAAGGGCGAAAAGGAAGCCTGCTTTTATTCAAATAACATAACTCTCCGTGACCCAAGTGGCGGAAACAGACTTCTTATTCAGTATTCCGACCATTATGAATTAAAGCGTGTTAATGTTATGCACAGATGGCTTAAAATAAAGAAAAAAAGTTAATTTAATAATTAAGAAGGGGGTTTATAGTTCCCTTCTTAATTATTTTTTGTTCATTTGAAGCTTTTTGGGGGAGATGCCATACATTTGCTTAAACTTAATAGAAAAATAATTGCTGTCGTTAAATCCGCACATTGACGAAATTTTTGCGACAGAATCACGCCTTGAATGAAGAAGGAGACCATGAGCTTTTTTTAGTCTTAAAAAATTCAAGTATTCGGAAAATGTAAAGCCTGTTTCATTTTTAAAAATTCTTGAGAAATGTTCAGGGCTTATGTTGCAAATTGATGCGATTTCGGGAAGTGTCACAGAAGAGCTGAAATTTTGCTTCATATAATCAATAGCCTTTTCGATATGAGCATTTTTCCCGTCAATCGTTTCACAAGTGCTTATGTTTCTTGCAATGATAAAGAAAAGCATATGGGTGTAGCAGGTAAGAATGTCATTCCGAAGCAGGTCCTTTCCGTAATATTCCTTTTCAATTTTAGCGAAGATGCCGTTTATTTCATCAATCGTACCGGGGTTTCTGTAAAGATATGTCATGGGTGGAAGTATGTCGCGTATAGATGTGGGAATGAAGCTTTTTGAACAGTTTATAAGGAGACGTGAGTGAATTGAGTTATATTCCGTATTATGAATAACTCCTTCGGGAATTAAAATTATATCCCCCGGGAGGAGTGAATATGTTTTATTGTCAATAAAATAGGAACATTCACCGCTGGTTATGTAGTAAATTTCAAACATATTATGATAGTGGCTTTCGTTAGTTCGTTTTCCGTAGGTTTCGGTAACAGAGTTACGCTCGAAGAAAAAATCCTCTCCCTTAATTGGCGTGTTTAGCTTCATTTTATCAGCTCCTTTTTTCTAATTATATGATAAGATGTTAAAAAAATCAAGAAAATCAAGAAAAAATGTCAAAAAATTCAATGAAATCTAAAATATTTTAATGTATAATTAAAGAAAATGCTAAAATAAGGAGTAGTTTAAAATGAAGTATAGTGGTAAAAAAGCAGAAGGTGTTAAAATTGCATACATAGGTGGTGGCTCAAGAGGTTGGGCTTGGGGACTTATGAGTGACCTTGCAACTGCCGGAGATATGAATGGTGATGTTTATCTTTATGATATAGACTTTGAAGCGGCAAAAGCTAATGAGATAATTGGTAATAAATATAATGATGCAGAAGGTGCGGTTTCCAAGTGGAACTATAAGGCTGTTGAAACCATAGGAGAAGCACTTACGGGAGCGAACTTTGTTGTTATCTCAATTCTTCCCGGAACATTTGATGAAATGGACTCCGATGTACATACTCCTGAAAAATATGGGATTTATCAGTCCGTTGGTGATACATCAGGCCCGGGCGGTATCGTTAGAGCGATGAGAACAATTCCTATGTTTGAGGAAATTGCTGAGAATATTAAAAAATACAGTCCTGACGCATGGGTAATTAACTACACAAACCCAATGACTCTTTGTGTTAAAACTTTATATAGAGTTTTCCCTGAAATCAAAGCTTTCGGTTGTTGCCATGAGGTTTTCGGAACACAGATATTCCTAAGCAAAATGGTTAAGGAAGTGTTTGGGGAAGAGGTAACAAGAGCGGATATTAAGGTTAATCCTGTTGCTGTGAACCACTTTACATGGCTTACAGAAGCTAAATATAAAAACATAGATTTATTCCCATATTATAAGGAATTCTGTGAAAAGAACCATGGCGGTTTTTCAGGAGACGGTCCTGTTGATGATAACTGGCTCAACAATAACTTTGCAAGTGAAGAGAAAGTTAAGATAGATTTATTCCTTAAGTTTGGTTACATAGCAGCGGCAGGAGACAGACACTTGGCTGAATTCTGTGAAGGAAAGTGGTATCTTGAAAACCCTGATAGAGTGAAGGAAATGCACTTTGGTTTAACTCCTGTTTCCTGGAGAAAGGAAGACCTTAAAAAGAGACTTGAAAAGAGTGCAAAGCTTTTATCAGGCGAACTTAAAGTTGAAATAAACAACACAGGTGAAGAAGGGGTTAACCAGATGAGAGCCCTCTTGGGACTTTCTGACCTTATAACAAATGTCAATATTCCAAACCGTGGACAGATTCCAAATCTTCCGATTGGTGCTGTTGTTGAAACTAATGCAGTATTCCGTTCAGACAGCGTAACCCCTGTTATGGCAGGTGAAATTCCAAAAGAGATTTATCCGCTTGTTTCAAGAGTTTGCGCAGAGCAGGAGCTTGTTTCGGAAGCAATCGCAGAGCGTGATATAGAGAAAATATTTATTGCATTTGCAAATGACCCCCTTGTGACTTGCGGAATTGAAAATGCGAGAAAACTCTTTGATGAAATGGTTGCAAACACAAGAAAATACTTAACAGATTATAACCTTGATTAAGAGAGGGTGCTAAATATGGATTACTCATCGCCCGAAAAAATGGGCATAAAATCCTCGAATATAGAGGCTTTTGTTCGTATTCTTGAAGAAAAACGGCTTTCAACACACAGCCTTATCATAATGCGTAACGGAAACATTATTTTTGAGAAATACTGGGCGCCGTTTCATAAGGAATTTCAACACAGAATGTATTCTGTCACAAAAAGCTTTGTTGCGCTTGCGATTGGATTTTTGGAACAAGATGGCTTGGTTGACCTTGATGCGCCTATGATAAAATATTTCCCTGACGAACTTGAAAACCAGCCTGATGAAAATCTTAGAAACCAAACCGTAAGAGATATGCTGAAAATGAGCACAGCGAAACCCGGAGAGGACTGGTTCACGGCAAGATGCGAAGACAGAGTCAGATTTTATTTTGAAAATAAGCGCTATGAATCTCGTCCTTCGGGAACAATTTTTGAATACGACAGCACAGGTTCATTTGTGTTGGGCGCTTTGGTCGAAAGGTTGACGGGCAAGGAGCTTCTTGAATACTTAAGAGAAAAAGCTTTAGATGAAATCGGCTTTTCAAAAGATGCGTGTATACTGAAATGTCCGGGGGGACATTCGTGGGGCGACTCTGCTCTTATCTGCCGTGCTGATGACCTTCTTAAAACCGCTATGTGGGTTATGAATAAGGGTGAATGGAACGGGAAGCAGCTTTTAAATAAAGAGTATATTGAGAAAGCTGTGTCCAAGCAGATAAGCAATACCGCTTTGGGTCTTGATGAATATAACACACAAGGCTATGGCTATCAGTTCTGGAGAACTTTTGATAATTCCTTCTTCTTTAACGGAATGGGTGACCAACTTGGTGTGTGTGTCCCCGATAAAGATATTATCATGGTAATAAACAGCGATAACCAGGGCTATGCCGCATCAAGAAAAATAATTATGGATAGCTTTTTTGATGAGGTTGTCAGAAAAGCGGTTGACGGGGAGCTCCCTGAAAATGTTGAGGCACAAAGTAGCCTTGAAAACTACACAAAGGATTTAAAACTCCAGGCGGCTATCGGGGAGAAATATAACAATTGGCAGGACAAAGTAAATGGCGTAACTTATGTTCTAAACAAAAATCCGATGGGAATTTCCAAAATGAAGCTTTGCTTTGAAGGGAATAAGGGGACTCTTTATTATACCAATGAGCAGGGAGATAAGGAATTGCCCTTTGGAATGTGTTATAACGAATTTGCACCATTCCCTCAGGAGGGATATTCCGATGAGGTTGGCTCTCAAAAGGGTGACAGACTTTATGATTGTGCGGCGTCTGCGGCTTGGGTTGGTGAAAATCAGCTTTTTATAAAGGTGCAAATTATTGATACATATTTTGGCAGACTTAATATTAATCTTGGTTTCAAAGATGGACAGATTGGCGTTCATATGAATAAAACAGCGGAGGATTTCCTGAATGAATATCAGGGGAATGCTTCGGGAAAGGCAGAGAAATAATGAAGGAAAAGGTAATACAGTTCGGGGAAGGCGGATTTTTAAGAGGCTTTGCCGACTGGATGATTCAGATTGCTAACGAAAAGGCTGATTTTGACGGAAAGATTGTTGTTGTTCAGCCGATTGAAAAGGGTATGTGCGATATGCTGATGGCACAGAATTGTGTTTATACACATCTTTGCAGAGGTGTTGAGGGCGTTGATGTTAAGAAAGTTGACGCAATTTCAAGATGCGTAAAGCCCTACGATGATTTTGACAGTTATTTGGCGCTTGCGGAAAATCCTGATTTTCGTTTTATAATTTCAAATACAACGGAGGCGGGAATTTGTTTTTCTGACGAGGATAAGTTTGAGGATAAGCCGGCGAAAACTTTCCCCGGAAAGCTCACTCAGCTTTTAGTGAAACGCTTTAAAAAAGGCTTAAACGGTTTTGTTTTCCTGCCTTGCGAGCTTATTGACAAGAATGGTGAAAATCTTAAGAAGTGTATTCTTCAGTATGCAGAGCTCTGGACACTTGGCGATGACTTTAAAAACTGGATTGAAAATGAAAATATTTTCTGCAACACTTTAGTTGACAGAATTAACACAGGCTATCCAAAAGACGAGAAAATTGAGCTTGACTATGAGGATAAAATGATAAACACTTCGGAATATTTCCACCTTTGGGTTATCGAAGGCTATAAGGGCTTGTTTGAGGAAATTCCATTTGATAAGTGTGGACTTAATGTTATTTTAACCGATAATCTTGAAATGTATCGCACAAGAAAAGTAAGAATTTTAAACGGTGCGCACACGTCTTTAGTGCCTTATGCACTTTTGTCGGGGCTTGACACGGTTAAGTCCTGTATTGACGACGAAATAATGAATAATCATATAAGAAAGTGTGTTTATGATGAGATAATCCCAACACTTGATTTGCCGAAGGAAGAGCTTATTGAGTATGCAGATAATGTTTTGACAAGATTTGCAAATCCATATATAAAGCACTATCTTTCATCAATCGCACTGAACTCTGTAAGTAAGTTCAAAGTCAGAGTTCTTCCGTCAATTCTTGAATATATCAAGAGATATAATAAGATGCCGGAAACACTTATTTTCTCTTTTGCAAAGCTCATTGATTTTTACAGAACGGATATGACTGACGACGATAAGGAAATAACAGAATTTATGAAAACTGCGTCAGTTGGTGAAATTCTTGCAAACGAGAAGCTTTGGGGCGAGAATTTGAGTTATCTTGAAAATGAGGTTTTAAAATATGTTAATAAATAAACTTGACAATGTTGAAGTAAACATTGAAAACGGTCATAAATACGCCATTTGCGACATAAAAAAAGGTGAAAATATCATAAAATACGGTCAGCCAATCGGTCATGCCACAGAGGATATAAAAAAGGGCGACCATGTTCACACTCATAATATAAAAACAAACCTGTCGGGTAAGCTTGAATATGAGTATAATCCAACGGATTTTAAGATAGAGAAAAAAGAATCTGACCTTTATTTTATGGGCTATGTTCGTGAAAACGGCGAGGTTGGTATAAGAAATGATATATGGATTGTAAACACGGTCGGTTGCGTGAATAAAATTGCGGAAAAAATTGCCCAAAAAACAGGCGCAAAGCATTTTTCTCATCCCTTTGGTTGTTCGCAGCTTGGCGATGACCAGGAAATAACTCAGAAAATCCTTTGCGGAATGGTTAATCATCCCAATGCAGGCGGTGTTTTGGTGCTTGGTCTCGGATGCGAAAATAATAATATTGATGTTTTTAAAGGCGTGCTTAAGGAATGGGATGACAGCTGTGTTAAATTCTTAAATACTCAGGACTTTGAGGATGAAATTTCAGAGGGTGTTCGCCTTATAGAAGAGCTTAAAGCCAATGCGGAGAAAACGAAACGGGAAAAGGTTCATATCTCAAAGCTTAAGGTTGGTCTTAAGTGTGGCGGAAGTGACGGCTTTTCGGGAATAACTGCAAATCCGCTGGTTGGGAGATTTTGCGATGCTTTGACATCCTTTGGCGGAAGCTGTGTTTTAACGGAAGTTCCTGAAATGTTCGGGGCGGAACACCTTTTGATGAACAGATGTGAAAACAAAGGAATTTTTGAAAAGACCGTTAAGCTTATAAATGATTTTAAGGAATATTATATAAGACACAATCAGGTGGTTTACGAAAATCCGTCTCCGGGAAATAAAAAAGGCGGAATAACGACTCTTGAAGAAAAGTCCCTTGGATGCGTGCAAAAGGGCGGTCTTTCAACGGTTGTTGATGTTCTTGACTATGGCGACAGATTGACGAAAAACGGACTCTCGCTTTTAAACGGACCGGGGAATGACATTGTTGCGGTAACAAATCTTATGGCGGCAGGAGTAAACCTTATCCTGTTCACAACGGGCAGAGGAACGCCGCTCGGAGCACCTGTTCCAACCGTGAAAATTGCAACAAATAACGATTTGGCAACAAGAAAGGCTAACTGGATTGATTTTGATGCAAGTCCGCTTTTAAAGGGCGAGGATGTAACGGATAAGCTGATTGAGTATGTAATATCCGTGGCAAACGGTGAGAAAACCAAAAATGAAGAAAACGGATATGAAGAAATTTCAATTTTTAAGGATGGTGTAACACTATGAGTTTTATTAACGATAATTTTATGCTTAAAAATGAAACGGCAAAGGAGCTTTATGAGACAGTTAAGGATTTGCCTATAATTGATTATCATTGTCATATAAGCCCCAAAATGATTGCGGAAAACTATAAGTTCAAAAATGCTTTTGAACTGTTTTTAGGCGGAGACCATTATAAATGGCGGCAGATGAGAACGAATGGAATTGACGAGAGATACATAACAGGCGATGCTGATGATTACGAAAAGTGGGAAGCTTTTGCGAAAACTATGCCCCTTTTAATCGGTAATCCTCTTTATCATTGGACACATCTTGAATTAAAGCGCTATTTTGATATTGATGAAACCTTGTCGAAAAAGACCGCAAAGGATATATGGGACAGAGTTAATGCTTGTCTCTCTAAGGATGAATACCGTGTTCAGGGTCTTATAAAGATGTCGAATGTTGAAACAATCTGCACAACGGATGCACCTTATGATACTCTTGAATATCATAAACAGCTTAAAGATTTTTCATCAAAGGTTATCCCTGCATTCCGTCCCGATATTGATAATATTAAGAGCGATATTGGTGAAAGAATGGATTATTTCCACGAAAACGGATGTCGTCTTTCTGACCATGCCGTTGACAGAATGGATGACGATATTATTGAAAAATTGGTATTTTTGGGCGAAGAATATGTAAAAAGAGGCTGGGTATGGCAGCTTCATATCGGAGCGCTCAGAAATAATAACACAAGAATGTTTGAAAAGCTTGGTCCTGACACGGGCTTTGACTCTGTAAATGATTTCCGGATTGCTGAAGGGCTTTCTAAAATTTTAGACAGCCTTGATAAAAAGGATATGCTCCCTAAAACAATTCTTTATACTCTTAATCCGAAGGATAATTATGTCCTCGGAACAATGCTCGGAAACTTCCAGGGCGGCGGTGTGCCAGGAAAAATCCAGTTTGGCTCGGGCTGGTGGTTTAATGACCAGAGAGACGGAATGGAAAGTCAGATGCGTGCTCTTTCAAATCTTGGTATGCTTTCAAGATTTGTTGGTATGCTGACGGATAGCCGTAGCTTCGTTTCTTATACAAGACATGAGTATTTCAGAAGAATTCTCTGTAACCTTATTGGAAAATGGGTTGAAGACGGAGAATATCCGAGGAATATGGAAACACTTAAGAAAATCGCATCGGATGTTTCGTATTATAATGCAAAGAATTATTTTGGATTTTTTTAAAATATATTATCTTTTCTTGCTACGAAACAAACTTCGCCTCTCGGAGCACCTATGTAGGCGAAGCCGACATCATTTCCAAAGGATATATCATTAGCGATAGCGTCATCATTTGCCGAAGGCAAACATCATTCAAAAAAGTCACCTTTGTCCGACAGACAAAAGTGACTTTTTTCTGTAAGAGAACGCATATTTTGATAGAATTTTACCTCAGGGGGTGTAAATCGACTTTAGGGGGTGCAAATTCAACGATTATATAATAAAAAATCAATAAATACACTAACGCAAATTCTCAATTGGTATGCATATTTCTACAAAACGATTGTTTCTATCAGACAAAGGTCGCCAATGGAGAAGCACAAGTTCAAGATTGCTTGAGAACTGATATCCGGACGACGGCATCCAATCTGTAACCAAATTCTGACGAATATCTATATATTCTTCTATTGGATGACTGCAATGTTTCGTTTCAAATACTACGTATTTTT